>CANKTH010000079.1 GCA_947486185.1 Deltaproteobacteria bacterium
CCAGCAGTGGCCCCGGCCTCTGCGGACGCTCGGGTGGTGGTGAAGCTCTCCACCGCGACCTGGGCCGAGATCTGGCTCGACGGCGCACGCGTCGGCTACACGCGTAAGGGCCCCGCCAGCAACTGGGCCGCCACTGCCCAGCGGCCGCTGCAGGTGAGCCCAGGAACGCACACGCTGATGGTGCGGAATGACCATGCGGAACCTTGGGAGGAGCGCTTCACCGTCGCGGCCGACCAGGACGTCGAGTTCTCGGTACAGCTCCGCCGTCGCCCGGTCACCTTCACGATCAACCCGTTGATGCCGCGCTCGTGCAGCGTGACGGTCGGCTCCACGTCCTACGGGACCGTGAGCGGCTTCGGCGCCAGCTTTGAGCTCGATGATCCCGACAAGGGTACGCCCGTGATCTTCGACTGCCCCGCGCCTCTCGGGGAGATCCGGGCCAGCATCGGCGCCACCGACGGAGGGGAGACCGTGATCATCCCCACCTCGGTGCCGGTGTCGCCGTGACACGGGTGTCTCGTATGGCCGGAGAGCTGGGCGGCCTGTTCTCGGTTATTTGGCGTTCTACCTCTATTCGTGGCGTGTGGCACGTTCTGTGCTTGCCCTGGTTGTGCTCGTGCCTGTTCTACTTCGGGCCGATGCCAAACTTTGAGGAAAACATGCCGCCCGAAGTGGTGTCCTTCTCGCACGACAACGGAGCGCTGATTCAGATCGGCGCCTTCGGTCAGGCGGTCTTCCTCGCCGCAGTCGATCCCGACGAGGACGAAGTAGGCTTTCGCTGGTCGCTCTCGGTCGACGGCCTCCAGGCTACCGCGGAGGAGGTGGACCACGGCTCTCAGCTCTGGCTCGACCCGCTCGAGCGGCTCGACGGGCAGGAGCTGCGCTGTGAGGTGAGCGACGGCCAGCACCAGGCCACCACCTTCATCTGGCCCCTCGAGGTGTTGCCATGACGGTGCTCCTCCTCCTGGCCTGCTCGTCGTCGTACGAGTTCGCCAAGTCCGGCTCCGTCAACGACGCGACGGGCAGCTTTCCACCGGGCTCCTTACGGATCGACGTGACCCCCTCGGCGAGCTCCGGACTGCTGTCCCAGTCCCGGATCCTGCTGCCGGAGGACTACGCCGAGCCGTCGACACAGACGCTGGCGCCGACGGTGACGGTGAGCGGGCAGGTGAACGGGTGGGTGACGACGGGCTGGGGCGTAGACGTGCCCACCACGTTGGCGCCGCTCGACGCGGCGCTCCAGGTGTGGCGGGACAACGCCCTGGATGGTGGGGTCGCGACCGCCAGCGCGGACGCAGGCGGCAGCTACACCCTGAGCCTGCCCGCGGGTGAACGCTACACGATGTCGGTCGTGCCTTATGACGGCGACATCGCGCCGGTCTGGTATCAGACCGATCTCGATTTCACGACCGATGTCCCTCGTAACTTTGCGCTGGAGCTCGGTTCGCCGCTCTACGGCCGGGTGGTGGACGAGCGCGGGCAGGGCATCGGCGGCGCGACGCTCCGGGTCCACACGCTGGACGGGGAGATCGACCTTCCCAGCGCACCTTTCGAGACGGACGCCACCGGCTGGTTCACCACCCGGCTCCAGGGGCCGGGCGTCTGGGGCCTCGAGCTCGTACAGGGCAGCATCGGCGGCCGCACGCTCCCTGGGCTGACGACCGAGGTCCGCATCGAGGATGAGAGCGGCGGCCAGGCCGACATCACGGTGGGCGACACCTACGCGCCTCTGGTCGAGGGGCGGGTGGTGGATCATGAAGGTCAGACCGTCGAAGGCGCGCAGCTGCGACTGACTTCCCGCAGCCTGGACGCCGGGGGCACCTACACGGCGGAGGTCAGCTCGCAACGAGGTGGCGAGCTCTTCGTCAAGGCGCTGGCGGGCGACTATCTGCTCGAGGTCTTTCCCGCCGCGGGCAGCGTCGCGACGCCGGTCGCATCCCTGGTGCGTGTGCCTGGTGCGGGCTTGAACCTGGGTACGGTGACGCTCCAGGCGCCGGTCACGCTCCGAGGCGTGGTGGAGGATGCCCACGGGCGTCCGGTGGCGAAGGCGCAGGTGAGCGCCCAGCAGCTCGGTTTCGGGGGCTATGTGTTTGACGCCGAGACCGACGGCGCCGGCAGGTTTGCGCTCGAAGCGCCGGACACGAACTACACCTTGACCATCTCGCCGGCGGCGGCGACCACGTCGGGGGCGATCGGCGAGTTCTCGCGGGCGGCGGCGAGCGAGACGCAGACCTACGCGCTCCCGGAAGGCACGCTCGTTGAGCGCGATCTGGTCGATCCCGACGGCGCGGTGCTCGCCTTCGCGTTGGTGGAGATCCGCTCGGCGAACGAGGGGCGACTGCTCGGCCGTGGGCTGACGAACGACGAAGGCTATGTCGCGTTGGCCGTAGCGCTGCCCGATGGGGATGACACGGGCACCACGAGCGATCCGGACGACACCGGCGCCGAAGACACCGGGGACACCGGGCGTTGAGGGGGAAGCAATGAGCACGACCCGGCGCCGCTGGGCGTTCCGACTCGGGGCGTTGGTGGGGGCGACTGCGTTGGGCTTCCTGGTCGCGGAGGTGGTGGTGCGCCAGCGCGCCCCGGAAGCGGGCGCGGAGTTCCTCTACGACGCGCCCTCGGCGATGCCCAAGGCGATGTACCAGGACGATCCTGAGCTCCTCCAGGTCGCCGCTCCGGGCTTCGACGAGACGGTCGCCACCTTCAACTACCGCGTGCGCGTGCGCTTCAATTCGTTGGGACTTCGCGGAGATCCGAAGCTCAAAGGCCGAACATGGCTCGCCTTGGGTGACTCCATCACCATGGCGGTACAGGTAGACGAAGACGCCACGTTCAGCGCCGAGCTGAGCAAAAAACTGGGCTTCTCGGTGCTGAACGCTGGGGTGGACGGCTACTCCACCTGGCAGGCGACCGGTCGGTATCAGCGCCTCGATCCGGTGGTCAACGCCGAGGGCGCCCTGCTCACCTACTTCCTGGGTAATGATCTCGCCGAGAACCACCTTTTCCCGTATAAGCTCAACGAGCGTCGTCGGGGCGGGTTGCCGCCGCCACCCGAGGTCCGCGCCAATCCCCTGGAGCGCCTGCTGATGCAGCACAGCGCGCTCTATACCTACTGGCGGATCGCGGAGAAGAGCGCCCGGATCGCGACGGGCACGGATCCGGCGGGCCAACGGTTCCGTAACGAGCTGATGATCTTCACGGCGGGCGGTCGGCAGGAGCTCCAGAACCTGACCGCCAAGAGCCGCGACGCGTTGACCGATTTCAAACGTGCGGTCGAGGCCCGCGGCGATCGCCTCATGGTGGCGCTCGCACCTCCCTCCTTTGCGATCGACCCGGCCGTGGCCGCCGCCACCCTCGCTCAGTTCGGCCTCCACGATCCCGCGCCCGACGCTCCGCGGCAGGCGATTTTGGGGGTGCTCCAACAGCTGGCGATGCCCACCTGCGACCTCTCGCCGCCTCTGCAGGAGGCCGCGGCAGCGGGCGGTGCGCCCTTCTTCAAGTACGACGGTCACTTCACCGCCGAGGGTCACCGCGTCGTGGCGGCGGCGCTCGCGGACTGTCTGGGGAGTTGAGTCCGGCGGCGCCCGCCGGTAGATCGCTCAGACGCCCGCGGTGATCCCCGCGCCGAGGTCGGGTCCATCCAAAGCGCGGCGCGGTGCGAGGACCTCCAGTAGCCGAAGCACCGCCTTGTAAGAGCCAAAGGGCGGGTACATGTACACCCCGCTCACCCGGGGATGCCCGACGAGCTCGCGGAGCGCCTCCTGGGCGACCTCGATACCGACCTCCCGCTGGGCGTCCCGGTCACCCGCCTCCGCGAGCCGGCGGCGGATGCCCGCGGGCACCTGCATTCCCGGCACCTCGTTGTGCAGGAATTCGGCGTTCTTGAGCGAAGCGAGCGGCATGATGCCGACCAGGAAGGGCACTCTGGGCACGCTGTCGGTGCGGTCCAGGAAGCGCCAGAGCGCTTCGGGATCGAAGACCGGCTGGGAAAAGAAATACTCGGCGCCCGCCTCTACCTTTCGGGTAAAGCGACTCACTTCGAGATCCAGGTCGATGTGCGCAGGGTTGCAGCCGGCGCCGACGAGCAGGTTGGTCTTGCCGCCGACCGGCTGTCCCGAAAAATCGAGGCCGCGATTGAGCATCTGGATGAACGAGATGAGCCCGATGGCGTCGATGTCGAACACGGCGGTGGCGTTGGGGTAGGTGCCCATCTTGGGCGGGTCGCCGGTGACCGCGAGGATGTTCCTCAAGCCGAGCGCGTTGGCGCCCAACAGATCCATCTGCATGCCAAGGAGGTTGCGATCGCGGCAGCAGTAGTGCGCGATGGTCTCCATGCCGCAATGCGACCGCACCAACGCCGACAAGGCGGCTGGCCCCATCCGTGCGACCGCACGCGGACCGTCAGGGATGTTGACCACGTCGACCCCCGCCGCCTTCAGCAACGAGGCGCCCTCGATGGCCTTCAGGGGCTCGACCCCGCGCGGGGGCTCGAGCTCGACGCTCACCAGGAAGCGTCCCGAGTACAGCTTGCGGCCAAACTCGGTTTTTTCTTGAGGCGGCGTAGGTGGCAGGGTGGCGGGCCGCGCGCGGCCGGGCATCGCCTCGCTGAGATCGGGCAGCTTCCGGTCGGCGGCCACCGAGCGGATGAATGTGCGCATCTCCTTGATCATCTGCGGATTGGTGCCGCAGCAACCGCCGACGATGCTGGCGCCGAGCTGGACAAAACGGCGCGCATGTTCGGCCATGTACTCGGGCGCCGCGAGGTAGAGGGTGCGCCCCTCGACCACCTGAGGCAGGCCCGCATTGGGCATCGCGGCGAGCTTCATGTCGGTGACCGCGAGCAGGCGCTCGAGCACCGTCTGCACTCCGCGCGGACCGTTGGAACAGTTGGTTCCGAACGCGTCGATAGGCCAGGAGCGTACGGTGCGCGCCGCCTCTTCGGGGGTGGCGCCCTCGATCTGGTTCTGTCCTGGCCCTACAAATGGGAAGGACATACAGGCGACTATCGGCCGATCGCTCACGGACCGTACCGCCCGCACCGCCTGCCACAGCTCGGGCAGGCGCGTGAAGGTCTCCAAGACAAAGAGGTCGACCCCCTCGTCGTGCATCACCTCGGCCTGCTCCTGGAAGGCGCGAAAAGCATCTCCCGGAGTCAATTTTCCGAGCGGAGCCATCGCCGCGCCGGTAGGGCCGATCGAGCCGGCTACCCAACACCGGCCGCGCGCGACCTCCTTCGCGAGGCGCACCCCGGTGGAGTTGATTTCGGCGAGCCGAGCTTCGAGGCCGTAGGTCGCGAGGCGCCAGCGGTTGGCGCCAAAGGTGTTGGTGGTGAGCACGTCGGCGCCGGCGGCCCGGTAGGCCCCGTGGATCTCGCGGACCGTGTCCGGCTGGGCGAGGCAGAGCTCATCAAAACAGCGATTGATGAAGACGCCGCGGGCGTAGATCTCGGTGCCCACCGCGCCGTCAAAGAGGATCACCCGCTCGGCGAGCGCTTCACGAAAAGGGGCAGGAGAATCCATCTTCCCTCGTCAGGAGGAGTTCTCGGCGTTGAGGTCCTCGCCAGAGAGCGTAAACGCCAGCACGGTCACGTTGTCGCCGCCGCCGCCTCGGTTGGCTGCCGCCGTGAGCTTTCGCGCCAGATCCATCGCCGCCGCGCCGCCGGTGGCCCAGTTGGACTCACGGATGCACTGCTGGATGATTTTGATCACCGCGGCTTCGTCGGTGGCCGCGTAGTCGGAGAAACCGTCCGAGCACAAGATCAGCCATTCGCCCGGCAACATCGTGAGCGTGCGGGTAAAGGCGCGGGGCAGGCTCGGCCGCCCGTCCATGTCGAAGTGACCGACGTAGCCCAGGAGCGCATGGCCGGGCTCCTCCCAGTTCACCTCTTCGCCTTCGAGGGCGGCGATGAGGCGGGCCGACTGGAGGTTCTGGTCGACCGAGAGCGGGGCCGCGCCGTGAGGACCGACGAGGTAGCCACGTGAATCGCCGAGCCCGGAGAGGTGTACGCGGTTGCCCCGAGAGACCGCGGCGAGCACCGTGGTGCCCATCGGCACGTGACGCACCAGATCGCCGTCAGCGGCCTTGAGCGCGGCCTCACACACCGAGGAATTTCCGTGGTCCAACGCGCGCTCGATGAAGGCGTGCACGTCGTCGGACGAAGCGTGGCGGAGCCGCTCCTGGTTGGCGGTCCACTCCTGGCGGAGCGCCCGGATCAGCAAGGAAGATGCCCGATCTCCGGAGCCGGCGGTGCAGAGCGAGATGCCGTCCGCCACCGCGAACAGGGCGAGGTCGGGCTCACCCGCGAGGAGGAAGGCGTCCTGGTTGGTCTGGGAGACCAGGCTCTTGAACAGGCCGATGTGCGTATCAAAACCGGCAGAGAGCCGAGCGTTCTTGAGCCAGGGCGCCGAGGAGCGGAGCTGAGCGGCGGCCTGGGCGGTGTGGAGGCGAGAGAGCAGCGCGAGGCCATTGCTTGGGCGGTAGCTGGCGTCGTCGGCGAGGGCCTCGATGCACACCGCGAGGAGCTCGAACGGGATGGCCGACGAGCACAGTCCTACGAGAAAAGGCAGCTCAGAGTCGGAGAAGTGTTCGGTGATCGGCAGGATTCCCACGACCTGTTCGAGCACCATCCGCATGACGAAACGCACGTCGTCTCGGCGGTCCTCGCCCTGGGTGCTCTCCCGGTACTGGAACTCGACCACGCCCTGGCGCAAGGACACCGCGCTTCGGAGGCGGATGATCCCCTTGCCATCGCCGTGCACGTCGGCCAGGGCCCGTGACGCCGTGATGGCGAATTCGAAGGCTTCGGACGCGGGCAAGGTGCCGGGCGAGGGCATCGGCGGAGTGTCGGTGACCTCCAGCGCTTCGAAGGACTCGCTGTCCTCTTCGAGCTCTTCGAACATCGACGGGAGGCGCACCTCGTCGCCATGGAGGACAAAACGCCCATCCGCAGCGAGGCCCGCCAAGGCGCGCGCCCACAAAGCCGTCGCGCCCATCGAGTCGCAGAGGCCCAGCGCGACCAACCAGGCCTCGAACTGGGGAAAACGAAGGCCCCCCTCGGAGTCGGCCAGGCCTGCGGCCAGTACGTCGATCGGGCTGTCGGTGAGCTCAGCGATGACCTGACCGCGGTCCTGCAGGCTCCGGGCGATGAGGCCATGGGGTACACACGCGCGATAGCCGGGAGCGCTGGGTTCGAGGCAGGTGACGGGCTCACTCTCTCCGGGAGGTACCGCGAGGATTCTTGGGCCGTCGTAGCCGGAGACCACGACCAGACCCTTGAGCGGGTTGAACAAGACCGAGCCGAGGGCCGGAGGAGCGGAGGGCGAGATGGGCATCATGGGGGCGCCCGTTATATCATCGGCCCGGGGGGGGAGATGGTGGAAATTCGCGACCCGTTACACGGGGCAATCGCCGTTCATGCGGATGAGGCGCCGGTGGTGGATCATCCCTTCATCCAACGGTTGCGCGGCATCAAACAAATGGGATTCTCAGAACTGCCTTTTCCGGGTGCGGTCCACACCCGGTACGCGCACTCCCTGGGCGTCATGCACCTCGCTGGGCTGGCCTTCGACTCGGTATTTCGGAACGATCCTTTTTCAAGTCCGGCGCGGCGCGCAGCACTCCGTTCGGCCGTGAGGCTGGCGGCGTTATGCCACGATCTCGGGCACGCCCCCTTCTCCCACTGCACCGAGTTCGCGATGCCGCCGCTCTCGGCGCTCGGTCTGGATGCCTACGCGCCCAAGGCGGTGGCCGGGCGCCTGAACCGGCACGCGACCCACGAAGACTACACGATCCTGATTCTGACCCGCTCGTCGCTCAACGAGGTGATATGCCGACAGTTCCCGTTCACCGGCCGGCATGTCGCGGCCCTGGTCAGCCGGGAGCTCTCACCCGGGGATGATTTCTTCCACGATGGCGGCAACGACTACCGCCGGATCCTCTCCCAGCTGATCTCCTCGGAGCTCGACGCCGACCGACTGGACTATCTCGGCCGCGACTCGTACTATTCGGGTGCACGATATGGCCAGATCGACACGCACTGGATGTTGTCGAACCTGGAGTGGCACGCGGATGACACCGGGCAGGTCTCGCTCGCGATCGATCAGCGTTCGGTCTACGCTTTCGACGATTTCATGATCGCTCGATACCACATGTTCCTCATGGTCTACTTTCACCACAAGTCGATCGTGTACGAGGAGATGTTGCGGCGGCACTTCACCGGTAGCCAGTGCACCTATGAATTCCCTGCCGACGCCGAGGCCTATCTGGGTACGGACGACATCCATCTCTACGCCTACCTCCGGCAGTCGGGCGACACCATGGCGCGGCGCATCGCCCACCGCGTCCCCTACCGGCGAGTCATCGAAAAGCATGGTAGTCCTTCCGAGGTTTCGCTTGACGCCGCCGAGGCGGCGCTCAAGGCGGCGGGCATCGATCGCCTGGTCGCCGCGAGCACGAGTCGCCTCTCCGGCTACTACGCGCTCGGCCGGAAAAGGGTGGAGGCACCGCCAATCTACGTGATCGAGCGGCAGCCCGGTGGCCGGCGGCGGGTGAGCTTGCTGCAGGACGCTACCCGCGTGTTCGAACGTTACCGCGACGAGCGGCATATTTCCAGGATCTACGTAGCGGAGGACGACCTACCCGCGGCACGGGCGCTGGTCGAAGCGGCCGGGGGCTGACGCTCTGAAGCGTCGAAACGAACGCCGTAGGCTTCACACTTCTTCACACGCCGCCGCACTCGGCCTTTACACCCGGGACCGAGCTTTATGGGGTCCGGCGGTCCCGGGCGAAGGAGTGTCATGTTCGGGTTCATCTTTGGTTCAATCTGTATGTTGGGTTTGGTCGGCATGGCGGCGAGATCCGCGATCTATCGGCACCATGCCTATGGGGGAGGCTGTCACGGTGGCTTTGCTTATGCGGGGCCGGGCTTCGGTAGCTTTGGGCGCCACGGCGTGGGCGGCCCCGGCGGGCGGCGGAGCGGGGTGCGAAACCCGGACGGGGTGGCGCGGGCGCTCGGCGAGGTGCTGAAGCGGCGGCTGAACATCGACGAAGAGCAGGAGTTGATCGTCGATCACGCGCTGCTTGACGCGCGAAAGGCGCTCCGCGTGCTGCACGAGGAGGTGGAGGGCACTCGGGCGGGCATCGCGGACGCGCTCCGGGGCGAGACGGTGGATGATTCGGCGCTCGCGGCCGCGTTCGTCAAACATGACGACGCGGTGGCGAAGGCGCGGCGCGAGCTGGTCTCCGCCACCCGCCAGGTCCACGCCGTGCTCGACGCGGATCAGCGTAAGATCGCTGCCGACCTGATCAACCAGAGCAAGACCGGCTGGTGGAGCTGAGATGCGCCGCAAGTTCTGGGCCTTCCTGCTCTTTTCAGGGATGATCGCCGGTTATGGTAGCGCGGCCTGTCGCGCCTGGGAGTACCACGACGGCGACGGCGGGGCGGCGTGCCAGCGTGTGACCCCGCCGTGAGCGGGGGGCCCTGGGGCGAGGGGCCCCGGGGAGCGGCGGCGGCCGAACGCCGCAGGTTATTGCCAGACCAGCCCTCAGGAGCGAAGATGCCGATTCGTGCGTTGTTGATCGACGATGATCCCAAGCTGGCTTCGCTCCTCCGTACCTACCTCGGGAGCCACGAAATCCAGCTCTCCCACGCGGCGGATGGCCTGAGCGGGCTGGCGGCGCTGGGCGCAGGCGGGGTGGACGTGGTCGTGCTCGACGTGATGATGCCGGGCCTCGACGGGCTCGACGTACTTCGGCGGATCCGGCTTCAAAGCGCGGTTCCGGTGCTCATGCTGACCGCACGAGGGGACGAGACCGACCGGGTGGTGGGGCTCGAGCTGGGCGCGGACGACTACCTCTCCAAACCGGTATACCCCCGGGAGCTCGTTGCCCGTATCCGGGCGGTGCTTCGGCGGGTCGCCCCGCGCGCGGAAGAGCGCACGTTGGTGGTGGGTGATCTTGAGGTGGCGCCCGAGGCGCGCGAGGCCCGGATCGGCGAGCGGCGCCTCGGATTGACCGGCTTGGAGTTTGATCTCCTCGTGGTGCTGGCCGAGCGGGCTGGCCGGGTGGTTCCACGTGACACGCTCTGGGAGGCGGCCGGCCGCGGCGACACCGTCGTGAGCGACCGGACGGTAGACGTACACATTTCCAAGCTCCGCGCCAAGCTGGGTGACGATGCCCGTGACCCCACGAGGCTCAAGACGGTGCGCGGGGTCGGCTATATGTTGGCGGGCGGGCGATGAGACACCGGCTTCACGGGCGCGGGGGGGCCCCTCCCCTGGGTTGGATGTTGACCCGGGGGCTTCACCGCACGCTGGTCGCGTTCCTTGTATTAGCGGCGGCAATCGGTGGCGCGGGCGCCACGGCGATCCACCATATCCACGGACGAGGGGTCACGGGCGCCGGGCTCCTCTGCCTCGGGCTCGGCGTGTTCTTGTGTTTGTTGCCGATCGCGCGGATGGCGACAATGCGGATTGTGTGGCCGCTCCGGCTGTTGGCGAGCTCCGCGGTCGCGCTCCAGCACGGGCGGCTGCTTGCGCGGGGTGAGCTGCCGGCTACCGGCGGCGAGGTGGGTGAGGTTGCGGGGGCGCTGCGGTCGATGGCCGACCGTGTGGCGCGACAACTCCAGGACCAACGAGCGCTGATGGCCGCGGTGTCACACGAGCTCCGGAGCCCGCTCGCCCGAGCGCGGGTGCTGGTGGAGCTCTCCCGGGAGGGTGCCGCGCCGCCCGAGTTCCACGACGATCTCCAGGAGGAGATCGACAGGATGGACGAGCTGATCTCCGATCTGTTGGCCGCGGCCCGGATCGACTTCGAGGCGGTGAGCCCGCGTGCCCTCGATCCGCGTGAGCTGGTGCGGCGTGCCCTCGAGATAGCGGGGTTGGCGGAGGAGACCCTGGTGGAGCTACCGGCGCGCCCGGTGATGGTGGAGGCGGATCCGACGCTGGCGGCGCGTGCGCTGAGCGGGCTCCTCGACAACGCGCGGCGCTACGGCGGGACCACGGTGGCGGTGCGGGTGAAGGATCGGGGCGCCGAGCTGGTTTTTGAGGTGGAGGACGATGGCCCGGGCTTTCAGCCAGGCGAAGAAGAGGCGGCCTTTGCCCCCTTCTGGCGGGGACCGGCGGTCCCGGGGCGCGAACGTCCACGGGGCGAGGGCCTTGGACTGGCGCTGGTGCGGCAGATCGCTGAGGCGCACCGCGGAAAAGCGGGGGCGGAGCGTCGTCCGGAGGGTGGGGCGCGGGTCTGGCTCACCCTCCCGATCGCTGCTGATCCGACGGGGACGGATTCGGACTGAGGCACGTTCGCCCTGGCCGGGCGCCTCACCCGCGGCACCGGCGCCCGCGGAGTGCTACCCGAGCAGCTGGACGCCCCTCTGGCCCAGCGTCGGTAGTTCGCCGGCCAGAACGGGGATCACGGCCGGGGCGGACCGCGGTGTGACGGGGCTACCACAACCAGTAGACCGCGGCGCGCTCTCGATCCGTGCCCGCGCGGGTGACGGGATCAAGGTCCATCCGCTGCACGGGCTTCTGGTCGCCCTCGGCGGCCGCACAAGGCCGGTCCCCGCCCCAAGGCGCCCAGACCTGGAGCCGCGCATCCTGGTAGACCGGTCGCCCCAACACCGCCTCAAAGGCCCGGTAAAGCCGGCGCATCGCCGTGTCCTGGGCGAGCTGTTCGCCGCGGGAGGGCGTGCCGGGTCGTAGATAAGCGTCCTTCTGAAGTACAACGTAGCGATAGCCGAGGCGGCCGAGCTCCTCGACGTGCTCCGGGAGCACCGCGAGATCCACGTCGCCCGCGGTGTCGGCAGGCGCCGCGCCGACGGGCCCGCCGAGGTTGGCGAGGGCGTCGAGGCGGCGAATCAGGGTGTTACGGGCGCGGAGCTCGGCGAGCTCTTTCGGCGCAAAGTCGGGGTCATCTTCGACCATTCCACCGAGCATCGGCCGCTGGTGCACCGTCTGGTAGTAGAGGTGCGCCTGACTCCACGCCCACGGGAGCGCGATGAGCGCGCCGGGCGGCCCCTCGGCGAGACAACGGTACCCCGCCGGAATCGTGGCCTTCCACGCCGGGATCGGCAGCAACTGTACCCCGGCGAGCGTGAACCATTGGAGCCCGGCGGCGATGAGTAACGCCACTCCCCACGCCCGTTTGCCCGAACGTGTCCGAACCTGATCGAGGGCCACGGCGAGCACCAGGTACAGGAGCGGCGACCCGAAGGCCAACACCCGCACGGGCCACCACAACCTCCGGAAGAAATCCAGGAAGTAGGTCAGCGTCAGGTAGATCGGGTTGGGGACGAGCCAGTCGACGACGAGCAGGGTCGGCCCGGCGCCCACGACGATGAGCAGGCCGAGCGCGAGGAGCAGGGGCGGACGGCTGAGACGGCCCGGAGCGCGTAGCCAATACAGCGTCGCCAGCAGGATGGAGAGCGGGAAGGGCCAGAGCGTCGCGAGAAAAAGCTCGGTACCATCGGCCTTCTGTTTCCAGATGCCCGCGACGTGCAGCTGCCAGACGCCGAGCCCAACCTCCTTGCCCTCCACTGTCACCAGGGGCATGTGGGTGGCGGTCCAGCTCGAAGTGCTCAGCAGGCCCACCGGCGTATCGGGACCTCCGAGGGCGAGGAGCAGCGGCAGGGCACCCGGAGCGCAGAGGACCAGGGAGCAGGCGGCGATCTTGCAGTAGGGAAAGAGCCCGGACACCCGAATCCGAAGCGGCGACGGACCGACCTGCGCGCTGCTCGGCGCCTCCCACAGCCGCCCTGCAGCGACGGCGATAGCGACGAGGCCACCAAAGAGCCCGTAAAACCAGTACTGATAGGCGCTCAGCGCCAGGAACAGGCCGGCGAGCCACGGGGTGCGGGGCGGCGCTTGCGGCAGGCCGGCGCGCCAGAGCTGATGGAGGAAGAGGATCGGGAAGATGAGGATCGCCTGGGTGGGGCGGCCGTCGACGAGCTCGTAGAGCACGTACGGGCAGAGGGCCAGCAGACCAGCGCCGGCGACCGCGCTGGACTCGTCAACAAAGTCTCGGGCAAAGGTATAGAATGCCGCGGCCGTCGCGCTGACGCCGAGCAGGATGAACACGTTGTACCCGAGCGTCGCGCCTAGAAGGAGCCGGAGCGGGACGGCGAGGAGCGCGTCGAGGAGGTTGGCCCCGGTGTGGGCGTAGATCTCCTTACCCCACGGATAGAAGAAGAGGTCAGTCCAAAGCAGGCTCTCTCCGGCGAGGACCTGACGTTCTGCGAACATGTAGAACCACTGGGTCCCGTAGTGGTCCACGGTCTCGAAGCCGACGAGCGATGAGCCGAAGGAGGGGAGCAGCGGCAGGAACGCGCCGATCGGCAGGAGTAGAGCGACCAGGAAGGCTATCCATCGCTTCATCGGTGCTCGACCGATAACCGGCGTTTTGGACGTTCAGCCCGATTGGCGCCGCCAGGGACCCGGAACTTCAGGTATCCTCCACCCACCTCTTGGCGATGCGCCCTCTCTGGAGCCCCGATGCGTACCCTCCTCCTCCTCACCTTGTTCGCTTGTTCCAGCGGAATCGAGACTCCCGACCCGGATAAAACCGGTGGCAGTGGCGAAGACCAGGACGCCGATGGCGCGACCATCCTGACGGACTGCGACGATTTGGACGCTGCGGTGCACCCGGAAGCGGCTGAGACGTGCGACGGGGTCGACAACAATTGCGACGGCCAGACCGATGAAGGGCTCACGACGACGTGGTATCTCGACGCGGACGGCGACGGCTACGGGGACCCCTTCACCGACGACGAAGACTGTGAGGAGCCCGGAGGCTACGTCACCGACGCCACCGACTGTGACGACCGGTATGCCGGCGTCCATCCTGGTGCGGCCGACACCTGTGACGGCGTGGACTCCGACTGTGACGGGGTGGTGGACGATGACAGCGCCAGCACGTGGTACGCGGACGCGGACGGGGACGGCTACGGGGACGCCGCCGATCCCGGCGTGTCGTCGTGCTCGGCGCCGTCCGGGTTGATCAACGACAACTCGGACTGCGACGACCGGGATGTCGAGGTGCGGCCGGGTGCGACCGACGTGTGTGACGGTCTCGACAACGACTGCGACCTGACGATCGACGAAGATGCGCGGCAGATTGACTGGTTTGACGACGCCGACGGGGACGGCTTTGGCGATCCCACCCGGCTCATCACGGGATGCTCCCAGCCGGAAGGATACGTCGAAAACGGCGACGACTGCGACGATCTCAACAACCGTGTGCACCCCGGTGTAGCGGAGACCTGTGACGGCGAGGACGAAGACTGTGACGGCGACATCGACGAAGACACGGCGGAGGGTACGATCTGGTACGCCGATCGTGACAGTGACACCTTCGGAGATAGCTCAAGCACCCGTCTTGGCTGCGATCAGCCCGCCGGTTATGTTGGAAACTCCTCTGACTGTGACGACGGGGACCCTCGCGCCTACCCAGGCGCGAGCGAGACCTGCGACGGCCAGGACGAGGACTGTGACGGGACGGCGGATGACAACGCGATAGACGCCGGGACCTACTACCGGGATCTCGACACCGACGGTTTTGGCAACAGCCTCGCGGTCTACGAGGCCTGCTCCATCCCTTCGGGCTATGTCGCCGACAGCTCGGACTGTGACGACACCAGCGCCACGGTCTTCCCCGGCGCGCCGGAGTCCTGCAACGACATTGACGACGATTGTGACGGTAGCATCGATGAGGGTGGGGCCCCTCCCCTCACCTGGTACCTGGACAGTGACGGCGACGGCTACGGGAGCGCGACCAGCACGATGTCGGGCTGCGACGCGGCGGCGGGCTACGTCGCTTCGAGCACGGACTGTAACGACTCGAACGCGACGATCCGTCCCGGCGCGGTCGAGGTGTGTGACGACGTGGACAACGACTGTGACGGCACCATCGATCAGGACGCCACCGACGCGACGATCTGGTACGCCGACGGGGACGCCGACGGCTACGGCTCGGTGAGCTCCTCCACCCGGAGCTGTGACACGCCGGGCGGCTACGTACGTCTGTCGACCGACTGCGCGGACGGGGATCCGAGCGTCTACCCGGGCGCCTCAGAGGTCTGTGACGACGCCGACAACGACTGCGACGGCAGCGTTGACGAGTCGGCGACGGACCTCGGCTATTACAGCCTCGACGCAGACGGCGATGGTTTTGGCGCTGCCGGGTCGGCCGACTGGCGTTGTAGTGGGAGCGACAACGAGCTGGACTGTAATGACAGCGACGCGTTGGAGCCGATGGTGGTGGACACGCTCAATGGGCTGCCTTGGGGCGATGGCTCGGTCGACAACCCGATGATCAGCATCCAGGACGCGATCGACGTCGCGTCGGGGTGTGTGGTGGTACAGCCGGGTACCTATGCAGAGACGATTGACTTCCTCGGCAAGGACCTGTTGGTGAGCAGCACGGGCGGGTCCGGCGAGACGGTCATCGACGCGACCAGCATCGGCGACGCGGTGGTGACCTTCGCCGCGGGCGAGACTGCGGCGGCCGAGCTCCGGGGTTTCACCCTGAAGGGCGGTGAGGGCCACCTCGAGACGACCAGCACCAGCAGCTCCTGCGGGTCGAGCGCCACTTGCACGAGCTACTACTACACCTATTGCGGCGGCGGCGTGTACCTCGACGGTACCTCCCCTACCCTGGCGGACGTGGTGATCACGGACAACCAGCTCCCGCTCGCGTCCGTGACGACCTCGGGCAACGACACCTACACAACCTCCTCCTACGGCGGTGGCATGTGTCTGATGGGCTCGACCCTCGATCTCACGGACGTGGAGATCTCGCTGAACTTCGCGGACCAGGGCGGTGGTATCTACGTGGACAGCGCATCTAGCCTCACGCTGACGCGGGCCCAACTGTTGAACAACGATGCAGTGGACGGCGGCGCGCTCTCCACGGCCGGGGCGTTGATCTTCAACAACGTGATCTCGGCGTTCAACACGGCGACGGCGGACGGCGCGGGCATGCTCGCCACCGCGGGGAACCTCGTGGTGCTCAACACCGTATTTGCCGGCGAGAGTGGTACGTCGGTGTACCTGTCGGGGAGCAGCGCCGCGATCGTGCGGAGCTCGATCCTCTATGATTCTACGGAGTACGGGGTCGAGGTCGACAGCGGTGCGGTGTGGTCCGGCAGCTACAACAACGTGTACGGCAATAGCTACGGCAACTACTCGGGCACGCCGGATACGACGGGATCAAACGGGAATCTGTCGACGGATCCGATGTTCGCAGCGTACAGCGACGACGGGGATCACACCAACGACATCTTCAGCTTGTCGGTGGGTTCACCGATGATCGACGCGGGGAACCCGACGGGGGCGTATGAGGATGTGGACGGGACTCGGGGGGATATGGGGGCCTATGGCGGGCCGAACGGATCATGGCCGTGATGATCGAGCGCGCCGTAGGTGATGTGAATACCGCCTGGTGAGAGCTCGATCTTGTCGAGGAGACGGGAGAGCGCCTCGCGGCGCTCGTCGAGGGGGCGGGCGGTCCAGGCTTCGAGGACGGCGTTGCGGAAGGTGTTGGGGTCGATGGTCTCGATGGCGGGGATGTCGCGCCTGGTCGGGAGCGCCGCGAGCTTCAGGCGGGCGGTGTCGCGCTGGGCGATGAGCGGCGCGGTGATCGCCTTGGCGTCGCTCTCGTCGATCATGCCGTTGATGGCGTGGGTCGCGGTGAGGCGGATCTTGCGGTCCAGCTCGGCGACGATGGTGGCGAGGCGGTCACGCTCGGCGGCGACCTCGTCAACCGGGCTGTCGGCGAGCTGATCGAGGGTGTCGCGGAGCATGGCCTCGATGTTGTCGGGGTCGAGCACCTGCTTCTCGATCACGTCGAGGACGAGCTGATCGAGCTTCTCGACGCGGATGGTGATGCCGGGGCAGGCGGCGGCGTTGTCCTGCCGGGTGCCGCAGTTGTAGAGGTAGGTGCGCTTTTCGGGGCTGCCGCCCGCCACGACGGCGATGCGTCCGCCGCAGGTGGCGCACCGCAGGAAGGGGGTCAGGATCCCTCTCTGGCCGGCGGTCACCGGGTTCTCGCCGTTGCCCTTGCCCTCTTTGCGGTTGCGGTCCTTCAGGGAGCGTTTTGCCTGGACCCGGGCGAAGGTCTCGTCGTCGATGGCGGCCTCGTGAGCGTCGCGGGCGGCGACGGCGCCGTCGTAGACGATGTGGCCGCAGTAGAGCGGGTTGGTCAGGATGCAGGCGACGTGCTTCGTGCGCCAGGCGCCATCGGCGACCTGCCTGGGCATGTCGGCGCGGCTGGGCGGCTTGATGCCCTCGCGGGTGAGACGCTCGGCGATGCGGCGGCCGCCGTCGTTGCCGGTGTCGGCGTCGCGGAAGATGCGCTGGACCACCTCGAACTGGGCGCGGGTGTCGTCGTTGACGACCAGGCGCTGGGCACCCTCGCTGCGGTCGACGGCGTAGCCGAACGGGGCATGGCCGTATTGCCAGAAGCCTTTTTCGGCTTGGGATCGCATCCCCCGTTGGACGTTGCGGGCGAGCTCCTCGGAGTAGCGCTCGGCGAGCCAGGCCAGGATGGGGCGGATGAGCTTCCGCATCGAGCGGTCGCCGCTGTCGTGCTCGGTGAGCGAGATGACCTCGACGTCGGCCTCGTCGAGGGTCGCCAGGGCGCGGAGGCAGTCGAACATGTTGCGGGCCACGCGCGAGAACGCCCAGACGTAGAGGCGGTCGATGCCCTGGACGCGTGACTTCGCCCGACCGAGCCGCGAGTCTCTCTGCGCTTCGGCCACCCGCAGGAGGGCCTGGTACGCGGCTCGCTTCTTGGCGGTGCGGCCTGAGATGCCCTCGTCGATGAACCAGTTCTCGGGTGGGATGACCACGCCATCGGCGGCGGCGCGGCGTTCGATCTCCTCGCGTTGTTGCTCGATGCTCTTGTCTTGGCGCGGGTCGGAGCAACGGAGATAGGCGGCGCCGATGAGAGGCATGGGGACTCCAGGGAGACCGAGGTCGTACCTTACATAATGATCAACCGCTACGCGGCGGCGCGAAGTCGGGCCGAGCGGAGGATGGCGGATTGCAGATCACCAAGGGTCAAGCAGGACGCCCAGGCATGTCCCGAGGGCGTGCCGACCTCGGTGACGGCGTCGCCTACGCTGGGGATGCGAAAGCGCATGCCAGCGGTGGCGTCGCGGACGGTGGCGAGCACGGCGACGAGGAGGCGCCACTCGTCGCCGACGACGGGGCGGGCGCGCTCGGCGAGGTGGTCCAGCTCGGCGGGGAAGTCGCGGTTGGCGGCAGCCACGGCGAGCGGGGCGGAACCGCCACCGGCGGGCCAGAGGCGGACGGTGAGGACCGGCGCGGTGAAGGAGTCCGGGTCGTTGCCGCGCATGCCCGCGGGGCCGAGGATGTCGAGCCAGGCGATGCCTTCGGGGCGGTCGAAGGTGACGAGGCAGGAGCGGCCGGCGCGCACGTCCGTGTGGAGGGCTTCGAGGGTGCTCGATAGGGGCGGTGACGGGGGCATGCGGGCTCCGGGAGCGCGTGAGGGGGGCGCTCCGGGAGAGTAGCGGCGGGTCCAACCGTCGTCACCGTATTCCGCTTTCTAACTCCAACAGCGGCGGTTACCGGGGCGCTGTTGGCGCGCTGGTGGTGCCAACAGCGGTGCTGTTGGTGCTGTTGGTGCTGTTGGGCGCGGTTGGTTGCTGTCGGTGTGCGGTTGGTGCAGTTGGCGGCCGCGTTGGTGCTGTCGGCGGCGCTGTTGGTGCTGTCGGTCCGTGCCGTTGGCGGCCCCGGGGCGTGGATCCGTCAGATCCCGCCGCACCAGGGCCTGCGCCCACGCCTTCGGGGGTGACCCCAGGCCAGGACGCCTCCGCGGCCTGGCCTCATCGCCCAGGTCACCACGCGCCGCCAGCCGGTGCCCGCGATCCACGTGTTGTTGGACGGGCACGATGAGGTCTTGGAGTGGACGCTCGTCGGGAGGGCGGACCCCTGCGCGGACCTCGCGGCCGCAGGTGTTGGCACGACGCCGCGACGTCGAGCGTCGCATCTTCGCGCTCCGCCTTGGACATGAGGACGGCGTTTTCGAGGAGTGCATGTTCGAGGAGGCGCACGCGGCGGCGCTCGCCGACACCTACCTCTTCTCGTACCCGATGTCCTCATGCGCCACGAACTGGCGCACACGGCCCGCCGGACGGAAGGGCGGAACCCCAGCAGGAAGCGTGATTTCCGGCAGATCATCGGTCTCGAAAGAGAGGCCGTACGCCGTCAGGAGGAAAGTCGCGTCATCGCGGAACGGCACCCCCGCCGCGCCTGGCCGCGCCGGCAACTCGCGCAAGTCTCCAGGCACGCCCAACTCTGGCACCACATCGAACCCCTTGATCAAGCCGAACGGATCGCGGCGTTCGAACTCCCGGCGCACCAGATCCACCTTTCTCCCGCCACCGACAACAAGGAGGCGGAGGCCATCCCAATGTGCGTATCCAGGGTAGGCACCCCATGCCTCCTGCTTGGCAGTCGACCACACGCCCCGATACGCCTTGATCACCTGAGTAGCGAGCCGGCGCCTCCGCGCCGATTCAGCGAGCAGTGCATTTTCGTTCCCCCGTAGTTTCTCCAGACTCGCCGCGCTCTCATTCCCTTCTGAGACGGCACGAAGCAGGTCGTTCAAACCCGGCGCCGAGCACGCCGCGCCAAAAAAGCTGAGCGCGCCCTTCGGGTCTCGTTGCGCATCCCCGCTCCCCGAGTGAATCATGAAGAAACAGGCGTTGGTCGTCCCGGCTCCAACATCGACAGCGGTGTACAGGCCCGGCCGAATCGAGGGCGAGTTGAAGGGCCAGATCATCTCGCTTGCGGCCTCGGGGCGGAGCCATGCCTCGATCACCTCGCCCGTCGTTCGCGCGCGCGCCTCACGGGCTTCGACGGCGGTCCAGGCGCCACGGAGCAACGCCGGAGCTACGCCGACCGCCAGCCCATCCGGGTCAGTGCGTAGCCCGTTGGCGATGTGGAGCGCCGCGCGAGCTATCCGCAAATACTCGGTAGATTGGCCCCATCTGTTCATCTCGCCAGTGGGAACCCCCAACTTGAAGCCCATGTTAGCGGACTGTCCGTTGGGCAGATTACAAGCCGCGCGTCGTGCTACCGAGAGGATGTGTGCCAGATAGAGCACGGAGAGATCGCGAACTTGCAGGCCAGCCGTTGCCTCTACCGCTACGCGCCCGTGAACCGCGACGTCGGTCTTCAGGCTGGCCCAAACGTGCTTGGCTGTCGCAACGCGTGCACGCGCCGACTCTCCAAACCAGAGCCGCTCACCTTCGAGGACCACCAGTGACGGATGCCGCACACCACCAGCCGCAGCGCGCACGACGTAGCCCAGGCCGCGCGAGGCGCCCGGCGCGTCGTAGTCCCGAAGCACGAGCTTCGTGGCGCTCGTGCCCCAATCAAGACCAAGGTGCAGATTGCGGCTCACGGGCCTCCTCCTCCGGAGAGTTTACGATGAGCAACGCACAGATCTCCTGCTCCTCGATGTCGAACTCCGGTTCGGCGCTCAGCTCCGCCACCTTGGCCCGTAGTTCAGCATCCATCTTTTGAAGCTTTCCCGCGTGCATCTTGAGGACCGACTCGCGCTTGCCCTCCCGACGCAATCGCTCCAGAAGTTCGCGCTGCCGGTCGACGTGCCGCTCCAGCGTGTTCGACCAGGTCGCGCGACGCCGGGCGAGCCGCCTTCCTTCTGCCTCCTTTCCGGTTCTCACCGACGCGCCTGTGGTGTCGCCCATGGCGCTCTTCAGCCGGTCCACGACGGCGGTGAGATCGTCAGCGTCGAGGACGGGACGCGGATCGAGCTCGGCTCCTGAGGCCAACGCCTCGACGAGGAGGGCCTCCGCCTCATCGCCCAGGAGTAGCCGCGCGCCCCCGACTTCAGCGGCGACGACGCCGAGCCGGCGCTCTCGCCGAGTGCCTTGCACGTCCAGCGCCCACACACCGACTGCCCAGGTGCCTTGCGGCACATCGGCGGACCGGAGGCGTACGGCAAAGGACTCGCCTTGTCTCTTGATCTCGTCCGTGAGCCGGTGGACCGCGAACTGCACAAGCGGGTGGCGGGCCTGGATGTGCTCTACCCGCGCGGCCGAGTGGCGGAGCGCCACCTCCGCGTCGAACGTGAGAGAGAGGATACCTACACCCAACCTTCCGTTCCACTTGACACCGTCGGGCGAGGCTACCCGGGCCCACTCCGCGAAGTCACGCCGGACAGCAGGGGGCAGCTCAAGCATACCGACCCCGCGCACCGCGTCCCCTTCGAGCCGAACCCCGGGGTACCGCGGCTCCAGGAACTGAAGTAGCAACGTCTCAATCTCCCGTGGCTCGGGCACGCGCCGTCTTTTCTGGAGCCGCTCCACCTCGTCAAGGAGCGCCTGGTCGGCGGAGATCAAATCGTCCGTTCGCCGATTGACCTGTTCGAGGTCGGTGATCTGACGGCAGAGGGCGTCGGCGGTGTCGAGGGCGCGCTGTTCCGACTCGGCGTCCGAGAGCCTCCCGCTGAGCGCCTCCACCACCAACTCCTCGACCTTGTCACCCAGGATCTGGTCGATCTCCCCGATGGTCTGTTCGAAGAGGCCGATGCGGTCGTAAAGTCGGGCGACGATCCGCTGCTCGATGGTGCCCTGCAACACGAGGCTCACAATGTGGATCGTCGGGCTGTTCTGGCCGATGCGGTCCACGCGCCCGATGCGTTGCTCGACGACCATTGGATTCCACGGGAGGTCGTAGTTCACCACGGTGTTGGCGGACTGAAGATCGAGCCCCTCCCCGCCGACCTCCGAGGAGAGCAGGACGTTCACGTCGCGCATATCGAGGAACTCCGCGATTCGGGCCTCGCGATCCGGGATGCTGACAAGCCCATGGATCAGCCGAGTCTGCACGCCGTCCTCAGTGAGCGAGCGAGAGAGGTACAGGAGCGTGCCGCGGAAGTTGGCGAACACCACGATCTTACGGGCAGCCTTGCCTGCCTGTCGGTCTTCACGCCACCCTTCGTGGAGGATCCTCCGCAACTGAAGGTACTTCTGGTCCTCCTCCCGAGACGGAGCACGCCCAAGCGCGCTGAGCAGCTCCCGCTCCACCTCTGGCATCATCGCGACCTGTTGGTTCGTGAACGTGTGCGGGCTCTCGTCCTGCTCCTCGTCGTCAACGTCCCCCAGGACGGCGTCGGCGAGCGCGCGCCAGCCCTCACCCTTCAGCTTCCGGCCCATCATCTCCGCCGCGGCCGGAATGCAGCTCGCCGTGATGCGGTAGAACTGTAGCGCCGCCATCTGCTGGCCCCAGCCGACGGCGAGCGGGAAGATCACCCGGACGAACTTCGCCACCGCCTGGTAGATGGCCCGCTCCGCGCTACTCATCGGCAGCTCAGGGGTTTGCGCCTTTCGAATCGGGCGATCGACCATCACCTCCGACTTCCGCGTCCGGCTGATGATGGCGCCCGTGAGGCTGAAGTCGCTGATCTCCTGCTGGAGTCGGATCTGGTCCTCCCGTGCCGGGTCCTTCGCGTGCTCGAGTCGGTCGACCACATCCTTGAACGCCGGGTCTTGGAACAACTTGATCGTGTGAGGGTTGAGGCCGACCAGTGATAGCTCGGCGACCGCCTCCGGGAACAGACCGGCCGCAGCAAGCCGCGCGGCGCGGACGATCGGGTGGTTCGCCGCCAGGATATCGGAGAACGTGGTCTCCGACCCGTACGCTCCTGGGTCGAGGAGATCGAGCAGGCGGAACAGATCCTCCAGCTTGGTCTGCACCGGTGTGGCGGTGAGGAAAACGGCGGCTTCGGCACCTGCGGCCAGCGCCCGCGCCAACTTATACTGGTTTGTACCGACATTTCGGACACGGTGCGCCTCGTCGAGGATCACCATGTCGAGTGGTAGCTCGAGGTCGGTGAGCAGCTCGACGATCTGGTCGTCGCGCAGCGACTCGTAGCTGGCCACCCACGCGAACGGGTCGAGCGTCGCCCCATCGGCCACTCGGCGGAGCACCGAGCGCACCTTGCCTGCGTTGACGATCTCGAAGCTCTCCCCGAACTTCGTGTTGAGCTCGTTCTGCCACTTGGTGCGGAGGCGGGCGGGAACCACCACGAGCACGTTGGCCACCTCTCGCCGCGCGCGCCACTCTCGCAGGATGTACCCAGCTTCGATCGTCTTTCCCAACCCGACGTCGTCCGCCACCAGCACGCGGTGCGACGGGTGGTCGAGGAACTTCAGGAGCGGTTTGAACTGGTAGGGGTAGAATCGGGCACGCGCCGAGCCGAGCGCGTTGCCGATCGCCGCGGGCGGATGCTTGAGGCGCTCGTGGGTCATCAGCGTCACGAACTGCCGGTGGGACCCCAGCGCGCCGTCCTGGAGGTCCTGCCAGAGATTGCGCCGGTGCGCGTCGAAGGCCACGAGCCCGGATGCCGGCAGGCCACGGCGGCCGTCGCCGAACTGGACCTGGACGACCCAGTCCTCGCGCTGATCGTTCCACCGGGACTCGACCACCTGGCCGACCGCGGAGGCGTCCGTCTTCCGGCGCACCCAGGTCTCCGGCGCAAAGGGGGGCTCGTTCGGCGCGCTCATCGATGGACTCCGACGGAGGAAGGTGCCGCGCGATTGTATCCAGATCGACGGGGATTCTCGGTGAGGGCGGCGGAACCTGCCGAGCCCAGGCGTCCACCATCGCGCCCTTCCGGGTAGAATCGCCCTCCCAATGGTCGGTCCCTCGCACAGAACTGCGCTGCTCCACCTCGCCTGGCGCCCCGGCGGCGGTGAGCGTGCGGCCTTCGTTCGCAGCCTCGCGGCCTTCCTCCATGGTGCGGGGGCGACGGCAGAGCGGCCGGACGGTACCGCGATCGGCGAAGCCCCTGCCGAGGAGCAGGAGTGCTTGCACCTCTCCTTCGGGGGTTCCGCGTGGCGGCTCACGATGCCGGCCGGCG
>CANKTH010000080.1 GCA_947486185.1 Deltaproteobacteria bacterium
GCCGCCTGATCCTCCACCGGCCGCCGCCCGTTGTCGGCGGGCCTCGACCGAGCAGCCCACCCTACCCGCCCGGTCCCATGCCGCGGGCCGTGTCAGCCAACGTGCAACGGCCTACCGTCCGGTGTGCCAACGGGCGTGCAACTCAACAAGTTGCTCCTGGGGCGGCGCGCGGCCAACAAGGCGGGCACGTCGTGTCGCCTGCGCTTTGAGTACCGGAACAGCGACCATCGGCGGGAGGTGAAGCCGGGCGGTACCTCCCGGGTCTCAGCCGCCTGTCGCCTCGACGGCGGCGAAGATCAGGCCTGTGACACGGGTTATACGGGGGACGATCCAGGTCTGGACTGGGACGCGCTCCCGGGCGACCCCAAGTGGATCGAAGGCGCCGACCCGCCCCGCCTGGAGCTGCCGACCGGGGCGGCGGGCGGCTTCAACTACCAAACCTGTTGGGGGATGGATGAGGGCGATCAGTGTGTCCGTGATGGCGAAACCACCACGGGTGGCTACGCCTACACCACCGCGGACACCTTCAGCGTGACTCTGCAACCGGTACACCTCATGTTTCAGGGCCAGGTGGTCGACCGGCTGATGTTCTACGCGCGGATGGCGCGTGACTATGAGATCTGGCTCGCGGCGTCGGGCGCGGCGCAGGCCCTGGTGGACGAGGCGCGGCTCAACGCGGTGCGGTGGTCCAAATATGCGATGTAGCACCGGGTGCCTGAATCGGCCCATCCGGGACCCAAGCTCGGCGATCTACGACCACTACTCCTATCCGGACGAGCCCTCGACGCTCTACTCAGGCCACCCCGACTGTACCCGCGTCTACCAGGTCGGGGGGAGCATCGATTGATGTCGCGCCAACACATCGTCATGTGGTGCGCCGCCCTTGTGTCGGTGCTCCTGCTCGGCTGTTCCTGCGACGCCGGCAAACCCGCACCGCGAGACACCGGCCCGTGCGACCTGGAGTGTGTACCCTGCCCGGAAGAGTATGGTGCGAGCGTCTACCGGTGTAATCCGTGCGACAATACGAGTTGGGCGTGCGACTATGACCGGCAGTGTGAGGGTATTGCCGAGTACCAGACCGTGTGGCGCCGCTGGGCGACCACATGCGACTGTATCGACGATGACGGGCATCGGATCATCAGCGAACGATGCGTGGGCCCGACGACTGAGTGAACCCGGCGCGGGGAGCGCCGGCGGGGTCTGCGCCTGAGCGGGTGTGTCATGGAGAGCCTCCCGCGCTCGCTGAGGCGCGGCGTTCACCCGTGGCGGACGGGGACGGGTGGGGGTTCACCCGAGCGCCCGGGCGCGCGCTGATCTCGGCCAATAGAAGCGTCTGGGTCGGGGCCCTTACACCTCGGTTCTCGGGGGGCCCCAAAGCCGCTCCCTCAACCTGGAGCGCGCCTCTCGGCCCACGCCGCATCCACGCGCGCGAGGCCGGTCGCCATGTCAGGCACCTCCTCCACCGTGCCCCGCGGCTGCCGTTCCGCGAGCGAGACATGTGTCACGAGAATGTATAAACAAAGCCCGGTAACCGAATCCGTGAGCACAAAATGTCTCGGTGCCTCCCGCGGCACCGGTCCGTAGAGGATCCAGAGCTCACGGGTACGCTCCACATCGAGCCGTACCCACCACTTGGCGTCTACGGTAAAGATGCTTGCCGGGCCCGACTCCAACATCACCCGATCATATTCGGATGCAAACTCCGGTACTCGTGCCACCCCTGCTCCTTTGGGCGCCCCAGGCCGGCTCAGCGGCGTACGTTGAGGCTCCAATCGTAGTCTTCATACTGAATCGTAAGGTTACCCGCCTTGATCACCGCGCTCTTGTCGGGGGCGTAGCGGCTGACGAAGTTGAGCGCCGCCTCCTGTTTGCCCTCCAGCCCCGCGAGATCCTGGTACTGACTGCCGTACCCCGCCACAAAATCTTCACCAAACCAGTCGAAAATCTTGCTGATACGAATCGTGCGGCCGCTCACCGTCGTGCCGGCTACCCAGACACTCGCCGCTGCGTCCAACTGAAGATCGAGCGTGTCGGCCACGAAGACCTTGGCGGCCAACGGCGGACAACCGAGCGAAGCACAGTTGAGCGCGGCGTGGATCCGTGGATCCCCGAGGCTCCGCAGCAGGCGGTTCTCCAGGTCGTTGAGGGTGATACGTGAGCCCGCGACCAAAAAACGTCGTGTATCCCAGACCTTTCCGCCATCGAGGTCGAGGATGCTCCGCAGGGGGTAGTGGTCTGCAACGAGGTCGAGCGTGAGCGCATTGTAGACATTCAGATAAAATGCCTTCTTTTGCGCGGCGTTGACCCCCACCAGGCTCACGGCGCCCGCTGCTTCGAGGTAACGGTCCAGCTCGGCGGGATCCGCCTTCAGCCCGGCATAGTCCACGCGACCCGCGCTCACGCGGCGATCAAGCACCGCCTGCAGCCCTGAGTGCTGGTGATCAAAAGCCAGGGCAATACTACATAAAAACGCGAGCATCACGACCGGGCCTTCGGAGCGAGCCCACCGGACTCAGACCAGATTAAACGCCCGCGATGTGGTTCACCCTCGTGCTCGGCCTGCTGCTCGTCCTGCTGGTACTCGTGCTGGTGGTTCACCTGATCCGCCTCTCGCACGACGCCTGAGGCCCGGCAGCCCCGGCCACCGTTCAGAAGTCGCACTTGACGCCGAAGGTCAGCTCAGAAGAGGAAAGGTCAAAGCCCGACTCACTGTTCATCGACGTCTTCCGCCACTCCACCACGAAGTAGGTGTCGTCGATGCCGGTGGAGGCCTCGAGCTCACTCGCCGCCCGCCGATCGAGCGCATCCAGGAGCAACATTCCGCCGAGCGCGTAGTGCCACCCGTACTTGGCCCCGGTGATCTTGCTGGCTTCGGTTGACCCCGCAGGGATCGCCCAGTTCTCTTTCCACAGCCAATAATCGGCGCCGATACGCCCAATGGGTACGATAGGCTGCTCCTTGAGGAAGTCCAAACGGAGCGTGCCCGTGAGCGTGATCGGGAGCATGGTCATCATGTCGTGCTCGTCGGTCGCCGCGCCGCCGGCGTCGATCAGCCAGCCCATCTCCTGCCAGAAGCCAAAGCCCGCGTTCACATCGACGAACTGACTGGCGAAGCCATACTCGAAGTTGAGGATCTGGTGGCTCCCCGGAAAACCGTCGAGAAGGTAAGCATCCGCGAGGTAGGACGGGCCATAACGGAGTTGCACGTTCGAGGTGGTGCGCGGGGCCTTGCCGTCCCTGGCCTCGGCCACTCCCGGCATCAGACACAGGCCCAGCAGGACGGCGGCGAGCCCATGTGCCGCGCGACGACGCAGGGCACAGGCCCCAAAAAGCCCGAGCACACTGGCACCGCCGGCACCGCCACATGGCGGACCGCCCGTCTCGCCCGCGCGCTCCGCCGCAGAGAAGGACTCCACCGGCGCCGCCGAGCGTACGTTGGAGAGCGCCCCGATTTTGCCCCCCGCGTCGACCGCCCGAACGGCGACGGAATAAAGATGCCCGTTCTCGAGCGGGTAGAACTGCTGGCTCATCCAGGCACCAGGGGTGGACGAGATCTCCATCGGAAGCTCCAGTTCGTCGTTCTTGTCGAAGTCGGCCGGGCCCCCTTCCGGGTAGTCATCCCGGGAGAAGGGCGAATCGTCCACATATACGATGTAGTGCGAGATGTCCGCGTCCTCCAGGCCCGCGAACGACAGCGTAAGGTACGAATCGCCGGACGAGAGCGCGTTGGGACCGATCTCCACCGCGCCGGGCGGGTTGTCGACCGTGATGGTGGTCGCGCCGCGCCCCACCGCGCCGCCGCTCGACACCCGGGCCCACACGAGATTGCTGCCCTCGACAAACCGGCTGTCCACCTCGATATCCAGCGATACCGAGCCGTCGGCCTCGATCTCGCCAGTCGCCAGGGTCTCGCCGTCTCCCGCAGCGCCGCCGCCCAACAGCAGCTCGTAATCCCCCGCCGTGTCCGAAGTGAAGCTCACGCTCACCACGTCGCCCGCGACCGCCGTGCCCGCTGCGCTGGTCGCGGTGACCCAGGGCCGGTCGGTGTAGACCCGGAGCCCACCGTCCCCCGCGACGCCGAGCACATAGCCGTCGATCACCGTCAGCTCACGGAAGCCGCCCCCCGCGATCCGCTGATCGGGCTCGTCTGAGAGGCCGGGCGCCCCGCTCCCCAGGCTCGCCTCGAAAAAGAGCAGCTCCGAGGCGCTGGAAGCGACGACAAACTCCTCGGTGGTCGAGGCCGCGACCGCGCTCAAGGCGCTGTCGGTGAAGGCCAGGGGCTGTGGCGCAGTGGTATTCGCCAGCTCCAACCATCCGATCACGCCTTCGGTGCTGTCGGCGGCGAGCGCCCCGGCGCTGCCCAGGGGCCAGGCATCATCGAACGCGTACAACCCGCTGGTGGTCACCACGTCGGACACGGTGCCGCTCGTGGTATCGACCTGCGCGGCCACCGCGCCGCCGTAGAGCACAAAAAGTGCGCCGCCAACCAGCGCCGTATCCTCGACGGTGCCGGAGTTGAGCGTGCTGGTCCATAAGGCGGCGCCGGTGGACAGCTCGACGCCCAGCGCAAGCCCGCCGCTACCGGTCACGGTCTCGGCTGGCGCGCCGACTACAAAGGCCGAGACGCCGTCGGTCTCGACCCCGTAGATGGCCGAGAGGTCGGTGAGGGTGTAGGTCTCCAGGGTGTACGTGGCGCCCGTGGTGTCCAGGGTGATCCGGGCGAGGCCGTCGTCGCAGCCGGTGAGGAACACGGTCTGGCCGGCGCCGTCGGTGTAGGCGGCGGCGCCGGTCGCGGTGCCGCAGGAGGAGACCGCGCCGCTCACCTGCCAGAGACGGGTGTCGAGCACGTAGAAGTTGCCGTCACCGCCGGTGAACCCGACGTAGTTGCCGTCCGGGCTCCCCACCAGGTCGTCTACCGGCACGGTATACACACCCAGGTTGTCGACCGGAGCCCGGTAGTCCGCGGCAAACGCCGCCGATATCAGAAGCCACCACATCAGGCCTGCCCCTGCCCAATCAAGCCCGCCCCGAGGGCCCAGAGCGCGCCCCGCACCGGCGCCACCGCACCCGCGCCCATCAGATTGTCTCCCACCACCCAAACATGTACGCCCCCACCCTGGCGATCGGCACGAAGCCGACCCCAGTACAGCCCCTTCTTACCGATCGCCGACCGGGGCCGGAGCTTACCCGGGCGTTCGACCCGGTTGAGCCCCTCCACCTCGCGCCACGCCTGCTCCACCTGCGCCACGTCCACCCCGCGGAGGTATAAACCCGCCGACATCCCCGAGAAGAGCGGCTGCTTGACCACCTGCACGCCCACCGCAGCCGCGGGCAGACCCGTGAGCTCCTCGACCTCATCAGCAAGGCGGGACTCACGCTCGGTCCAGTCGTCGTCGAGCCCACCGTCGAGCACGGTGTCGAAGGCCAGCCCATCGGCGAACACCACCCGCGGCGGCTCACGACTGTTGAGCAGCGCGGCGACCTGGCCGCCAAGCTCGTCCATACCCGCCCGACCGGCGCTGCTCGCCGGAACGCTGAGCACCCCCGACACCCCGGTGAGCCCGAGCGGCCGAAGCGCGCTGACCAGGCTCGCGACCATCCATCCCGGCGCGGTGGGCGTACAAAAGCCACCCGCGTCGGCTACGGCCTGCTCGGGCGGCTCACCCACCCCCGGGAGCACCAACGGCAGGTTGAACGAGGCGGCGGCGCTGCCCCCAATGTCGATGACCAGGGTGCCTTGCCGATGGAGCGCGGCGACCAGGCTGTTCGCCACCGCGCCCGGGGCCGCGAGGAAACAGAGATGCGGCGCAGCCTCAAGCAGATCCTCAACATCACGCAGGTTGTAACTACGATCCCCCACGGAGACGTGGGTCTCCCGGCGCGCGCGCGAGGCATAGACCTCGACCTTTCCGAGCGGCAAGGCCCCCTCGGCGAGCACGGCGAGCAGCGCCTCACCCACCGCGCCCGTGGCGCCGACCACCGCGATATCCACAGGATTTACCGGCACAGACGAGAGGGAACCGAGGGTATTGGCTAACACGCGAGCCGCTTATCCCCCACGGCCGATGTCTGCCGCCCGCAGGCCGGTCAGGATTTGTTGGATACGGTTCTTGCCGTGGAGCTTCTTGAATTTGAGGTCACTGATCTCCCGATGTTCGGCCGCGGTCGGGTTCCTCAAGGTGTCGAGCTCGGCGAGCCGGGCCCCGAGGCGCTGGTGTTGCAGGTAGAGGTGGCGTAGCTCGGGTTCGGACTCCCCCGTCCTCTCGATGAGGAGAATATCATCGGCGTCCAATGCGGTTCCTCCATGCTCTGGACCGAGTGTACGGCGCCCGCGCGCGGCACGTCAAGGCCCGAGCGTTCGGGGAGGCCTGCGCATCAGGGAGCGCGGCGGTGCTCCTTCATGAACGCCCAGAGCACCCCGTTGGTGTCGAGCTCCTGACACACGTCGCCGATCACCCGGCGAGGCGCGTACTGGAGTTTCCCGGGCCAGCCGTGGCCTCCGCCGGCCATCCGGACCCGCTCGACCGACGCGGCACATCCCAGCCAGATCTGATGGTAGATCCTACAACCATCCTCCTCCAAGTCGGGCAGTGCCACCTGGTCGGGCGTGCCCTCGTCACAGCCGTTGACGCCACGCCAGAGTGCCATCATCGCGTCGGAAGACAGGGTCTCCCCGCGATCTGTCGCCGTGGCTCCCCCCTCGTAGGGCACCAGCGGATCCCCGTCTCCGACGATCGACAACACCGGCAGACCCACACCCGGGGCGCAGGTCGCCGCGGTGTCCGGCGCGATGCCGCCAACCACACCGGCGACCGCAGCGATCTGCTCGGTGCGCTCACACGCCAGGCGTTGGCTGAAGAAGGCGCCATTGGAGACGCCGGTGAGGTAAACCCGCGTCGGGTCGGCGTCGGTCTCGGCCAGCACCCGTTCGAGCATGGTGTCGAAAAAGGCGACGTCATCGGGGAGCACGCCGCTCGGAAACACGCCGTCGGGCAGGTGGTCGGGGTCGAAGCGACCGTCGTTCCAATTGCCCTCCAGGCTGTTGGGGAAGGCGACGATGAAGGCGTCTTGCTCGGCGTTGTCGACGAGGTCGGTGTAGCGGGCGAAGCCGCGCCCCTCCCGCTTCCCGTGGGTGCCGCCGCCGTGAAAGGCGAACACTACCGGCAGCGGCCCCGTCGCGGCTTCGGGAACATAGAGGTACCAGGAGCGTGTTTCACCATCCACGGACGCCGTATGGAGCCGGAGGCCGGGGACACAGGCGACGACGAGGGAGAAGAAGAGGCTCACCGCGCACCCCCAACGGAAATCAACACCGGACGGTGTAAGCTGCCTCTCGTGCCTACGTTCCCGGAGCGCCAACCCGGAGACCCCATGCGAACCCTGATTATTACCGCCTGTGTAACCCTTGTGGCCCTCGTGTCCATTCCTTCGGCGTCCGCGTGCGCGATGCCCACGAACCGTCACATGGACATCCAGAAGGCCCTCGCCGCGGTCGACGCGGCCGCCAAGGTCCCCGCCGTCCAGCCCGCGCCGATGAACGGGCTCGCCCCAGCGGTGGTGAGCGAGACCCCCGCCGTCGCACCCGCGGCGGCCCCCGCCTCGATGATCCCCGAAGCGACGCCGGCCGCGCCGACACCATCGAGCTGAGCGCGTGATGTGGTCCGGCGTCAGACTCGGTCTTTTCGGATCCTGCCTGGCGCTGGCCCTTGGGGCGAGCCCGCCCAGCTACGCCGCCCCCACGGCCTCCCGCGGCCCACTCTCCGCGTTGGTCGAGGGGGATTGTGCGTTGTGCCACACGATCCCGGGCGTCGCGGAGCCGGACCGCACCGAGTCCTGCTCGGGCTGTCACGCATGGGTGTGGTCGATCACCGCCAATCCCGCGGCGCGGGCGCGCGCGCTGGAGCTCTTCCCCCTGTGGAGCCGTTACGAACACTCGGTCAGGAGCTACGCTTCCGTGCCGGCGCTCGACGTCGCCGCCGCGCGGCTGGAGCCCGCATGGATCGAGGCCTGGCTCCGCGATCCCCATGATCTCCGCCCGCAGATGCCCGAGACCATGGTCCGGGTGGGCCTCGACGATCAGGAACTCGCCGAGATCGCGGCCTGGTCCGGGGCGCACCTCGCGCCGGTACCACCCACGACCACCCCAAGCCCGGCCAACCTCGACGCGGGCGAGCGGCTTTTCGTGCAGCGCGGCTGCGCCGCTTGCCACAGTTTTGGCGGGCGACACACTATCGCCGCCATGCCGGGCGCGCCCGACCTCCAATACACCCGCGAGCGGATGAACAACGACCGTATCGTAGCCTGGATCCTCGATCCCAAGCGAGTCGCCGCCGGGGCGACCATGCCGGCGATGGGCCTGAGTCGCGCCGAGGCGATCGCCGTTCGGGACTACCTCGTGCTCGCGGATCCCCGGGCGCCCGAGATGGACCAACGCCCCCCGCCGCTGCCGGTGATTACCCGGGCGGTGAGCTGGGCCGAGGTGGAGGAGAAGGTGTTCGGCCGGATCTGCGTGCACTGTCACATGGATCCACCGCAGAACGACGGTCGGGCAGGTCCTGGCAACGCCGGCGGCTTCGGTTGGCCAGCGTCGGGGATCGAGCTTCAGACCGAAGCCGGGGTGCGTGCGCACGGCGATGCGGTGGTCGCGGCGATGCTGCGGCGGCGGGACGAGCAGAACCGTGACCTCGTCACGCCCGGCAGCCGCGCGGCGCGGCTGGAACGTCCTGAACAACCAGGTATGCCCTTGGGTTTACCCCCGATTCCCGACGAGGACCTGGCCCTCGTGGTCGCCTGGTTGCGCTCGCCCACGACGAAGTGACCGCGGCCGGAACGCCCGCGGACGACGTGACGCAGTGGTCCGGGCGCCGCTCCCCAAGGGCGACGCCCCGGGGTTCTGACGTGGCGCGGCGCCCGAACGCGAAAAAACTGGCGGGCCAAGCTCGCCACGCCCTCGGACTCCGGTTAACGGGGCGAGCTTTTGGAGCCATCATGCGACACCTCGCCCTCCTCACCCTGATCCTCGGCTGCGGGTCCAAGGACCCGGCAGCTATCTCTTCCACCGCCACCGCCGTCGCGGGAGATGCTGCCGCAACGCTTCGTTCCGAGGCCGAGGCCGCCTGGAACAACCGTTCGGACAAGGCCCAGCTCCAGGCGTCGCTCCAGAAGTACGAGCAGATCGTCGCGGGCGACCCCAAGGATCGTGATGCGCTCTATCACCTGCTTCGCGGCTATTACTTCATGGGTGACGGCCACGAGACCGAGAAGGACGCCAAGCTCGCGGTGTGGGAGAAGGCGATCGGCTGGGGCAAGCTCTGTCTCGCCCTCAACACCGATTACACCGCGCTCCTCGCCAAGGGCGACGAAGACGAGGCCACCGCGGCCCGCGCGTTCACCAAGGACGACGTGCCTTGCGCCTACTGGATCTCCTCGGCGCTCGGCAAGTGGGCCAAGGGCTCCGGCATCACCGTGACGCTCCGGCACCTCCCCACGGTCAAGGCGGTCATGACGCGGGTCGGCGAGCTTGATCCTTCCTATTTCTACAATGGCCCGGACCGTTACTGGGGCGCGTACTACGGGGCGATCCCGAGCTTCGCGGGCCAGGATCTCCCCAAGTCCAAGGAAATGTTCGACAAGTCGCTCGCCGCGGCGCCGAACTACCTCGGCACCACCGTACTGCTCGCCGAGATCTGGGCCGCCAAGACCGGCAATCGGGCCGAGTTCGAGCGGGCGCTCAACTGGGTCATCGCCCAGCCAGCCGACGTCATCCCTGAGGTGAAGGCCGAGGCCGAAGCCGAACAGCGGAAGGCAAAGGCGCTGCTCGCCAACATCGACGAGTACTTCGCAAACTGATGCAGTCCCGCCTGATCCAGAGCGCTGACGGCACCCGGGTGAGGGTCGTGGATTTTGGGGGCACCGGCGCGCCGGTGCTCCTGGTCCACGGGCTTGCGGAGCATATCGGTCGTTACGGCCACGTCGCAAAGGCGCTGGTGGACCGCGGCTTCCATGTCTCGATGGTGGAGCTCCGCGGCCACGGCGAGAGCGAAGGGAAACGGGGGCACGTCAACCGGTGGGACGAGTACGTCGCCGACCTGAACGCCGCGTACAACGCCTGTGAAACACCCATGATTGTCGCCCACTCCATGGGCGGGCTCGTGACGCTCGACGCGCTCCGCGCCGGTCTCCGGCCGCCGCGTGTGCTCCTCTCCAACCCGCTCCTGGGAGTCCGCGTCAAGGCGCCACGAATCAAGGTGCTCGCCGGCCGACTCTTGTCGCGGATACTCCCATCAGTGTCCCTGACCAACGAGGTGCCTTCGAGCGGCCTCTCCCATGACCCGGCGGTTGCACGCGCCTACGACGCGGACCCGATGATCTTCCACACCATCACTCCCCGCTGGTTCACCGAGATGGAAGCGGCGACCGTCCGCGTGCTCGCGGTCCGGCCTGCGGTCCCGGTGGCGATGCTGTACAGCGACGCCGACCCGATCACCGACACCGAGCGAGCGGCGGAGTGGGCCGCGGAGCACGGTGTGATCTCCCGCGACCATCCTGGAATGTTGCACGAGATCTTCAACGAGGTTGGCAAGGAGGCGGTGCTCACGGAGGTCGCCGACTGGCTGGAGCGCGGCGAGTTTTAGCCCAGGTCTGGAGAGCGTATGCGTGAGCGGCTGATCACGCTCCTGAAGGAACGGAGCGTTCGTTGGGGGCGTTTTACCCTCGCTTCCGGGCGGGAGAGCGACTTCTACGTGGACGGTAAACAGACGACGCTCCACGCCGAAGGCGCCTGGCTCATCGGCAACCTGATCGTCGAGCGGCTCCACCCCGAGGTCGGAGCGGTCGGCGGCCTCACCTTGGGGGCGGACCCCATCGCGGCGGCGGTGGCAGCGGTGTCCTTCAGCCGCGGGCGGCCGGTTCACGGCTTCATCGTACGTAAAGACGTCAAGGGGCACGGAACGGGGCGGTGGGTTGAGGGCCGAGGCAACGTCCCTGACGGCATGGGGGTCTGTATCGTCGAGGACACCACCACGACCGGCGGTTCCCTGCTCGCGGCGGTTGACCGCGCCGAAGCGGAGGGCCTTCGGGTGCTCCAATGCCTGACCGTGGTCGATCGGGAGGAGGGCGCGGCGGAGGCGCTGGCGGCGCGCGGGCTCGAGCTCCACGCCCTGGTGCGCCGGAGCGATCTCGCCTGAACACGGCGGCGCCGGAGTGTGCTAAGAAGGCGCAGAGAGGAGCGGAGATGTCGTGGTTGATCTTGGTGACGGCCTGTTACCGTGAGCCGGCCTGCGAAGCGGGCTTTAAGTTCAACGTCGAGGGCCTCTGTGTCGAAGACACCGGCGCTGAGCCCGAAGTCACCGAAGGCGATGCCGACGCTGACGCCGACGCCGACAGCGACGCGGACAGCGACGCCGACTCCGACACCGACACCGACCCGACCGACACCAGCGACTACGCCGCGCTGGGCGGCGAGGCTGCGATAAGCGCCGTCGTCGCCACCTTCGTGAGCAACGTCGGCGCTGACCCGCAGATCAACTGGATGTTCGCCAACTCCGACCTCGCAGCCCTGGGTGCGAGCTTGGAAGACCAGATCTGTGCGGCCACCGGCGGCCCCTGCACCTACACGGGGGACATGGCCGCCATCCACGCGTCCATGGCGATCACGGACACCCAATGGGGCGCGCTCGTTGCCGACCTGCTCGCCGCGTTCGACACGCACGGGGTCAGCTACACCGCCGACTTCTCGGGTGATCTCCCTGCGGACCGGCTCGTCGTGAGCCTGGCTGGTATGTACGGGGACATCGTCACCGACCCCGACGGGAGCGCCGTGCTGTTCAATCAGCTCGGCGGCTTCGCCAGCGTCTCCGCGGTGGTCGACGGCCTGGTCGCCGCGATCGCGGCAGACAGCCGGATCAACGCGAGCTTCTCGGGTGTCGATCTGGACAATCTCGGCGAGCTCCTGACCCTGCTCGTCTGCGAGAGCGCCGGCGGCTATTGCGTCTACCCGGGACGCAGCATGGCCGACGTGCACGCCGGCATGGGGATCACGGATGACGAATTCAACGCGGTGATCGACGATCTCTGTATCTCGCTCGACGGCCTTGGCGTGCCCAACGCCTGCGGCACCGGGACAGATCCCGCAGACAGCCTCGTCCTCGCGATCGACGCCCTACGCGGCGACATCGTCGGCCGCTAGCCCATGTGGCCGGGCGTCTGGCTCCTGCTTGGCTGCGGCGAGCCGGATCCGTGTAAGGACGTCGGTTGTGGCGTTACCGCCCCCCAGATTGTGCTCCCGCTGCTGGTCTGCGACGAGCAGGGTTGGGAAACGCCCGACGCCCCGCTCCAGGCCTTCTGTGTCGGCTGTGTGGAGCTGGAGTGCCGGTGGGACGTCCTGGCCTCCTCTGAGATTGTTCGAGTAGAGCTGGATCTTTACGGCACGGCGCCGGAGTGGGGCGAGTGGAGCGAGTTCCATGATCGCTTCGCCCTGGTCGCGGAGGGCCCCGAGGGGCTGTGGCGCCAGCAGCTCCACCGAATCTCCGACATCGACCTCTTCGAGAGCGGCACCAACAGCCTGCTCTGGCCAGAATCGGGAGAGCTCAGCTTCAGCTTCAGCGCGGTAGACACGGAAGGCACCTACGTCGACTGCGCGTGGTCCGGCGTCGATGCGTCCCTTTTCGAGGACTGCCGCCCGCTCTGAACCTCCCTCCAGGTCGGGGCCTACTTCCCGATGACCCGGTCGAGCCCCGCGAGCGCGGCGACGTGATCGGGCCGCAGCTCGACGGCCTTATGGAAGGCCTCGGCCGCGGACCGATATTGGCCGAGGATCTCGTACTGTTGGCCCAGCGTCGTCCACGCACCGTAGTGCCCGGCCATGAGCCTCGTGGCGTTCTTGAGGGCACGGACGGCGACATCGGGCCGGCCGGCGCTCGCCGCCGTCTCGCCCAGGCCCAACCAGCCGTAGCCGTTACACGGATCCATCGCCAGCGCCGCCCGGTATTCGTTGATCGCAGCCGCGTGCTCCCGCCGCATCCGCTTCTCGTCGCCTGAGTCGGCTCGGCGCCGGGCTTCCGACCGAATGGCCTCACTCGGGGGGCGGCACTCTACCGGAGGATCGGCCGGGATCGAGGCCAGGGCCGTGGTAATGGCGGCGTCGGCTGCGGGCGGACTCGTGGTGGTGCTAGCGACCGCTGTGGGTGCAAAGGCGGACGTGACGGGCGCGCTGCCGGTCGGCGCCCAGGCTGAGCCGGGCGGCGCGGTGGGCGCGTATGCGGCGCTGGCAGGAGCGACCTTCGCCGCGGCGACCGCCGGCACCGGCACCGCAGCGGCGCTCGCGACCGAGGCGCCGCCGATACGCTCGACCACCAGCGGCTTGCCATCCAGCAGCACCACGACATCCCCCACCTTCCGGGCCTTCCCAGGGCTCACGAAGGCGATGTCGACTGGCGTCCGGCTCCGGCAGTCGATGAGGCTGACCGAGCCATAGTTGTCCGGGGCGGAGAGGCACACGCCGTCAGGCAGGCTACATGCCTGCTTGTAACAGTGGAGCTGGGCAGGCGCGACGCCCTGGCTGAGCACCTCTCCCGGCCGCGGCGCGTGGTCCACCACGAAGTACCGGGAGCTGTCGTAGCTGGTTCGGCCATCACAGTTGACCATCCACGCCCCACGGATCGCGTAGCCTCCAACGTCCCGCGTGATCTGGGCTTGATCGCCCATCACCGCGATCTCCGAGGCGCAGACCGCGCCGTTGACCGCGCGGCAACAGGCCTGGCACGCACCGTCCGCCGCAAACGCGAGGCTCAACATCCACCCGATCATTCCTTCTCCCAGCCCACACGCCCGCGGGGACCTCCCCGGGCCGCCAGTCTCTCCGCGTAACGACCGCAGAGCCACTTTGCATGTTCGTCGAGGCCCACAGGTGCCAACGACGGCACCCGACGACGCCCCCGACGCACTTCGCCGGCCATCGCGTCCGCCCACGCGTTCACGTCCCCGGGCGGCAACTTCACCGCCTGGGGCATGAGCTCGGGGAGGCCACCGATCGCCGAGATCAGGGCGACCATCCCTGCGCTTCGACCCTCCAACGCGACCAGCGGGCTGTTCTCCTCCCACAAGCTCGGCAGGAGCAGCACGTCGTGCGCGGCGAGGGTCTCGCACACCGCTTCGGGTGGAACACCAGGTAGTACACGGACTCCCGGGACCTCTGCCGCACGCCGTCGGAGCCGGGCGACCGCGTCGGGCCGCCCCTGCCAGAGCGGCGCCGGGCCCACCAGGTCGAGCTGCCCCGACCACGCCGGCAGGCGCGCGAACGCTTCGAGCGCCACTTGGGGACCTTTGGTTGGAATCAAGCTTCCGAGGAACAAGAAACGGAGCGGCCCGGGCTCCGAGACTGGCGCGACGCCGACCGGCCGCGGGAGCGGCAGCGGACACGGCGTGGTCGCTACCGGGGCGCGTGCGGCGATCGCGCGACTGGGCGCAAACACCTCATCTGCCTGCTTTAGCGCCGACATCATGAGAGTGGCGCGCCGCTCGGCCCGCGCAGGGCGCGCGAGGAGCGCCCGCATCCAGGGGCGGCTGGCCAGCGGCTGGCCAGGCACCACGCAACGGGCACAGCGGGTGGGCTCGGGTCCCGGACAGGGCCGGGCGTCACGGTCCGCGAGCTGGCCGCGACTGCACCAGTAATGGTGGTCGTGCAGCGTGATGAACAGCGGAATGCCCTCCCGAACGACGAGCTCAGGGAGCGTAGCGGGATGCCCGGAGAGGTGGTGGATGTGCACGAGCTCGGGCCGCTCAGCGCGGAGCCGCGCCGAAAAGGCCGCCTCCGCCGAACGATCCGCAGTCTCCCCTCGGCCGCGCCCAGAGGGAAGATGAAGGGCGACGTCCACGCCCATCCGCGTCAAGGCCAGAGTCAAGGCGTGAAGATAGAGCTCGGTGCCACCCACCGAATCCGGCCACGCCGCGTGGGCCACCATCAGGACCCGGGCGGGCACACGGCCGGCGCGGCAGCCGTCAGCCAGTGTCACCATCTCCTTCCGCCAGCACATCTTCGGCACGTTCGCCGCCGCCGATCAGCTGAAGCTCCTCATCATGCGCGTCGCTCACTTCGGCGACGTACTGCAGCACATGCAAGAAGGCGTCGTAGTCGAGGTGGTCCCCCAGGAGCGTGTGGGCAAATGCGACGGTGTCATCTTCAAAGAGCAAGAAGGCGCCGAACAACACCTCGGTGTTGAGCCGGAGCAGACGGGTCACCAGCTCCAGCTTTGCTTGCGCGCCTACGAGCACCGTCGCGGCAAAACGGGCGTAGACATGGTCCTCGTGGGCGAAGATCGAGATCATCACCACCGTGGATCCGTAGCGGAGGAGGTGGATCCCCTCGGCGTTCCGATCCGCGTCGAGCCCGAGCCGGCCGAGGTAATCGGACACGCGGTCGGAGAGCACGGCGAGACTCTTCAGCATTTCAGCTCCGGAGCGCGCCACTATACAGGCTCTGCAGCCGGTCCAGGTGGGCATCGAGGCTGAGAGGCGGCCGCGGCACCGGGGGATCCTCGACAATTCGTTTGATAGCGTCTGCGCACGCCCCCTCGTCTCCGGCGCGGTACAAAAAACCGTCCACCCCGTGCTCCACCAGCTCCGGGATACCGCCGATAGCCGGCGCCACAACCGGGCAGCCGGCCGCCCGTGCCTCGAGGATCACCAAGGGGGCGTTCTCCGGCCAGCGTGAGCCGAGCACGAGCGCGTGTGCGCGCGCCAGGGCCGGCCCCACATCCGCGTGCGCGAGGGGTCCGGAGTGAGGGAAACGAGCTGCCCACGCCGGGTCCCGCCCAACCGGGCCATGGATGTGAAGCGGCACCCCTACGCCGGCCCGGCGCCAGGCCGCCCACACGAGGTCCGGGCCTTTGTGCGGCGCGAGCGTGCCCAGGAACATCAACGGCCCACCGCCAATCCGGGGGCCCCCGGGCGCGACGCCGTGGGGCAGCAAGGTTGGGCGCGGCAGCCCGGCGGCTACGGCGGCGTCGGCCAGCCAGCGCGAAGGCGAGATCAGATGACATCGAGAGGCAAACTGGCGTATCGCGCTGTCCCGACGCCGGATCATTGCCGGGTTTACGGGCGGCGGCGCGCCGCGGAGGAGCCCGGTACGGAGCCGTGCCGGGACGCGCTTCCAGAGCTGGTGGAGCCGCTCCCCGCCTACCGCGGCGCCGAGCGGGCCGGCTCCTCGAAGGGCCCACGCCAGGGCCGGGTTGTCGGCCACCCACGCCGACGTACAGACCGCGCACGCCGTGCCGGGGCCCGGACACACGGGCGTCTCGGGCTGGTCCTGCCGGAGGAGCGTTCCGCCCGCAGCGCACCACGCCCATGCGTCATGCAGCGTCCACACGAGCGGGCCAGAGTAGGGCAGGTCCACGCCAAGAAACTGGAGATGTTGAATATGAACCAGATCGGGGGCGAGCTCGCCGAGCAGCTCAGCCAGCACCCGGCTCAGCGCGGGATCACGCTCTGCCCGGCGCACACCGGCATAAGGGGCGTTGTGGACCACACGAAAAACCGCCCCTTCGCGGCGGACCCGGTACATCGGCTCCCCCGGACTGAGCGTCGCGGCGATGGTGTACACCTCCACCCCGCGCGCCCGAAGCCCGGCCGCCACGGCTGCGGCATACCGTTCGGTACCCCCGAGTCGCTCGGGCGGAAATCCATGAACAAGCTGCACGATCCGGCGCACGCGCACGACCCTCGGCGGAGATGGCCCAGGCATCGCTCCCCGCGCCTGCCGCCGTCACCCGACTCGACTATCATACAGCCGTGACCACGCCGCCTCTCCGTGTGCTCGTCGTCGATGACGAAGAGAACATCCGCTACCTCCTGCAGCTCATCCTGACGCGCGCCGGCTACCACGTGTGTACGGCGACCAACGGGCGAGAAGCGCTCCTGTCGGTCGCCGAGGTCGACATCGTGCTCTGCGATGTGCGGATGCCCGAGCTGGATGGCCTCGAATTCCTTGCCGCCCTCCCCGCTTCCGCTCCGCCGGTGGTGATGATGAGCGCCTACGGCAGTGTCGACCTCGCGCTCGAGGCGATGCGGCGAGGGGCCTACGACTACGTCTCCAAGCCCTTCAAGGCCGATGAGATCGTGCTCACCCTCCGTAAGCTCGAGGAGCGGGAGGCCCTCGCGCGGGATCGGGCAGCGCTCGCTGTGGAGAACGCGCGGCTCGCCGAGCGGGTGTCGGAGCCGGTGGAGGGGTTCATCGGGCGTTCGCCGAGCGTCCAAGAGCTGCTGCGTGTGCTACGCCGTGCCGCGCCCCATGATTCCACGGTGCTTTTTACGGGGGAGAGCGGCACGGGCAAGGAGGTGCTGGCTCGCGCGCTGCATCGGCTCTCCAGCCGGCGAGACCAGCCGTGGGTCGCCGTCAACTGCGCCGCGATCCCGGACGCGCTCCTGGAGAGCGAGCTTTTTGGCCACGCGCGCGGCGCGTTCACCGGCGCGGTCGACACGCGGGTCGGCCTGTTCGAACAGGCGCATTGCGGCACGCTGTTCCTCGACGAGATCGGGGATCTCCCGACTGCGCTGCAAGGAAAGCTCCTGCGTGTGCTCGAAGACGGTGTCATTCGCCGCCTCGGGAGCAACCAGGCCCGACAGGTTGACGTCCGGGTGGTCGCCGCCAGCGCCCGCCCGCTCACCGCGCCTTCGTTCCGGGAGGACCTGTACTATCGGCTCGCCGTCGTGCAGCTCCACCTGCCTCCGCTCCGCCAACGGGTCGAGGACATCCCCCTCCTCATCCAGCACCTGCTAGGCGCGCTTTGTGGCAGGATGAACATCCCGTTACCACGCCTGTCCGACGAGGCGATGCGCCACCTCCTGGCATGCCCCTGGCCCGGAAACGTACGCCAACTCGAGCACGCGCTCGAGCGCGCGCTGCTCGTGCACGACGGCGGCGTGATCCAACTCGGAGATCTGCCGGGCGGGCACCAGGCGGACCCGCCAAGCAGCGGCGACCTGTCCATTCCACGGCACACCATGGAACTTGAACGCCGGTTGATCGCCCAGGCGCTCAGCCAGACGGGCGGCAACCGCGCCGCGGCGGCGCGCCTCCTGGAGCTGTCCTACAAGGCGCTGCTCTACAAAATCAAGGAGTACGAACTCGGGAACTGAACGTCGCTGCGCGTCGGGCATCCGCGGATGCTACGATACTGGCCGCTGGGCCCCTCCCCCGCCGACGAGCATGCTGCGGACCGTATTATTCACATTTATCCATCTCTTTCTCCTGGCGGGGTGCTCCACCCCGTTGGAGCGGGCGGAGCGTGCGCTGGCGGATGGTGACCTCCTGGCCGCAGAAGGGGTGTATCGAGAGATGCTCGCCGAGCGCCCCGACGACGTCGAGGCCCTCTACGGGCTCGGCTGGACCTGGCACCTCGCCGGCCAGACCGACGCCGCGGAAGACACCTTTCGGCGCTGCATCACCGTCAATCCGGAGAGCTCGCTCGGGTACAAGGGCCTCGGCAGCACGGAGATGGCGCGCGGGAACACCGCGGCGGCCCGGCGCGCGTTCGAGGAGGCCCAGAAGCGCGCCCCGGACGACCTCGCGATCCGACACAGCGTCGCGCTCCTTGAGCTGTCCACGGGCCGACACGCCGAAGCGCTCGCGCTTTTCTCCAGCCTCTCCGACGCAGACCCGAAACAGGCGCTCTACCACCTCGGCCGCGCGGAGGCCCTGCTCTGGCTCGACCGGGACGAGGAGGCGCTCTCCGCTTCGGCGTCGGCGGTGGAGCTGGCGAGCGACCGCCGAACCCGGGCGCTTAGCCGGATCAACCGGGCGCGCGTGCTGGTCAAGCTCACCCAGGACCGGGTCACGCCGGAACGTTGTGAGACGGCCGCGCTCCCCGTTTACGCATGGCTCGAAGAAGCCGAGCGACTGCTCGACGAAGCCGAGGTCGTCGGCATCGTTCTCCCGGAGCTGGGCGAGACGCGGCGCGTGGTACGTCGTCGTCGGGGCGCGATCGATGACCTCTGCCCGGGCCACCGCGCCGCGGCCGCCGCGAAGGTGGAAGATGGGTAGAGCCTTCCTAGCCCGATTGGGAACTTTTTTCCCAAGCTGCGTCGAGCCCGTCGGTTCCAGCGCGACATATTCGCCGAAGTGTCGCGGCACAATTCTTGCATCAAAGAACAAGCGTCGGGGCGCGGGCCACACCCTCGTGGAGATCGCCATCGCCCTGTCGGTCCTCGCGATCATCGCGTCGATCGGGTTCTTCTCCCTCTCAGGCACCCTCTCCCGGTATCGCTTCATGAAGACCGCCCGCTTGCTTCAGACCGACCTCCAGACGATGCGATCGTTGGCGATCAGCACGAGCCGGCAGACGCGGGTCCACCTCCTCGCAGCCGACACCGCGCTAGGCGATGTCGATTCGCCGCAAGTCGGCGCCTGGGAGCTGCAGATCGGGAATCGCTCGAGCCGGAGCACGCGCTGGGACACGCTCCCACCCGACGACGCAGATGGTACGGTGGACGACTCGGAGGGCCTGCGAGACATTGGCGTCGGCGGCGGATCAGAGGCGCCGCGCATCAGCCTTGCCCCCTGGCCCGCGCTGGAGGGCCCTGGCACCGACAACACCGATTGTATCGTGTTTTCGCCGCGAGGCTGGGTGGACAACCCGCCGAGTGACCTCGTGAGCGGCTCGATCGTGCTCGAGGTGGTGGACAAGGTCGGGCTGTCCCGAAGCGAGCCCACCTCGGCCGCGCGCATCGTGCTCAGCCGGGGCGGCGCCTCGCAGTTGGAGATCACGGACCGAATGGCACGGGCGCCCGGCAGCATCGGCTCCCAGGCGGTGACCACACCATGAGTACCGCTCCCTTCAAGGTGCAGCGCCGAGGCTACTTCAGCTTATCAGCGGGCTTTTCGCTCATCGAAGTGATGGTAGCCGTGGCGCTGCTCGGCGCCGCGCTGGTGGTGATGTTCGGCTTTCACAGCCAGGCGGTGCGGTCCAACATGAACGCCCGCCGGATGACCGACTGCACCTACCTGGCGCAATCCACGTTGGAGCGCCTGCAAGCTCGTGATTGGATGACCGACACCCGCGACGCCGTGTACATGCCCGGGGGCGGCGCCGACGCCGCCTCGGTGAGCATGACTGAGGATCTGGAGTGGCCGCTCACCGTGACGCCGGTCAACGCTACCGGGGCCAGCGACTCGACCCTCGGCCCGCCGAGCTACCGGGTGAGCTGGGACATCGAAGATATGAACGCCGACGAGACCTGGTTCCGGGTCCGCGTACGTTGTACCTACCATGACGCTGTGCTGGAGCAGTGGCATGGAACCACGATCTCCGGCTACCGTTATCGGGACTGGTAATGAGCGATCCCCGCCTTTCCCCGCTTGCTACTCGAAGCCTCGGCCCGCCCACCGAGGCGGCGCAGAGCCAGGCCCGGGCCCCGGAGACGCGGCGTGCCCTGAAAACGCCGCGAGATCGTCGCGCGTTCACGCTCGTCGAGCTCCTGATCGCGATGCTCATCGGCCTCGTGGTGGTCGCCGGGCTCTACAACCTCTTCACGACCCAGACCAAGCAGTTCCTCTACCAGGACCTGCAGATGGAGATGCACCAGAACGGGCGGCTCGCCGCCGACGTGCTGGGACGGACGGCGCGGGTCGCCGGATTCGGCACCGCGGGCTCAGTGACCGGCGTGCTGGGCTGGGACGGGAGCGCAGGTGATGAAGAGGTGAGCTTACCCGCGATCATCTCTTACGACGCCTCGGGCTCGAACGGCAGCGACGCGATCACCCTGGTGTCGATGGATCCCGGCCTCACTATGGCCACCAACGCGGCTCAGCCGCCGGTGTGCGACACCAGCGAGCTCAGTTTTGATGCCAGCTTCCAGGACAACGCGGAGCGACTCGCCCAGCTCGACGTCGGCGAGCTCATCATGTGCGTCGACTACACCACGGTGGGCACCTTCAACAGCTACCTGTGGCCGATCGCGGCGGTGGATTCGAGCACCGGCCAGGTGCTGGTCACCCCGGCTGTCCATGATGACTACATCAACCGGTGCGCCCAGATGGGGAACCTCCCCATGGTGCTCGTCTGCTCACGCGCCGAAGTCGCGACCTTCTACATCGACGCCGATGACACCGACGGCATCGGAGCGGGGAGCCCCGCCCACCCGGTCTTGATGATGGACCTCGATTTTGAGTCCCCTGACGAGGACGACATCCCCGTCGTCGATCACATCGAGGACTTGCAGATCGAGTACTGCGTCAGCTCGGGGCCCGGCAACACCGACTGCTCGGACAGCGCGAACTGGCGTAACGGGCTCACGGTGACCGACGTCAACTCGGTCTACATGGTGCGATTCACCCTGGTTGTGCGGTCGAGCCGGCAGGATCCGCAGCGGCTCCATCCGGGCGCTCCGCTCTCGGTGGCCAACAACGCGCCCGCCGCGACCCCGGACAACTATTTCCGTCAGGCGCTGACGACCGAGGTGACCGTGAGAAACCTTCGGATGCAGGCGTTGATCAACCCCACAGACACCGTCGCGGAGGGTACCATAGTCCCATGACCCGCTCTCCCGTGCCACTGCCTCCACCTCGAGGGCTCTCCTCCTCGGCGTCGTCGCTTCTGGAGCGTGAACGTCAGGGCTACGCGATGCTCGTGGCCCTCGTGCTCCTCGCGGTGCTGTCGATCATCGGCGCCACCTCCCTGTCGGTCGCCGGCGTCGACGCGCGGGTGGCGATCCACAACCAGCGGCATGCGATCGTCACCGGCGCCGCCGAGGCCGGCACCAATCACGCGCGTTCGCTTATCGAGAACGAGGTCCCGGCCAGCGAAGGTTGGGACACGGGCGCGCCGCCCTTCATCGAGATGGACGGCGCGGATGGCTCTGAAGGCATGTTCATCGGGTCCACCTTCCCGCTCAACCAGGGCACCTACCAGGTGGACGCGGTCTACCTCAAGTGTGGCCCGCCACCACCTGGCTACAGCGTCGAGCTCGGAAACCAGTCGTTCCGCTCGGACTACTGGAACATGTACTCACGTGCGATCTTCCGGGACAGCTCCAGCCTCGGCCAGCTCAACCCGATCGAGTCCACCGTCGTCGCCACCCTGCGGCGCGTTACCCGCGGCCCCTGCAAGATTCGGTGAACCTATGAGAACCTCCCGACTACTCTCGCTGGTCCTGCTCGGATCCACCGTGCTCGGCTCGAAGGCCTACGCCGACACGCCGAGCGGCGTGAGCGAGTCGCTCTCGGTGCTCCAGCTCGTGCCGCCGTCGATCATTTTTGTCGTCGACCTCTCGGTGGACATGAATGATCCGTGCGACGCGACCACCGGGCGCACGGAGCCGTGCATCGACGACGTCAAGACGGCGATCCAGCAGATCACCCGCCACTTCGACTGGGCGCAGTACGGCGTTGTGGGGACGGCCGAGACCGAGTCCGACGATTCCTTCTTCCAGATCGCGCCGGTAGGGAGCTCCTACGCCGAGATCAGCGGCGCCCTGTCCTCGCTTTCCACCTTCACGGGCAGCACGCGGAACCTCGCTGAGACCCTGGAGGTCCTCTCTGACGGCTACCTCGACCTGCCCGACCCGGAAAACGGCTTCGACGACGACGGCGACGGCTTCACCGGCGACTGGGCCGAGACGCCGATCAAGTACTCCTGTTCCACCACCCACATCATCGTGCTCACCACCGACCAACCCGAAGACGACGAACAGGTTGACGGCAGCTCACGCGCCGGGCTCGCAACGGACGTCGAGTGTCTGGTGGGCGCGAGCGGCTCGGGTGGCGGGCCCGGCGGCGGCGCCACCACCGACGTGATGTGCTTCTACGACAACGTCGTCTCCCATCTCTACAACGCCGATCAGCAGTCGCTTCTGACGGACAGCCAGAACGTGATCGTCCACACGATCGGGCTCGGCCTCACCGTCGGCTCGACCGCCGACCAGCTCTACACCAACGCCGCCGACCAGACCGGCAGTGAGGGCATCTACACCAACGCGAGCACCCCAGCCGAGATCCTGAGCGGCATGCTCGGCGCGCTCTCCGATATTCAAAGCGGGTTTTATTCCCGTTCCGCGCCGGTCATCTCGTCGGACGGCGCCTACATGCTGTACAGCTTCTACGAGCTGGTAGGCGATAATCCGTTGGCGCAGGGCCATATTCGCGCCTACGAGATCGACATCGACCCTGCGAGCTCAACCTACGGCCAGATCGTCTACGACGGGCCCACCGAGTACGGGGGCGCGTTGTGGGACGGCGGGGATCTGCTGGTCAGCCGTCTGGTGCTCGCCGGTGAGTCCAACCCCGAAGACCGTGACGGTGTCGGGCAACGTGACATCTACTTCTTCGACGAGTACGCCTACGACAACCTGGCCACGATGAAGACCGAGGGCGAGGACTACCGGCGGATGGGTCTCGACGCCGACTTTGTCGATGCCGTGCGCAGCAACACCGCGGCCCTGTCCTACTACCTCGATACGACGGCCACGCTGGCTGCGCCGTGCGCCGACGACGACGCGTACGACCTCAATGATGACTGCCTTGTCGACGCCGACGATCTCCAGCTGATGGTCGACTTCGTCCGCGGTCTGCCCGACGCCCAGTTCCGTTACCTCGACATGGCGCGCGGGGATTGGAAGTTGGGAGATTCACCCTACGCGGTTCCGGTGCTCGTCGCCGCGCGCAACAACGTCTTCTCGACCGACAAGACCTATCAGAACTTCATCGATTCCCTGGAGGCCGAAGACGTCCCGTCGGTGGTGTTCCTGCCGGCGAACGACGGTATGTTGCACGCTTTCCGCCTCGAAGACGACAGCACGACGCTCTCCGAAGACGAGGCCGGTGAAGAGC
>CANKTH010000081.1 GCA_947486185.1 Deltaproteobacteria bacterium
GGACCTGCTCGGTGAACCACGGTGCCTTGAGCAGGAACTCGTTGGTCCGCTCGACGATCTGTACGTCCTCCTCGAGGGCCGCGCCCGCCTCGGCGCGGGTGGCGAAGCCCTTGTCTACCATCTGTTCGAGCACATAACGCTGGCGTGTCTTTGCTTTTTCGAAGTGGCGATGCGGCGAGTAGTCGCTCGGGCGCTGGGGCAGCCCCGCGATCATCGCGGCCTCCGCGAGGGTCAGCTCCCCGACGTGTTTTCCGAAATAAACCCGCGCGGCCGCCTCAACGCCGTAGGCCCCCGAACCCAGGTAGATCTGGTTGAGGTAGAGGTAGAGGATGTGGTCCTTGTCGAAGGCCTCCTCGATGCGCCACGCCAGGGAGATCTCCCTGATCTTCCGGGTGTAGGTCTTCTCGGAGCTCAGCAGGAAGGTTCGCGCGACCTGCTGGGTGATGGTGGAGGCGCCCTGGGCCTTCCGGCCTTGAAGCGTGTTGAGCACCACGGCACGAAAGATGCCGACGTAGTCCACCCCGCCGTGGCTGTAGAAGCCAGCGTCTTCCGCGGCGAGAAAAGCCTCCTTCAGGGTGTCGGGCATGTCCGCGAGCGCGGTGACATAGCGCCGCTTCTCGTAGATTTCTCCCATCAGCTCCTGGTTCCGGTCGTACACCACCGTGACGGTGGGAGGCCGGTAGGTCCCGAGCGTCTCCACGGTCGGGAGATCCCGAGAATAGAACCAGAAGATGCCCGAAACCGCGAGCGCTCCGGCAACCACTGTGCCCGCGACGAGGGCCGATAAGACCACAAAGCCCCTGATCAGGGAACGACCCCAGGAACGACGGGGAGGGGGCGGCCGGGGCTTCCGCGCTGGCCGGAGCGGCGGCGGCGGAGCGGCGCGCGCGGCCGGCGCCGGCGTCAGGTCGGTAGCGGTGTCTCGGCCTACAACCTCCGTCGGCTCCCGCGAGCTCGGCCGAGGACGGTCGACGTGCGTCGGCGCGGAGGTGCCGCGCTCGGGCCTGGGAGCCTCGGGGGCGCGCGACGCCTTGGGAGCCTCCGGGGTACGTGGCGCCTGCGGACTGGGGGCGCGCGGGACCGGTGCGGGCGGCGCCGCGAGGTCTCCTTCGAACGCGGCGCCCTTTTTCCGCATCGTGTCGATCAGGCCGACCGGGTAGGAAATCGAGAGCGCACGCCCACAAGCGCACTGCCGCTCCGCCCCGGGCAGGGGATAAGGCTCCTCCAGTCTTAGGGGGCGCCCACAATGGGGGCACGTGATCTTCAGCGCCATCGGTTCGCCGCTTCGGTAGCGGATTTGCCGCCGGACGTCAAGGCGATCTCAAACCCGCCGACCCGTGGGCCGCCAGCACGACCCGTACGTGCAAGACCCCGCGACAGGGCGGTCCGATCACGAGCCGAAGCTCCAGTGACAATCACCGGATCCCGACGAGCTGAACGTCAAAAACCAGGTCGGCGTTGGGCGGGATCACGCCACCCGCACCGCGCGTGCCGTACGCCAGAGCGGAGGGAATGTGAAGTTGGCGGCGTTCACCCACCTTCATGCTAGCAACACCCTCATCCCAACCCTTGATCACCTTGCCCTTTCCGATCGGGAACTCAATCGGCTCACCGCGGTCGAGCGAAGAGTCGAACTTCGTGCCGTCGGTCAGGTAGCCGGTGTAGTGCACCGCGACGGTTGCGCCAAAAGATGGGGTTTGTCCATTACCTTCTGCCAGCACATACCAAGCCAGACCGGTCTTGGAGTAGACCGGAGTCAGGTTGTCCACGGTGTCGGCGCCCGGCGGGGCCTTGGGCGCGGTAGGGGCGCTCGGGGCGGTAGCGGCGACCGGGCTCGCCGGCGTCGGCGTGGCGGATGGCGCGGCGGACGGCGCGGCGTTGGAGTCAGGGGCGCAGGCCAGGAAGGCGAGAAGGAGGACCATCAAACAACTCCGAAAGGCGGCGGCGCGTATCCGGCTACGCCTCGCCGGGCTACGTACGTACCGTGCGCCTGGTGTCTCGTCAGGTCGCCCCACCCGGGGGCCGTTGGCCTCAGCTTCAGGAGCAGTTGGATGCAGCCCCTCGTCACGCAGCGCCTCTGGCGGGATCTCGAGCTCGGGTTGCAGGTGGACCTCAGCGGGGTGCCCGATCAGCCACCGGCCGCGGGCGCCGATTATCAAGGCGCGTTCGCCGCGATGGTCGCGCTCGAAGCGGGCGCGATCGCCAACCCCGATGAGGGCCGCCAGGTGGGCCATTATTGGCTTCGCGCACCGGAGCTGGCCCCCGAGGGCTACGGCGCGCTCATCACGGCGACCCGGGAACAGTGCCAGAAGCTGGCCAGGGAGCTGATCAAGGCGCGTGAATTCGACGCGGTGCTCGTGCTCGGTATCGGCGGCTCGGCCCTCGGGCCCCAGTTCCTCTCGGACGCGCTCGCCGAGCCCGACGCGCCGATGCGCCTCCACTTCCTGGACAACACCGATCCAGACGGTATCGCCCGGATCCTCGGGCCGCTAGACCTGGAGACCACGCTGGTCCTGTGTATCTCCAAGAGCGGAGGTACGGCGGAGACGCGCAACTGCCTGGTGGAAGTCGAGGCGGCCTACGCACGGGCCGAGGTCGAGATAGCTCCACGCGCCATCGCGATCTCACAAGAAGGAAGCCGCTTATGGGAGCACGCCGCCGAATGGCGTGCGCGAATCCCGATGTGGGACTGGGTCGGCGGCCGGACCAGCGTCACCTCGGCCGTAGGGCTGCTGCCGCTGGCGCTCCAGGGCATTGACGTCGAGGCGCTGCTCGACGGCGCTGCGGCGATGGATCGCGCTACACGAACGGCGACCCTCGAAGGAAACCCTGCGGCGATGCTGGCGTACGCGTGGGAGCAGCAGACCGGGGGGCGGGCACGCCGAGCCATGGTGGTGCTGCCCTACCGTGACCGCCTCGTGCTCCTCTCCCGTTACCTGCAGCAGCTCGTCATGGAGTCCATCGGGAAGGAGCGGGATCTACGCGGGCAAGTGGTGAACCAGGGCCTGACCGTGTACGGCAACAAGGGGTCGACCGACCAGCACGCCTACGTACAGCAGCTCCGCGACGGGCCGGACGACTTCTTCGTCACCTTGCTCGCGGTGCTCGACGACGGGTACCACGGCGCCGAAGACGTTGAGCCTGGGGTCGACGCGGGCGACTATCTCCAGGGGCTGATGCTGGGCACCGGCCAGGCGCTCCGCGAGCGTGGGCGTGCGGTGATCCGCGTCACGCTGCACGAGGTGGATGCGCGCCGACTCGGGGCGTTGATTGCGCTCTATGAGCGCGCGGTAGGCTTCTACGCCAGCCGGATGGGCATCAACGCCTACCACCAGCCCGGCGTCGAGGCCGGAAAACGGGCGGCGTCGGCGATCATCGCCCTCAAGCACCGACTCCTCGAAGCGTTGGACAGCGAGCCCGCACCCTTGGCGGCACTGTTGACTCGCGCCGGGCTGCCCGATGAGGACCTGGACGTCGCGAGCGCGCTGCTCCAGCGGCTCGCCGTCAACGAGCGCGGTGTACGCTGGGCCCCGGCGACGGTCCCGGCAGAAGATCGTTACTCCCGGCGGTGAAGCCGGGTGACCGACGACGGTCGGCCACCCGCAGGGCCCAGCGGACGCTCAGAGCCCCAGACGCTGCCGCCGGATCGACAACGCCAGGTGGTGCTGACCCCGCGCTCGCAGCAGATTATGGGCAGAGCGGCTGGCATACCGCGCGGCGTTCCACCCGAAGTAGCGGTTCTCCCAGACATCGCGACAGAAGCGTGCAGACAGCTCCAGGGCGATGCGCTCCGCGCCCAGGAGCCAGCCCTCCGCCTCGGCGTCGCTGACCGGCAGCACGCGGCGATAACCAACGAGGGTCGCCTCAAAAATCGGCATGGAGAAGTGCACCTCGGGGGCCTCTTCACCCGCCGGATTGCCCCAGGACCGGAGCGCGTCGCCCATCTCGACCGACCGGGGCAGACGTGACAGCGTGTCGAGGTCCAGAAGGCACAGGCCTTCACCCGATGGGGAGAAACGGAGGTTGGAGATCTTCAGGTCTCCGTGGGCGTGGGCGTCAGGCTCGTCGAGGTTGCCTGGCCAAACCTGCCAATCATCGAGGATGCGCCTCGCGAGCGTAGCTGCCTCGTTCACGTGCTCCGCGCCGGCGGCCACCTCCTGCGACCCGAGCAGCGCCATGTGAAACACGGTGTCGTGGGCCCCGGCCCGAACGTGGCGGTAACGATAGTCCAGCCCCGCCATCGCCGCGTGGAAACGCGCCACCAGCTCCGCCGCCGCGACCGCGCGCGCCGGCACCTCGACCTTGTGGACGGTCACGCCCGGCACGTACTCCAGGACCCGCCAGACGGCCCCCTCGGGATCGTGGGCGTACAACCTTCCCTCATTCGTCGGCACGAGCAAGGGCTCGGGCACGCCGCAACGCCGCAGATGACGCGTCACCACGTCAATGTCGTCGTGCACCTCGGGCCGGAAGATCGGATTGACCCGCTGAAGCACCCACCGCGGAGCGCCGCCCTCCGGGCCCACCAACCAGGTCTGGTTGATGAGCCCGTCCTCCGCCGGGGCCAATAGCTGACCACGAAGCTCAGGCCAGGGCGAGGTGTAGGCCAACTCTGCAGCGCCGATCAGGCGCCGTCTTCGGCCTTGCCCCCGCTCGAAAACCCGATTGCGAGCAGGATCACGGCGGCGAGGCTCGAGAAGCAGCAGCAGGCCCCGCTCACCTGGGAGAGAATGCCGACCGCGCCCGCGAAGGTGCCCGCGAGGGTCGGATCGATGCTCGTGAGCATCTCCAGGATGAAGGCGGAACCGAACGACAGCACCAGCGTGCAGCCAAGCAGGATCAGGGTGAGGCACCCGAAACAACCACCAGCGATCTTCATAGGGACTCCAAACCGAGAGGCGGCCCTGCTATACCACGGCGCGGGATCCGGGTAGTCCGAGGACTGCAAATCTTCTCGGCCTCGCCTGGAGACGCACCCAACGCCCGGATCGTCCAGAAGCACAAAGCGGAGGCTGCAACCAGACGTCTCCGTTGCTTGCCTCTCGGCAGCGCCCCGGATAGTCGTCGGCCCTCATCGGAGTACCCAATGACCAGATTACTCGTCCTGTTCCTCCTCATCGGGGTCGCCGGCTGCCCGAAACCGGTGCCCGAGCCCCCGCCGATCATCAACGAGCCACCACCGCCGCCGCCCCCGCCGCCCCCGCCGCCCCCGCCCCCGCCCCCGCCCAAGGTCTACAAGAACCTGATGCGGGTGCAGTTCGACTACAACGAGTCGGCCCTGCGCGCGGACGCCAAGGCGATCCTCGACCGAAACATCGTGATCCTCAACGACCATCCTGATCTGCGTATCGAGATCCAGGGCCACTGCGACGAGCGCGGTACCACCGAGTACAACCTCGCGTTGGGACAGAAACGTGCCGACGCCGTGGTCCGGTACCTGAGCAAGCAGGGCATCGCCAAGAGCCGCATCAAGAGTGTGTCCTACGGCGAAGAGCGCCCCCTCCAGGGCGGCGCGGATGAGGGCGCCTGGGCCAGCAACCGGCGCGCCGAGTTCAAGCTCGCTACCGACAGCGACGCGGTGCGCGGCTCCGCGAACTGACCACACGGACGGCGTGACGCGCGCACGCTGATGCTCACCGACACCCACTGCCACCTCGACGACCCGCGGTTTGAGGACGACCTCGACGCGGTGCTCGCGCGTGCGGTGGCAGCCGGGGTGGGGCGTATGCTCATCCCCGGGGTGTCTCCCGCTCGTTGGCCGCGCGCGCGCGCACTCGCAGCGCGGGTGGGCGGGAGCTACGCGCTGGGTACCCACCCCCACGCGCTCACCGAGACCCAGGAGGTGCCTACGGATCCTGGTGGCGCGGTCGCGATCGGCGAGTGCGGGCTAGACGGCGCCATCGCTGTGCCCTGGGAGGTCCAGGAGCGCGTGCTGCTCGCGCACCTCGCGCTTGCCCGTGAGTGTGGGCTCCCCGTGATCCTCCACGTCTACCGCGCCCACGACCGGATGCTGCCGATCCTGCGTGACTGGGCACCCATACGGGGAGTTGTACATAGCTTTTCTGCGGGGCCCGAGCTGGTGCCCGAGTACATCGCTCTGGGACTCCATCTGTCGATGTGTGGGCCGGTCACCTGGGAACGGGCCCACAAGCCCCTGCGGACCCTGCGGGCCATCCCCAAAGAACGCCTGCTTTTGGAGACCGACGCGCCAGCCCAGTGCCCGCGGCCCTGGAGGGGCAGGAACGAACCGGCTTTCCTCCCCGCCATCCTGGCGGCGATGGAGACGGCGCGGGGCGAGGCGCTCCGCGATATCTTGGAGTCCAACGCGCGGAGCCTCGGATGGTGAGTGAACGGAAGCACCCGTCCCCCGGGGGGCGCCCCCCCTCGCGGCGACGGGGGGCCTCCTGGCGCTCATGCCTGCTCCTGGTGCTGCTGACCCCTGGCATCGCGCTCGCCGCCGACTCCCCAAAATCTGCTGGCGCGGGGGGAAATATGGAGAGCGCTCCCGATGCGGGCCCCGGTCCGGCGTCCTCTCCCGCCGCCGCCGTTCCCTCCAGCGAAGACGCTACGGCCGCCGACCCGGCCAGCCCCGACCCCGACGCCGAGATCACCGTGACCGCCGCCGCGCCGGTCGCGCGGGCCCGTGACGCGCTGTTCCAGACTCTCCGCGCTCAGGGTTACCGTGCGGGCCGCCGGCAGGGCGACACCGTGGTGTTCCGCTCCTACGTGCCTTATCACCCCGACGTGAAGGTCCACGATGACGGCTGGATTGAGGTCAAGCGTGCCCGCCCGCGTATCCATCCGCCCGGGAAGAGCTTCGCCGACGAGGGCAGCCCCCTCGCGTGGCTGTGGTGCGCGCTCCCCGTGGCGCTGCCCTTCTGCGTCTCATTGAGCGGCGTGCTCATCTCGCCCGCCCGCCTCCACGCCCTCAAGGAGGACGTCTACCAGGACACCCACGAGGAGGTCCTCGACCTCTCCAACGCGGTCACCGCCACCCGGATGGACCGCCGCCTCAACGTCGACATTCCCGCGATGCTCGAGGCGCTCTGGGCTGAAGAGCAGGTTCCTGCTGCGCTCCGTCGCGCGGCACTCTTGGAGTGGTGGGACAGCCGCACCGAGACGCCCGAAGGAGAAGCCGCGCGCGACGCCGCGAGCGCGTTCATGGACGCGGTCGTTCAGACCTCCGACGATCCCTTCACGCTCACCGAGATCAACGCCTACAACGCTCGTCGTAGCTGTGCCAGGGCTCTACTCCTCGATGCCCCCGCCCTCAACGCCGGCGCCCAGCCCGGCCTCCCGACCACGCCGTCCGCGCCAGCCCCGAGCGGCGATCCGGGCTACGCCTCACCTTGAAGGAGTGTCCGATGTCGAGCCCACCTCCAGCGTTCAGTTTCGACGGGGCCCAGCTCGACCTCAGCTCGCCGGTTGACCGCGAGCTCTTACGGTTTGTCCTCTCGCAGGCCCTCTACGGTGAAGCTACCGGCGTTTACTGCGGAAAGTCCCTCTACTCCGCCCGCTCCCTCGAAGCCGCGCGCTTCTACCTGCGGCAGGCCCGCCAGGAGCTCAACCACCTGGAGCTGTTCGCGCAGATCTTCCGGACGCTCGAGCTCACGCCCGTGCCCGCGCACTGGGTCATCCGCCTTTTATCCGCGCATAACAACTACTATCCGCTGAAGGTGCTGATGGAGCACGCGCTCGGTGAGGGCATGGTGCTCGACATCTTCCGCGACGTGTTGATGCAGGTGCTGCCGGAATCGGATCCCAGGATCGCAGAGATCCAGAAAAAGCTCGCCTCAGTCTGTCGGGAGGAAGAGGAGCACATCGCATGGGGAGAGAAGGAGACCCGACGCATCCTCGGCGAGAGTCCATGGTTACGGTTCCCATTTTATGGGATTCTCGAACTCCAGCTCGTCCTCGCACCCCTCGCTGCCCGCGCGGTCGGGAGCCGGGCAGCCGATCATCCCGTGCTTCGCCACCTGCCGCGTTTCATCCTGCACGTTCGCGAGAAGATGTGGAGGCAGGGCCAGGATCTCGGAATCGCCCCTGCCGTCCGGCCCGGTTTGCTCTACCGGCTGGCCGCTATGACCGCCGGGGCGCTCCTGTTCGTGCGCAGCCAGTTCTCGCGCTCCACGTCGATGCTGGAGAAAAACTACATGACTGAGCTTGGTTTTGGCGATGCGCCTGCGGAGCCCGCCCGATGAGCCTCTATTTCCGCCAGCTCACGGCGGGCCGCGACTTCGGACGGAACAACCCGGCGTGTAGCCAGATGGAGAACTTCATCTACCTCATCGGAGACAGCGATACACGCGAGTGTATCATCGTTGACCCGGCGTGGGCGATCGACGACCTCCTCAAGATCATCGCCGCGGATGGCTACACCCTGGTGGGCGCCCTCGCGACGCACTACCACCCCGACCACGTAGGCGGGAGCATGTTCGGCTTCTCGCTCGAGGGCGCCGCCGAGCTGATCGGGCGGGCGGCGGTGCCGGTCCACTGCCACCGCGCGGAAGCCGAGGGCATCCGGAAGGTCACCGGGCTGTCCAACTCGGATCTGCGACCTCACGACTCGGGCGACCGGATCGTCGTCGGTACGGTGGAGGTCGAGCTGTTGCACACCCCGGGGCACACCCCCGGCAGCTGCTGTTTCCGACTGCGTGATTCGCTGGTGGCCGGCGACACCCTCTTCCTCCAGGGCTGTGGCCGGGTGGACCTGCCCGGCGGCGATCCGGACGAGATGTATCGTACGCTCACGCAGAGGCTCAGCAGCCTACCCGGTGAAATGATGCTTTACCCGGGACATGCTTACGGGGGGCGTTCAGCGCCGCTTGGGGACGTGCGGCAGAAGAACCCCTATCTCCAGGTGCGGGATCTGGTGCAGTGGCGACGTATCATGGGGAGATGAGATGCGTTTCGGCTCCGCTTTGGTGATACATCGACTGGGCATGCTGCTCCTCACGGGTTGTGGTGGCCTGGAGCCGGTGCCCGCGAAGGAGCCCACCTCAGAGCCGGCCTTCGGTGCCCAGGTAGACACGGGCTTTCCTCCCGACAGCCCCGCGCCCAACCAGCTCCCCGCAGTAGCCTTCCTGATGCCGGTCGAAGGCGCGGTGTATCGGGTGTCGGCGTCGATTCGGCTGGAGGTGCTCGCGGGGGACCCCGACCTCGTCCAGATGGACAGCCTCGTGCTCCAGTTCGGGGACGCAGCCGGTGTCACCGAGGCGCCGACCCGGCCCGAAGCTGACGGGACCGTAGCCTTCTTCGTCGGCCCCCTCGCGCTCGGGGACTACACCGCGACGGTCGCTGTAGACGACGGCGAGGCGCAGGCCCAGGACCTCGTCCACTTCTCAGTCGTCGAGGAGGACAGCGACGGTGACGGCTTCATCCACGAGGGGCTCGGCGGCGACGACTGTGACGACTACAACGCGGCGATCCACCCGGGCGCCGACGAGGTGTGCGACCACGTCGATCAGGACTGTGACGGCGTCGTCGACGACGGCCTGACCACCACCTGGTACCTCGACGCCGACAGTGACGGCTTCGGCGACCCGTACACCGAAATGGACGACTGCGAGACCCCTTCCGGTTGGTCTCGCTACAGCAACGACTGTGACGACAGCCGCGCCGACGTAGGACCGGACCTCGCGGAGCACTGCGACCACGCCGACAACGACTGTGACGGCGAGATCGACGAGGGCGTGACCACCCACTACTACGCCGACGCCGACGCCGACGGTTATGGCGATCCCGAGTCCATCTTCGACGACTGCGCTCTCCCCGCGGGCTACAGCGCCAACCGCGCCGACTGCGACGACGCCGACGCGACCGTCAGCCCCGCGGCGACCGAGATCTGCGCGGACGGCCTCGACAACGACTGCGACGGCGGCAGCAACGGGTGTGGCGTGACCGGCGACGTCGATCTCTCGGCTGCGGACGCCACCCTGCTCGGAGGCGGTAGCCTCGACCTGTTCGGGAGCGCGGTCGCGGGCCTCGGTGACATCAACGCCGATGGCTACGCCGACTTTGTCGTCGGCGCGCCCCTGGTGGACAGCGGCCTCGGGCCCGACGCCGGCGCGGCGTATGTCTACGGCGGACCCGTCCGCGGATCGTTGGCCACCGCGAGCGCGAGCCTGCAGCTCACTGGCCCAGGGGAAGACGCCCAGGCGGGCTACTCGGTAGGCGGGCCGGGTGACACCGATGGTGACGGCCTCGACGACGTTCTCGTCGGCGCCTGGGGGGCGAGCGGCAGTAACGGCGCGGCGGGCGCAGCGTTCCTGGTGCGGGGAGGGGCGAGCAGCCCCGCGGCCCTGGCGACCGCCGATCTCAGGCTCTGGGGCGAAGAAGACGGCGATTTCGCGGGCTGGGCGGTGTCTGGCGCCGGAGATGTCGACGGCGACGGTTTGCCCGATCTGGTGGTCGGCGCCCCATACGCGACCGGCCTGGCGGCCGGATCGGGACGGATCTACCTGGTAGCAGGTGACACATCGGGTGATGTGTCACTCGCCGACGTAGGCAGCGTGCTGGTGGGGGACGGCGAATACGACCTCGCCGGCTACGCCGTCGCAACGGCCGGCGATGTCAACCGCGACGGCCGCGACGACGTCATCGTCGGAGCCCCCAATGCATCGGGCACCGGGGTCACGTGGTTGTGGACCGCAGGGATGAGCGGGGACGGCCAGCTCAGCGCCGCCGAAGCACGGCTCGTCGGGGAAACCACTGGCGACCAGGCGGGTTATTCGCTGTCGCCCGCCGGCGACGTCAACGCGGACGGGGTGCCGGATCTCCTGGTCGGTGCTCCCTATCATGACTATGGCGCGGTCGACACGGGCACGACCTATGTCCTGTTCGGGCCTGTGTCGGGGACGCTGAGCCTCAGCGCCGCCGACGCGAGCCTGGTCGGCGAACGAGGCGACGACCATGGCGGCTGGGCGGTCGGCGCCGCGGGCGACATGGACGGTGACGGTGACGACGATGTGTTGATCGGGGCTCCCGGCGCGGACGGCACGGCGAGCACGACGGGAGCCGCCTACCTCGTCTACGGCCCCCCGGGTACGCTCTACGACCTGTCGGGTGCCGATGCGCGGATGTTGGGCCGGACCAACGCAGATTATGCTGGCGCGGCTATCGCCGGTGCCGGGGACACGGACGGCGACGGGCGGGGCGACATCCTCATCGGCGCGCCATACGCGGACGCCGGCGGCTCCTCCTTGTGCGGCACCGCCTATCTCGTGTTGGGTACTGGCCTTTGAGCATCCAAAGACGCCCAATCCTATGGTAGACATCTGGCGGGTGGTGGTGGTTCGTCCTCCGGCGGAGGCCCCCATTCAGGCGTCGCAGACGCGGCGGTCGCCCCAGGCGCCGGTCGTCGCCGCCGACGCCGTCAGCCTGGAGGTCGCCGAGAGGCTCGCGGCGGAGCTGCGCGAGACCGGCGCGGTGGTGGCGGTGCTGGAGGCGATCGGCTCCGGGGCATGGTGTGTCGACCACGCCACCGGGCTCGCCGCCTACACCTGTAGCCGTTGCCAGCGGCCGATCTGCGCCGAGTGTCGCGCCACGGCGCACGCGCTGCTCTGCGCACGGTGCAGCACACTCACGCGGCACCGCGCCCGGATCTCCCGGTTACGCCAGCTTTTTGTGGTGTTTCTCTTTGCGGTGTTCCTGCTCGAGGTGGCGCGCTGGCAGACCACCGAAGAGGAGGCGTTGAAGCTGCCGGCTACCGTTGCGATCTACCAGTTCGTGCCGCCCGGTCTCACCGGCCATCCGCTCGTGCAGAAGCTCAACACCGCAGAGGCCGGCAGCGGGCGATCACTTCGCGATCTCCAACCCTGGTTTGCCGGCCAATACCGTCGTTATACCGGCGCAGCGGTCGATCCGCTCACCGTCTCCTTACGCGGACCGTGGGAGCGCCACTTGGACCCGCCACCGGTGCCAGACGAGGCGCCCAACGCGGTAGCGGCGATGTGGCGTGCGTGGCGCTACCCTCGCTGGTTTCACGGGCTGGCCCGTGAGATGGGAGGAGATCCAGACCAGCAGGGCATTCGGGTCTACATGATGTATGGCGCGGATGACGACGACCTCGCCTCCCACTCCCGGGGCTCCCGCCGTGGAAGGGTGGCGGTGGTGTGGGTGTCACTGGCCGAGACCAACCCAGCCTACGCGGTCGAGACGGTGGCGCACGAGATCACGCATGTATTGGGTGCTGATGACCGTTTCGACGATGAGCGCTTCCTGGCGAAGTTCCCCGAAGGGTATGCCGATCCCTTCGCCGATCCGCTGTACCCGCAACACCAGGCGGAGCTGATGGCCGTGGACATCCCCCGATCTCGCACACTCGAGCGAGAGATCGATAGCCTGGCCCAGGTCCAGATCGGCCACCGTACGGCGGCGGAGATTGGCTTCATCAGCGCGGAGCAGGCAGACGCGTGGTACACGCCCCTACCGGCGAGCGCGTCACGTCCCGCAGTGGAGGCGGATGTCCGCGACCGGGTTCTGGCGGTGGGGAGCGCGCTCGGCGCCGAAGCGGCGATGAGCCTGGCTTCGCCGCAGTTTGGCGGCGCCGGCAGCCTGGGGCTCCGGGCTGGGGGAGAGCCCCACGTGCTCAAAGCGGTGGTTGGCGCCGGGCCTTACGCGAAGTAATGAGGGGGTCCGCCGCCGCGACGCAGTGAGACTCCAAACGATACACCAGCGAGCTCCGCCTCAGCTCCCCAGAGCCTCGACCGCCCGCCGGGTCTCGACCCGCACCATCTTCTTCCGCCAGGTCGCCGCTGACAGTTGGGTCGCCAAGGGCTGGACCGCGCGCCACGCCGCCTCCGCCACAGCCTCGGCGTCCGCCCCGCTCACCCGCACCGGCGAAGACGTCACTGCGCCAAGCACGACGGTGTAGGCACCCTTCTGCCCACCCGCCGCGACCAGCAGCTGCGCGTAGTCGATCGCCTGGCGGGGCCGGAGCTTCCGGTGCACGGTAGCGCCCGCAGAACGCGGCAGCCACACACGGGTCAGGAGCTCGTCGGGCTCCATCCGGATCGGCGCGATACCATCCTCGCGATAGAGCTCCGCCACCGGCACCCGGCGCACCGCTCGCGTCGAGACCAGCTCCACCTCCGCTCCGAGAAGCACCAGGGTGGGCACGGTGTCGGCCGAACACGTCGCGTAGCAGCCACGCCCGCGCGGGGCGACATGGCAGACACTTCCATCCTTCTTGAGGCAGCCCCCCAAAGCTTCGCGCCAGCCCTGCGGTTGGTTGTAATACATGCACCGTGTATCAAGCAACACGTTGCCCCCAAGCGTAGCCATCGCCTGGATCGTCGGCGTGGCGACGCTGCGACAGGCCGCCACGAGGCCGGGATACTCCGCCTTGACCTCAGGGAGCCGTGACACCTCACGGAGCGTGAGACCCGAGCCCAACCACATGCCACCGTCATCGGCGCGACCGACGTCCCGGAGGCCAGCGATGCGCCGCGTCGAGACCAGCAACGTAGGTTCAAATAAACGGTGCTTCATCGAAGGGAGGAGATCGGTACCCCCCGCCACCACCCGCGCGCCGGGCGACGCTATGGCGGCAACCGCCGCAGAGACGCTCGTCGGGGCAACATGAGCGAACACCGGAAAGGGCAGCATCAGTTACTCCGCCGTGAACGCTCAATCTCGCGGAGGAGGCGCTCGGGATGGAAGGGCGGGTCAGGCAGCTTCGCCTCGGTCGGCAGGCGCAGGGCGTCCCGCACCGCCGCCGCGATCGCGGGCGCGGTGGAGAGCTGTGGTCCCTCCCCCGCTTCTTTGGCGCCGAAGGGGCCACCCGCGTCGTGGGTCTCGATGATCGTGGTGTAGATCTCTGGGGTCTCGTAGACGGTCGGGATCTTGTACTCAAGAATGCTCGGCGTTCGATGGAGACCTTGTGGGGAGTAGCTCTGCTCCTCGTAGAGCGCCTCACCCACGCCCATATAGACACAGCCTTCGATCTGGCCCTCCACGATCGTCCGGTTGATCGCCCGTCCGCAGTCGTGCGCCACCCAGATCCGGGTCACCCGCGGAACACCTGTTTCGAGGTCTACTTCTACCTCAGCGACCTGGGCAGTGAAGGAGTAGGCAGGCGACGGCCCAACCGACTCGCGCCGGAAGCGGTTCCCGATACGCGGCGGCTTGTAACCACCGGCCGAGACCAGTGGCCCGAACTTCTCTTCTGCGAGCCAGACGGCTTCGACGAAGCTCAGCGAGCGCGCCTCCGGGCCTTCCCCGGGCTCCGTCGGCCCGATCCGTCCGCCGCGAAGGGTCAGGTCCGCCGCCGGCCTCCCGAGCGCCTCGGCCGCCACAGCGAGCAGCTTCTGGCGCACCGGCTCCACCGCCGCGAGACAGGCGTTCCCCGCCATGAAGGTGACCCGGGAAGAGTAGGAGCCCAGGTCGACCGGAGTCAAGGAGGTGTCCCCCTCGATCACCCGAACCTCATGGGGCTCGATCCCCAGGCGCTCGGCGCACAAGGCCGCCAGCATATGGCTGGATCCCTGGCCGATGTCCGCGGTGCCCGACAGCAGCATCACGTCACCAGAACGATCCACCTTGATCTGGACACTCGATTGCGGGAGCTCATTGGCGTAGACCGGGTGGAGAGCCCCACACATGTACGCGCTCGCCGCCAGGCCCAGGCCCACGCCAGGAGGCAGCTTGCCCCTTCGCTCTCTCCAACCACTGGCCTCAACGACGGCGTCGATACATTGGCGCATGCCCATCGAGGTCACGCGGAGGCCGTTGCAGGTCTCACTGTCCGGATCCATACAGTTACGTAGGCGAAGCTCCGCAGGGTCGATTCCCAAGCGCTCGGCGGCGCGATCCATGTGCGCCTCAAGCGCATACCGCGGCTGGATCGCGCCATGCCCACGTTTGGGTCCACAGGGAGGCTTGTTGGTGTAGAGCCGATGGGACTCGAAACGGTAGTTCTCCAACCGGTAAGGCAGGGTCATGAATACGCCGAGGTAGTAGGAGGTGACCACCCCGTAGCTCGCATAAGCGCCGCCGTCGGCCCAGGCTTTGAAGTCGATCGCCGTGATGCTGCCGTCCTTCTTGAGCCCCATCTTCAGCCACATCTTCACCGGGTGGCGCCCGCGATGGGCGTAGAACACCTCTTCCCGTGTGAGCTCGATCCGCACGGGTCGCCGGAGCTTCCGTGACAGCGCCGACGCGCAGAGCTCCGTACAAAAAGGGTCGCACTTCCCGCCATAACCCGCGCCGACCGCAGGCTTGATCAGTCGGATGTCTCGCTCCCGCATCTCCAATACCCGAGCCAGGTCCCGGTGGACATAATGGGGGTTCTGGGTGGAAGACCAGAGCGTGAGCTTACCATCGGGCCCGAAGTCGGCGAGCGCGGCGTGAGCCTCGAGGGGCACGTGGGTGGAGCCCGGGTACTGGTACTCTCCCTCCACCACCAGGTCCGCCTCCGCAAAACCCGCGTCGATGTCTCCAAACTTCTGCGTGACCCTGCGGAGCGTGTTGGAGGCTTTACGGGCCTCTTCGTGGATCAGCGGCGCGTCACGGTTGAGCGCCGTCTCGATGTCGAGCACCGCGCCGAGTGGCTCGTAGCGCACCTTGACGAGCTGACACGCGCGAAAGGCAGTTTCTTCATCAACTGCGGCGATACACACGACCGGCTCTCCGATGTATCGTACCTTGTGGAGCGCCAGCGCGGTCTCGTCCCGTACCACCGGGATGGCGCCGTAACGTTGGGGCAGCTCTTCGCCGACGAGGCTGCCCACCACGCCCGGAAGCGCGAGCGCGGCTTCGAGGTCGATCCCGAGGATACGCGCGTGAGCGTGGGGCGAACGTACGAAACGTGCGACCACCATCCGCGGGAGGCGCAGGTCGGCGGCGAACACCGCCCGTCCCGTGATGCGCCCGAGCCCGTCGACCTTGGCCTCGGAGCGGCCCAACACCCCGCCGGTCGCAGTGGCGCCCGCCAGGGCCGGCACGGGGTTGGGCCCCGGAAGCAGGCTGGTCTCAGTCATGCGCCCCTCCCCGCCGCCTCACGCGCCGCCGCGAGGATCTTGGTGTAGCCGGTACAACGACAGATATTGGCTCCCAGGGCCTCCCGGATCGCGCCGTCGTCGGGATGCGGGTCTTCCTCGAGGAGCGCGGAGAGGTTCATCACAAATCCTGGCGTACAGAATCCACACTGCGCCGCCACGTGCTTGTCGAAGGCCCGCACGAGGGGGTGGTCCGGCTCGACCGCGTCGACCGTGCGCACCTCCTCCCCCGCCATGTCTGCCGCCAGCGTGATGCACGACAAACGCGGCACCCCGTTGACCAGCACCGTACAGGCACCACAATCGCCCAGGTCACACCCGCGTTTGGAGCCGGTGAGGCCAAGGTGCTCCCTCAAGAGATCGAGGAGGGAGGTGGAGGCAGGCAGGGTACGGCGAATCAGATCGCCGTTGACCCAGAGCGTGAGCGACACGTCCGTAAGCATGCGCGCGTCTATCCCGAGCGGCCCCTCACCGAGCGGTCCCGCGGCTACTCAAAGCGGACGTACTCGAAATCAGGAGCCTGGTGGTTGATTCCCCGGCGTGGCGCCGCGATCCAGTTGGCCACCTGGCCTGGGCGGAGCACCGGCTTCATCAATGACGCCACGTAGATCCGGTCCTCCTCAGTCGGCAACCAAAGCGTCCTTTGTGCCTCCCACGCCGTGGCGTCGATCAGGGCGCCGCTCGGGTCGAAGTGATGGCCGGCGTAGATGCCCTGGCGCCGGAAAAAACGCGTGGACGGCAGGGAGACCCGAAACTGCGAGCCCTCCTCTTCCAAAGCTGCGTTCCACCGCTTCACCACCCGCTCGCAGTCCTTGGCGTAGGCCTCGCGGAGCACCTCGTTCATGCCATTACGAAGCGCCACCTCGTTGTCCACCAGCCGCCCGGCCTTCACCTGCGGGATGTTCATGGTCGCGCCGATCGCCCGGTGGTCGGTGTAGTCGTCGGCCTCACGCCACCGGCCCTTCAGCCCCGCACCGAAAAAGTCGGCAGCGTTGGTCGAGATCTCCGAACCGAACAGGTCCAGGGAGTAGGTGAACCAGTAGTTGATCCACTTCTGCACCGTCGGCACGTCGATGCCACCAAGGGCCCGCGCGTCTCCGTTCGGATCCTCGCGCTCGAGCTGGGACGCCCGCCGAAGCACACGTTCGATGCCGAGCTCGCCTACCGACAGGTGGTGTGCCTCTTCCGTGAGCATGAACTTACAGGTGCGGGCGAGGGGGTCGAATCCTGACTCGGCGAGCGCGCCGAGCTGGTACTTCCCGTCCCGGTCGGTGAACATGGTGAACGAGAAGAACGTGAGCCAGTCGGGACAAGGCTGGTTGAAGGCGTCGAGGATACGGGGCTTGTCGGCGTCTCCCGCGCGGCGCGCCAGGAGGTCGTCGGCTTCGTCACGGCCATCTTTGCCAAAGTACGCCTGGAGCAGGTACACCATCGCCCAGAGGTGCCGCCCCTCTTCCACGTTGACTTGGAACAGGTTCCGCATGTCATACAGGCTCGGCGCCGTCTGGCCGAGCCAACGTTGCTGCTCGACGCTCGCCGGCTCGGTGTCCGCCTGGGTGACGATGATGCGGCGAAGGAGGTTTCGGTATTCGCCGGGCACCTCATTCCAAACCGCCTCGCCGGCGTGATCCCCGCCGGGCACGACGCGATCCGGCTCGGGATCGGCCAGGAAGATGCCCCAACGGTACTCGGGCATCTTGACATACCCGAACTGTGCCCAGCCACCCGGCTCCGTGGACACTGCAGTACGCAGGTACACATCGGCGTTCTGGTACCCTTCCGGGCCCATCTCGTTCCACCACGCGAGGTAGGCGGGGTGCCACTTCTCCAAGGCCTTGAGCAGCTTCTTGTCGGAGGAGAGGTTGACGTTGTTCGGGATTCGGTCGTCGTAGTTCATCGTGCTCATGGGGTCCTCGCGCCAGCAGGGGGTGCATCAATCGAAACAACAAGGGGCACGGCGAGCCGCCCCGGCTCAGGTGCGTCGGAAGTCGAACACCGAACGTTCGGGAGCACCAAACATCTTGAGCGCGCCTCGCTCGCCCACCGCGTTGGGGCGCTGGAAGATCCAGTTCTGCCACGCGGTGAGCCGACCGTAGATCTTGGTGTCGGCGGTCTCGGAGCCACCGAATCGGAGGTTCTGCTCCATGCCGGTCAGGGCGTCAGGTGACAGGCTGCGGCGTTCTTCGATCGCGATGCGAACTTCGTCGTCCCAGTCGATCTCATCGGGGGTGAAGGTGACCAGCTCGAGCTCCGCAACCGTGAGCGTGTCCAGCGGCCCCGACCCGGCGACGATCCGCTCCACGACCTCCGGCTGTCCCGGATACCGTGCGGCCAGACGGCTCTGCCCCGACGCCATCCGGAACACCGAGCGCGCCGCGAGTCCGAGGGTCACGTGGTTCTTGCCTTCCTCATCTTCCAGCATGTAGCTACGGTCCGCCGCGAGCACGAGCTCGAACAGCGAGCCTGCAAAACAGTTGCCGGGCTCGATGATGGCGAACAGGCTCTTGGCCATGTTGTCCCAACGTTGGAGCACCATCGACTGGAGCGCGCGCGCCTCGGAGGCAAACCAGGAACCATCGTCGAGCGCGGCATCATGCTGGAGCACCGCGGCTGGATCGCCCGAAGAACGCAGCACGAGCAGGCCCACCTCGGCCGCGTTGAACCGAAGCCGGAGCAGCGCGTCCTCCAACTCACGGAAGAGGCGGATCGCCCAGGTGTCCGCGGTGGTCGTGGGCGCGGCATCCGGCCCCCGCAGGTGGATGTCGGCGCTCCGGCCGACCGGATCGATGAGCACCGATACATACCGATACTCGTAGCGTGTATCACTCACCAAGGCCGCGAGGGCCGGAAGCATCAGCGGGACGCAGTCTGCGGCTGCCGGGTGCGCCGCGGCGACGGCGGCGGCACGGGCGGCGATCCCGGTTGCCCAGCGCGAACGCGGGAAACTGCCATCCGCAAATCGGTGCCGCACCGCGTCGCGCGCCTTGAACCCTTCGGCTTTGGTGCAGAAGACGTCGGCGATGTCCCGACGCACCCGACGCTTGTCGGTCAAGCGGGTGAGGCCGCCGGTGCCGGGCAACACACCGAGCAACGGCACCTCGGGCAGGGAGATCGCCGCGTTTCCGTCGTCAATGAGGTAGATCTCCTCGCAGGCCATCGCCAGCTCGTAGCCCCCTCCCGAGGCCGTGCCGTTGAGCGCCGCGATCCACACCTGCCCGGACGCGCTCGCCGCCTCGATCGCGCAGCGGGTCTCGTTGGTGAACTTGCAGAAGTTCACCTTGAAACCGTGGCTCGCCTGAGCCAGCATCCGGATGTTGGCGCCCGCGCAGAAGATCCGGTCGTAACCGCCGGTGACCACGACGGCGCGCACCGCGGGGTGCTCCATCCGAAGTCGGCGTACAACGTCGTTCAGCTCGACATCTACGCCCTGGTCGTAGCTGTTGAGCTTGAGCTCATACGCGCCCGGCCACAGGGGCTCCTGCTCCTGAACCATCATGGAGAGCGTCGCAACAGCCCCGTTGATCGTCAGCTTCCAGTGACGGTATTGGTCGGGGTGGGTCTCAAACTGGACTTTGGGGTGTATCGAGTCGGCCATGGTTGCGGAATGATAGTGCATGTGCTATCGATTCGGGAGACTGAACCCATGCACTATAGTGCCGACGAACTTCTCCATCAGCTTGGGGTCCGTGTGCGTGGACTCCGTCAGAGCCGCAGTTGGACCCAGAACGAGCTCGCGCGGCGCGCCGGCGTGAGCCCGCGCTTCTTGCTGGAGGTCGAGAAGGGAGACGCGAACATCAGCCTGCTCCGGCTGACCGAGGTGGCGGGCGCGCTGGGGGTGTCGCTGGCGACGCTTCTGGGCGGGCTCGGCCCGGCTCATGACGACGCCGACCGCCTGGCCTCGCTGTCTCCCGAGCGGAGATCCCGTGCCTTGGAGGCAGGCTGCTCCGGAGCGAAGGTAGCGCTGGTCGGACTCCGGGGCGCGGGGAAGAGCGCCATAGGCAATCGCCTCGCTACGCTGATGGAGCTACCGTTCATCGAGCTCGATCAGGTGATCGAGCAGCTCGGTGGCCTGCACATCGGCGAGATCTTCTCCTACCACGGCGTCGACCGTTACCGCGACCTGGAGCGAGCCGCCCTGGACAAGACCCTGGCTCAGCCGGGCGGGCTGGTGTTGGCCCTCGGCGGCTCTGCGGTCACCGCCCCGGAGACCTGGGCGCGGATTCGGCGGGCGACGCGGACGATCTGGCTTCAGGCCTCTCCCGAGACCCACCTCCGGCGCGTCGAGACCCAAGGCGATTTCCGGCCGATGTACGGGCGGCGCGACGCGCTGACCGAGCTCCGCAACATCCTTGCCAGCCGGGAGCAGCTCTACGCCCAGGCCGAGTACTGCCTGCCCACCGATCAGCTCACCGTACAGGCCGCAGCGGAGGCCATCCAGGCCTGGCTCAAAGAGGTCACCGACGGAGAGCAGGAGCAGGCTTCCCCGGCGAGCTGAACGAAGCGTGCCAGCGGCTCGCAGCCTCAGTCTCGGGCGAGGATCCTCAACAACCGGTCGCCACCCTCACCCGACGCAAACACACAGGTGATGTTCGGTTGGCCCGTCGTACCCGTCACGCGCACCTCCAGCTCATTCCCGTCCACGCCAGCGATCTGGTCGAGCGGGAGGCGCACAGCCCCTTCGGGCCCGAGCCGGAGCAGCACGCCGCGTGAGATGGCACAGGAGGTGGAGCCGTTCAGCGTCTCGGCATGAAATACGTCGGGCAGCTCCTCGGCGCCGAGCAGGCCGGCCTGACGCATCGGTTCGAGCTGGTACGGCGAGACCGAGCCACCGTAGACCAACCGATTGGGGCTCGCGCCCGATGAGGCGTCGACAACCGTCCAGGTCCACATCACCAGGCCGGTAATGCCCATCGCAAAAAACCCGAGCAACAAGAACGCGTACGCCGCGAGCCCGCAGCCCGGGAGCGTAGCGTTAGCCGCGAGCCGCGGCAGGGGCTCGGGGTCGATACCCGGTGGGCGGGGTGAAAGCGGCGCGGGGTCGGACACGGGCAGCGCGTTATCCTCGCCGCCGGCGGGAGTCGACCCGCGAGGCCCGCGAGGGAGACCGATGCGCCGCGTTTGTACTGCCCTTACCATCGCCGGCTCCGACTCTGGCGGAGGAGCCGGGATCCAGGCCGATCTCAAGACCTTCCTCGATCACGGGGTCTACGGGATGAGCGTGGTCACCGCGGTCACCGCGCAGAACACGCGGGGTGTGTTGGGGGTGTGGCCGGTGCCCGAGGCGGGCATCGAGGCGCAGCTCCGGGCGGTTTTTGACGACCTGCCGGTCGATGTGATCAAGATCGGCATGGTGGGAACAGCAGCCGGGCTCATCGCGAGAGTGATACACAGCCTCGGAGAGCGTCCGTTGATCGTGCTGGATCCGGTCATGGTCGCCAAGGGTGGCGCGAGCCTGTTACCCGACGATGCGATAGCGGCGCTGGTGGACGAGCTGGTGCCGCTGGCGACGCTCGTCACCCCCAACCTGCCCGAAGCCGCCGCGCTCAGCGCGGTACGCCCCGGGTGGGAGCGCGGCCGAGCGGTGCTCTATAAAGGCGGGCACGCCGAAGGCGCCGAGGTGGTGGACCGGTTGTGCCTGGCCGACGGCAGCACCCGTCAGTGGGCACACCCCCGGAGCCCAAGCCGACACACCCACGGGACCGGCTGTACCTTGGCGGCGGCGATCGCGGCGAAGCTCGGCTTGGGGATCGAGCTGGGTGACGCGTGTGAGCAATCGACTCGATACGTATCACAGAAGATCAGGATCTCCGCGGATGCTGGACTCGCCTCCTCCGAAGGCCATGGGCCGCTGCTGCACGGCGAGATTCAGCGTCGAGGTGAGGGATGATGGGGGCGTGGCCGGGCTCTTTCGGGGCCGGGCGGGTAGCTCACGAGGAATTCGGCTATAGTTGCGGTAGGGGCCTTGACTCTCTCTGCATACCCTGGACCAACACTCAAGATCTCTCCCCATGGCTGCTCAATCTCATCGTTTGCTTGACGCTTTCGTGCTCCAGACCAACCTGTTCCAACCCCGGCTCGACTGGTTTGACGCCGGCGCTTACAACCAGCTCAACATCCACTGTCGTGTGGTCACCTCCGGTACCGGCACGCTGAAGGTGCAGCACTCCGCCACCACCGACGAACCGGGTTTTCTCGATCTGCCAACCGTGGATCTCAGCACGGAAGGTAACTTTACCACGGTCAACGGCTTTCTCCGTTACGTCCGGTGGGTCACCACGGGCAGCTTCAGCGGCAGCCCGGCGGCGGTCATCGACCTCGTCGCGAAGAGCTGACGATGGGCACCTGCGGCTGTGGTTGTGGAACCAGCGGTTCAGGTTGTGCCTCGGCTATCCTCGAGCCCGCCGCGCCCTCCTGCGCCGCAGCACCTCGTACTGAAGACGGGCCCGCGCCGGCCCCGAGCGTGAAGGACCCCTGGGCAGCCACGCCGAGGTTTGTCGCTCCCGCGGCGGATCGTCGCGCGCGACTCGCTGCCGTACGGTCCCAAGCCTTCGGCGCACAGGCTGGGCCCGAGGCGCTCCGGCGCGCACCCAAGACCTTCAACTCGTCTCCATCCCGCTCCCGCCTGGCGCCACCCAAGGCGCCAGGACCGAAGAGCACGCTGCTCAACAGCGAGCCCGTCGCCGGCTGTGGCAAAGATCACGCCGGCCATCGACGAATTCTGCCCCACGCCAACATCGACAAACCCGCAAGCGCTGCCGCCAAGACGATCCTCTACCCTGGATTCTCGCTTGAGATGTCGGGCGAAAACGCGCTGCCGTCTTTCACCGGCGCGACGTGGAAGGGGGCGTCTCGGCTGATCACCCCGAGTGATCGTGGCGAGAAGCTCTACCCTCACAACCGCCAACGTCGAAACAGCGAGACCGTGAGCTGGGACCCTTTTTGCGAGGGGGCAATACACGAGGGGTTGGTGTTCGAGTACCGAGACACCCGTCTGGAGTTCGAGGCAGACTTTGTATCCGCCTACTCCGCCGACTACGTCGAGTGGCGAAGCCGGGTGATGGATCCCGACGACACCGGCCAGGAGCACATCGCCTACGGCCTCGTGAGCTCGGTACAGTCCACGCTCGCCGATCTGTGGGAGATCCTCCAGCACGATCTGGGCGACTTCGACACCTTTCACGAGCTGCTCGGACGTTACAACCTGCCGCGGGGCGGCGACGATTTTTTGTCGCGTTTCCTGTTCTGGCCTTATGGTTGGGGCGCGCCGAAAAGAGTGTACCTGTGGATCTGCCAGGCGATCTGGGCCTTTCGCGGACAGGCCGACTACATGTACGCGCCCAAGACCTTCATCTACGACGGCGCCGACGAATGTGATGGTATCGCCGGTTTCTTGTCGAAGTTGCTTGTTGCGTTGCAGTCCACCACCCGATCCCTGTTGCACCTTGGCTGACACAACGGGCGTCGGTTCCCGCCCCTCAGGCGGGAACCGCCCGTGCGAATCTGCCGTCTGCTTGAACGATGTGCTTCTGGGCGAGCAGCCGCGCGATCGCC
>CANKTH010000082.1 GCA_947486185.1 Deltaproteobacteria bacterium
CACCCTACTGGAGACCCGGCGACCGCGTCGTGGACCTGCCAGACGCCGAGGGCAACCTGGCCTATCGGGCGATCCTGTTCGGTGCAGCGCGGCGGGTGCCCGTGGGTGGTCAGGGCGACGTAATCATCGGCGCTGACCCCGGTTTGAGCATGGTGCTCACGGAGACACCCGTACCTGCCGGGGTGATCGAGCTGGCCGACGCCGGTCGCCGCTGGTGGGTGCGCCCGGCGGCAACACCATCCGCGAGCGAGGTCCTCGGCCTCAGCGAGCTGCCCGTCTGGCGTAGCCGGGCGGTCGGCGAGGCGCGGCCCGAGGCTCCGGCTCACTTCGGTCTGGTGCGTTCGCGGCTGGGTCTGGGCGCCCCCGAGGCGGCGGGCAGCCCCGATGGGCCTTCGGGGTCGACACGGTTTGGGGCCTGGCTGCGCCGGTTGGGGGCCGAGCTGCTCGGCCTCGTGCTTCCCCATGCTAATCCTCGACTTTCGACGTCGGGGCTCGCGGTGCCGAGCCGAGCCCGGCGCACCTGGGAGTGGCTGGGTCGGATCGCGGGGCGCGCTCTGCGTGGGCTGGGCGAGGTGCTGCTCTTGCCCGCCGTACTCCTCGGCGCCGGCTTCGCGGTGCTCCTCGGGGGCCCCATCTTGCTGGTGGGCGCCGCGTTGGGCCTCGCGGGCCGGCTCGGGGAGCTCTGGGCGGCGGCCCGCGCCTGGGTGGGTACGCAGATTCTACGCCGCTTTCCCGCGTGGGCCGACTGGTCTCCGTTGGTCTCGGCCCGGCTGTGGTTGAGCTGGGCGCACGCACGTGCGCTCCAGGAGCTGATTCGTAGGTTCCGCGGCTTGGATCTGCTGGAGGCGCTCCGGTGGGCGGTCCCGCTCGGCGGTGACGGCTCGGCGGCGCCGGAGGGCTGGTTCTTCAGCAAGCTCCGGCCGCGTGAGGGTTGGAGCCTCGCCGCGGGCGCTGCCAAGGCGCGACAGCGCGCGGAGGCGGAGGTGATCAGCCTGCTTCGCCGCCTGTATCTGGACGCCCATGCGCGCCTCGACGCAGAGGGGGACGTGGAACGCGCCGCTTGGGTGCTGGCCGAGCTCTTGAGGGACCCCGCACACGCGGTGCGGTACCTCGAAGCGCGGGGGGAGGGCGAACGCGCCGCCGAGTGGGCGGAGATCCTGGAGTTACCGACCGAGACGGCGCTCGGCCTGTGGGTGCGTCTGGGTCAGCCCGACCGCGCGATCGCCCTGGCGCTCCGGCGTGGGGCGGTGGCCGCGACGTTGACGGCGCTCGGCAACGCGGCCCCGGCCGAGACGTTGCGCCTGAGGCGGGCGTTCGCCGGAGCGCTTTGGGCCGCCGACGCCCGGCGGGCCGCGATGACGACGTTGTGGCCGCTACGCGACACCGACCCCGATCAGCTCCGCGCCTGGGCCGGGCGTTGCCTGGACGAAGGGGGCCCCAACGAACGATGGGCGTTGGCCGTCGCGCTGAGCCTCGATCCGCCGCAGGACCCCGAGCTCGCGATCTCCCGGGCGCTCCCGACAGCCGCGCCTGCGCCCGAGGACGCCGCGCGTGTGGCGCGTCGGAGCATCGCGGCCGGGATATTGGCGTTCGGACCCGCGGATCTATCGAGCGTGGCGGCAATGGTGCGCGCGCTCCTGCACGATATGCCCGCGGCCGGCGCGGCCGGAGCGCGGACAGCGACGCTCGTCCAGGACCTCGCGGGGCTGCTCCCGAGCGGGACACATACCCTCCTTCGGGCGGATCTCCCGGTGCTCTCTCCAAGGAGTGTCCGCCGGAATTCTCCCGGACCCGCCCAGCGCGGGGCGACGCTCACGCTCGCCCCGGAGATCGGGAGCGGTGTCCGTCCGTTCGACGTTGGGCGGACCGACGACGGCGCGGTGGTTGCCGCTCTGGGCGAGCTCGGGGTGTGGATCCATCGTCCAGGGGGGGCGCCCAGGGTCTGGCCGGTCCCGGCGCACCGCGTGATCGCGGGTGAGGAGTGCGTGCTCGTCGTGGCCAACGAGGGGCCGGCGACCTGCCGGATCACGCGGATCAGCCCCTACGGCCCGCCCCGGTCGCTGGGCTGCCTTCCCGCCTGCCCCGTCACCGAAACCGAGGATCGTGATGGACTGTTGTGGATCTCGTGTGGGGAGCGGATCGAAGCCTGGCGGCCGGGGGCGTCGGGGCTCGATCGTGTGTGGAGCTCTGGCGTGGTCGGCCGGGTCCTCGACATGAAGGTGTCCGGGCCGAACCTGTTCGCTGTCATCGATGGCATCGGACAGGCCGAGCTGTGGCACTGGCACCGCGCCGTCGGCCCGACCCTTCGGGCGCGTACCCCTGTCCCCGGCGCGGGCGGCCTCCCCGTGAAGCTGGCGCCGGGCGGCGGGGTGTTCTACGCCGAGGGCGCCGGGGCGCGCTGGTTCTATGAGCGGACCGCGCGGCCCGTGCCGGTGATACCCGGGACCATCCTGGGGTTTCGGGCGGGTGCCCTGGTGCGGTGGCTCCCGGGGCCGAAGCCGCGCATCATGCTGACCTGGTACGAGCCCGCTACGGTGCGGAGCCCGCCCGAGCTGTTCGTGGAGGTGCCCGGGATGGAGGGCCAGACCAACCTGCCGATCGTCGTGGCGGGTCCGGACGGGCTCCTCCTTATCGGCGAGCCGAGCGGCGTTGTCCGGCTGATCGACCCGCAGGGGCCCCGCGAGCTCGATCGCTGGCGCATCGGGGGTTGAGGATCTGATTCGATCAGACCGTGCTAAAGAAGAGGGGTGCAGACGATCTGGGCCGGCATGCTCGTGGCGGGTTGTGCGTCGTCGGCCGGCGCCGGTGCCGACGCTGGTGCCGACGCTGGTGCCGGCGCCGATGTCGGCGCGCTGCAGTTGGAGCTGACTTCATCGGCCTCTGTCGCGCATATTCCTGCGCCGGTCACGTTCACCGCCGTCACCGACCCTGCCGCCACCGTGAGCTGGGACCTGGGCGACGGCAACGTGGCCAGTGGTGCGGAGGTCACGCACACCTGGCTTGGATCGGGCGAATATTTCGTTCGCGCCACCGCGACGCTCAAGGGCGCGTCGGTCACCCAGACGCTCTCGCTCGACGTCGAGCCTGCACCCTGTCCCACCACCGGCGAGGCCAGCTCGGCCGGTCAGCTCCTGGACAGCCGCTTCACCGAGATCTCCGGCGTCGCCGAGAGCGCGGTCTGGCCAGGCACCCTGTGGCTGATCGAGGACGCGGGTAACGACCCGACGCTCATCGGCATCGACACCGCCGGCGCCGTTCAGGCCCTGTTCCAGCTCCCGACCGCGACAGCGCGCGACTGGGAGGACCTCGCGCTCGGGCCGGACGGGCGCCTGTACCTCGCTGACACGGGTGACAACGCGCCTTATGACCGGGCAGAGGTGCAAATCGCCATGCTGCCCGAGCCCGACCCCAACGCCGACAACGGCGACCTGGAGGTGGACGAGCTCGAGATCTCCTACGCCGACGGAATGCACGACGTTGAAGCTTTCGCTATCGACCCGGTCACCGGCGACCTCTGGATCGCCACCAAGGACTACGGCGGTCCCTCCCACATCTACAGCAAGCCCGCGCCGCACGAGCCTGACACCTTGACCGTGCTGGAAGAGCAGGCCTACCTGGATTTTTCGGTGGAGCCGCTCTCGGGTGGCGCGACCACCGGCGCCGGATTCTCGCCGCTGGGCGACCTGATCATCATCCGTACCTACGGGACGACCGGGTGGATTTTTAGGGTTGACCGTTCATTTCCCGTGGTTGACGCTTTTGCGGGCGAGCCCTGTCCGGTCGCGCTGCCCTCCGAGGCGCAGAGCGAGAGCATCGCGTTCTCCGCCGATGGGCTCGGCCTCTGGAGCGTGAGCGAGCAGTCGGATCCGGAGGTGAACTACACGCCGCTCGTGTGGGAGTGAGCGACAGCGCTCAGCGGACGGCGTGAGCCACGACGGAGGTCAGGCCCAATTCGCCAGGAGGCGGGCGTATTCCTCCGATGGGGGTGCGTACTGGGGGTCGGGGCCGCGGAGCCCGGGCGGGTAGAGCGGGAGCACCGCGCCGCGGACGAGGGGGGCCAAGGAGCCGAGGGACGCGGTCGAGGTCGGCAGTGGCAGGAGCGGGACCGGCGTTCCCCCGGCCTCGAGCCGGCTCCGGACGTGCGCCTCGGAGGGGTCCACGCGCTCACCCGGCAAGAACATCCGGTGGCAGACGTAAAAGAGCCGGGGGAAGGCGGCGGCGACGTGCTCGGGCACCGTGCCCTCAGGGGAGCCCTCGACGCCCAGCGTCCGCACCACACCGAGGAGCGGGATGCCAGTGTGGCTGGCCTCGGGCAGGTCTCGGAACTCGGGCTGGGAGTAGGGCACGCGGCGGGGGTCCAGCACAGAGAAGCCCGACCGACCGTAGGCCATGAGCCGCACCACGGTGGCCGGATCGTTGGGATCGGCAGGCTCCATCTCTGCCACGACCAGCGTCGGCAGCAGCCGTCCGAAACCATGCTCGAGGGTCCGGCGCGCCAGGGTCAGGGGGCAGGTGCGGAGCGCGGCGGCGAGTCCACGGCGCCGCCACGCCGGGTCGACGTAGCTGTGCGCCAGGGCCACGACACAGAGGCCCTGTTCGAGGTCGAGATCGACGTAGCAGTCCCGCACTCCCACCAAGGTATCGCCGTCGAACGCGGCGATCAGGTGGTAGGTGCCCTCGAGCGTGCGGTCGTAGACGATGCGGGGCTGCCGCACGAAGGCGGCGAGGTGGTCCCGATCTTCGAGCTCGCCGCGGTCGAAGAAACACGCGGCGAGCATGTCATAAGCAGCGTGGAACGCCGGACTGTCCGCATCTCGGATCTCTTCGAGGCGCACCTGCGTCAGCGCCTCACGAAGTTTGGGCGCGTCGAGGGGGGAGACGTCCGCGAGGTCTACGAGGGTCGAGCTCACCGGAGCGCTCCATCGGGGATGAGCCCGTGTAAGAGGGTGTTGGCTACACCCTAACTTGGGACGGGGACGTCCTCGCGCTCGAGCTCGTTGAGCGGGCCTTCGAGGGGCGTGGTCGAGAGGCCCGCCAACAACCCTGGAAACGCCGCCGCACGCCACCACGTACCAGCTCGTACAGACCGGGTTGTGGGGGCGGAACCCGCTCGCCCGATCAGCCCGATCAGCGGCCAAGAGTGATGCTACAAGTGGATGTTTTCAGTCCTTCCGCCCTCTCTGAATGAAACAGCTCGACGGTATCGAGCATCAGCCTTGACGCGTCAACTGAACCGTGTCATCCTCTCAGGACTACCAAGGAGCCGGTATGGGACGAGCGAGGACTGGAGAGGTGATCTCCGCGGACCGCCTCACGGCGGCAGCCGCCGACACGCTGCGGGCGTTTCGGGACGACGCGTACGCGCGCGGTGCTATCGGCGAGTGGCAGCGTGCGCTGGCGATACTGCGCTACATCGACGGTGAGCCGGTTGTGGACGTCGCCGACGCGTTCGACGTTGGCCGCTCAACCATGAACGACTGGATGCGAGGGTACAGCCGCGAGGGTCTGGAGGGCCTGCGGGCCGCGAAACCTGGCCGGTCAACCTCGCGGTTGTCCTCGTCAGAGCGCGTTGAGTTTGGCGCGATCGTGGAGGCGGGTCGTTCGCTTCCGGTTCGTCGGCCGGACGCTGGACGGACAAGCTCCGGTTCCCGGGGAGCTTCGAGCGCTTCGCCCTGACCCTTCATCCGCGGAGCCTCCGTCGGCTTCTTCCTAAGCGGGGCTTCTCGTAGCGGCGGCCGCGGAGACGGCCCGAGCGAGCGGCGGCCGACGAGCAGCGGCCAGAGAGGAGACGTTTGAGGCGCTCATCCGGCGTCCCCCGCGCCCCCTCACCGCTCCCACTTCGCCAACAACTGGTAGAGCCACTGCCGGCTCACCCCCAGCCGCTCGGCCGCCTTGGTGCGGTTGCCCCCTGCACCGCGGAGCGCCAGCTCCACCTGCTCCCGCTGGAAAGCGTCTACCGCTTCGGGGAGGTTGTTCACCAGCCGGCGTCCTGCTGGACCGTCAAAATGGCCGGTTGACAGGACTGTGTCCCCGGCCGCGAGGCACCGGGCGATTGCGCTCCGGGTGCGGTTCTCGAGCTCGCGTACGTTGCCGGGCCACTCCTGGCTGGCCAGGAATTGTTGGGCCTCCTCCGAGATCTCGATCATCTGCTGGCCGGGCAAGGCGGCCAGGGCCCGGCCGACAAGGTGTTCGGCCAACGTGGGGATGTCTTCACGCCGGTCCCGGAGCGGGGGCACCCGGAGCACGCTCGCGGCGAGGCGATGATACAGGTCTTCCCGGAAGGATCCGCGGGCCTGGGGGTCGTCCACCTTCCGCAAGGTCGCGGCGATGACCCGCCCCGAGAACTTCAGCTCACGGTCCCCACCTACCCGCTCGAAGCTGCCTTCTTGAAGCAGACGCAGAAGCTTGACCTGGAGCAGCGGCGGCAGCTCCCCCACCTCGTCGAGGAACAGGGTGCCGTTCCCTACCCGCTCAATCAGCCCCTCCCGCCGCCGATCGGCTCCGGTAAACGCACCCTTTTCGTGACCAAACAGGGTGCTCTCGGCCAGCTCGGGCGGGATGGCGCCGCAGTTGACGGCCACCAGCAGCGCATCGGCACGAGGCGAAGCGGCGTGGAGCGCGCGGGCCACCAGCTCCTTGCCGGTGCCGGTCTCCCCCAGGATCAACGCGGGCCAGGGCATCGGGCCGAAGGCGCGGATGCTGTCATAGAGGGGGCCCATCGCGGGGGCGCTGCCGACCATGCCGGGCACCGGGCGGACGGGGCGCGCCGCGGACGGCGCGGGTGTCGCGGACGTACGGTCGAGCACCGGGCCGGCTAACGCCACCAACGCCGTGAGTCGGTCGCGTGCCTCCGCCGAAAAGCGGCCTTCCTGGCGTTGCAGGTAGAGCACGCCGGCGCGGCCTACGGGCAAGCAGCCCACCGCCCCCGTGTGCCGCAGCACCACGCTCTCTGCGGCGGCAAACCGTGGATCCGAAGCGGCATCGTCGAACCAGCCGGGACGAGCCGAGCCGAGCACGTGGCCCACGATCGTCCGGGAGATCTCTTCGGGCGCCGGCACGGCGAGGGCGCGGCTGCCTCCCGCCACAAAAGCCGTGATGCTCGGTGACTTCAGGCTGCCCGACCACTGGAGCGCCCAGATGTCGGCAGGGTCGGTCAGCTCGTGCGCCAGCTCGACCAGGACGGTGAGTACGCCGCTTCCGCCGCCCGCGGCGAGCAGCGCGGGGAGCCGGCTTTGGGCCCACACCAGGGCTTCGGTAGCGCCCACCATTCGGCGCCAGCGACGGTCGAGCTCAGCCGCGAGCCCGGGATCGAGCGCCGTGACGCGGGCCAGGAGGGGATCGGTAGAGATGAACGCTCCTTTACTCCCAGGGGGGTACCCGGGCCGGGCGCGCGGGGCAAGGCGGCGCCGTCGAGCACGGAGCGAAGGCTCACTCGCTGAGGTCGTATCCGTCGGTGTCGTCCCCGACTTCTTCGGGCTCGGGTTCTCGCCCACCGCCACCGAAGCTGAGGCTCCCACAATCTTCGGCTTCAAAGTCACCGTTCCAGTAGATGGTGCCGAAGCTGCCGGTGGCACCCTCCTCAGAGCTGGTGAGGTCCACCCAGGAGAGGCCGGGGCTCTCTTCGCCGCCGAGGAGGTAGCTCATACCGTTGTGGTAGCTCAACGCGTAGAGGTAGCGCTCGTAGTCGTCCACCATAGGCTCGCGGTCCATCCACAGGCCGACGTAGGGGTCGGCGGCGGGCTGCTTGTCGTCGTCGAACTCCTGTTCAAAGAGGAAGATCAACGCGCTCCCCAGCACCGAGACGCTCTCGAACGCCTCGTCGGCGTCGTCCATCAGCTCGTTGCAGGAGTACTCCGCGTCGGACAGCGCCGATCCGAAGCGAGCTTCGCCGCTGGTGGGAGACTCGACTTGGACGTGCGAGGTCGCTGGGGCGGAGGGTCGCCAGCACCCTGAGGCGACGGAAGCCGCCCGGCTTCTCCCCGAACGGTATCAAGATCGTGGACTCCTCGGGGTCGGCGGCATGGCCGAGGTCCGGCGGGTGCATGATCGGCAACTCGGTCGAAATGTAGCGTTCAAGCTGATTCATGCTCGGGTTGGGGTCGATCCGGCACGTTTCGCCGAAGAGGCCCGGATCACCGCGTCCTTGCAGCACCCCGGAATCGTGCCGGTACACGACGCCGGCCAACTCGCGGATGGCCGCTCCTGGTTCACGCTCCAGGAGGTCCACGGGCAGACGCTCGCGGAGGTGCTCGACTGGCCACTTCGCCGTTTGATTGGGGTGTTTGTGCGGGTGTGCGAGACGGTGGCCTACGCCCACGCGCAGGGGGTGCTGCACCGCGACCTCAAACCCTCCAACCTCATGCTGGGGGCCTACGGCGAGGTGTTTGTCTTGGATTGGGGGCTCGCGGCGGCGCTCGTCTCCGACGGCGGCCCGTCGGAGATCGCCGGCACCCCGGCGTATATGGCGCCCGAACAGGCGCGGGGCGAGGTGCTCGGGGTCGCCGCGGACATCTACGCGCTCGGCGCCGTGCTCTACCAGATCCTCACTCGCCACCCGCCCTACAGCGGCGCTACGCCCCGCGATGTGCTCCGTGCGGTGCTCGCGGGCCCGCCGCCGCCGCCGACCGGCGAGCTCCCGCCCGAGCTGGTGGCGCTGTGCCTCGCGGCGATGGCGCGAGACCCCGGCGCGCGGCCGGGCCACGCCGAGGCGCTGGCCGACGCGGCGCGCTCATGGCTGGACGGGGCCCAGCGCCGCGAGGAGGCCCTGGCGGTCGTGGCCGACGCGGAGGCCTTGGCTCCGGCGATCGAGGCGGACAAGGCGGCGGCGGCTGCGTTGCGGGAACGGGCGAATTCGATGCTCCGGGGTGATCCTTCGCTGGGCGACCGGGAGTCCGCCTGGGAGCTTCAGGAGCGGGCCGCGGGCCACGAGCATGACGCCGAGGCCGCCGACGCGCACCGGCTACGCCTGCTCCACGCCGCGGTGAGCCGATGCCCCGAGCTGCCGGAAGCCCGGGCCCGGCTTGCCGACCAGTACCGACGCCTGCTCGACGACGCCGAGGCCACCCACGATCGTGCGGGGACCGCCCGGTATGAGGCGTTGCTCGCGGCCCACGATGATGGCCGTCACGCACGACACCTCGACGGCAGCGACGCGGTCACGCTCCAGACCGACCTGCCGGCGACCGTCGAGATCTACCGTTACGTCGAGCGGAAGCGCCGACTCGTGCCGGAGCACATCCGTACCCTCCCCGCGCCGCTCGACGCACCTGCCCTGCCAAGAGGTAGTTATCTCCTCGTGATTCGCGGGCCCTCCTCGGCGGTGCGGTATCCCGTCGCGCTGGGCCGCGGGGAGCATTGGCGGGCGATCCGGGCCGGGGAGCCTACCCCAACGCCCATTCTCATCCCACCGCAGGCGCTGCCCGACGAGCAGGTCTACGTGCCGGCGGGCTGGTTCTGGGCCGGCGGCGATCGGGAGGCGGCCTTCTCCGTGCCGGGGCGGCGGGTCTGGGTGGACGGCTTCGTGATTCAGCGATTCCCCGTGAGTCTGAGGGAATACCTGGACTTTCTTGACGCGCTCGTGGCAGTGGGGCGCGAGGAGGAGGCGTGGCGGCACGCGCCGCGGGAGCGCGCCGGGACCTCGGGCGCGTCGGGCGAAGCGACCGTCGGGCGCGGCTCGGATGGCCGCTTTGTGCCCTTGCCCGACGCGGACGGGGACCTGTGGCAGCTCGACTGGCCGGTGACGCTCATCAACTGGGAGGACGCGAGCGCGTTTGCGGCGTGGCGGAGCGCCCGGGACGGCCTCGCCTGGCGTTTGCCGTTCGAGCTCGAGTGGGAGAAGGGCGCCCGCGGGGTGGACGGGCGCTTCTACCCCTGGGGCAATGAGTTCGACAGGTCCTTTGCCTGTACGCGTGATGCCCACGCCTCGCGGCCCCTGCCCGCGCCGATCGACAGCTTCCCGGACGACCAGAGCCCCTACGGGGTGCGTGGTATGGCCGGCAACGTACGCACTTGGTGTCAGGACCTCTTCTCCCCCTCGGGACAGGCTGAGGGCGGCGCGCTGCGGGCCTTCCGAGGTGGCGGTTGGGGGCTCGAGAGCCGTCGGGCCCGATGTGCGACGCGTGCCGGAGATTTGTGGTCCAACCGGCTGAATACCCTTGGGGTCCGCCTCGTGCGCTCGATGGGGTGACGGACCTGGTCTCGGGGCGAGGGGCGGCGGGGCGGAGAACGGGAACTCCCATGGGCCACCCACCGCCACGCGCGATACGCGGCCGAATGCCTCGGCCGACCTTCCCTCACTCCATGGACGACGTGCTTCGCGCGGTCGACGGCGCCTTCGGCCTCATCGTCGGCGAGCTCCCTGACGGCTCGATCTGGGTGCTCAAACGGCAGCGTCACGGCGGCTACGTGTTGTCGAACTACGCCGACGCCGCGCGCTCGCGGCAGCTCTCGACGGTCACCATCGTGGATCGGCGGGAGGCGATCAACACCTTCGCCGCGGCGATCCGGTTGGGCGAGGTCCTTTAGTCCGCGCTATTTGACCGGCGTGTGGCAGGTCTCGGTGTCCCAGTGGGGCCGAGAGAACCTGGTCATCGGTGTCGTCATCGGTGTCGTCATCGGTGTCGTCATCGGTGTCGTCATCGTCGTTGACCGGGCTACGACTCGGTACATTGGTGACAGATCTCGTCGGAGACATAGGCGACAGGTTCGAGGGCCGACCGGCTCGGGACTTCTGCCGGGCGCAGCTACTCTGACTTCTTGGCCCGACGTGCGCCGGTTTTCCGGGTTGTCGTAGCTGCGGGTGCGAGCTCCGCCCCCTCGGGCTGGGCCAGCGCTTCGATACGTTTGAGCACCTCCTTCGCGGGGATGACCTCAGCGAAGGGCACGACCTGGTCCGGCAGCTTCAACGCGGCGTCGGTCGCGAGGTTTTTCGAGACCGCCAGCACCAGGCCAGGTGGCCCGTAACGGAGCGTCGCCGCGACGCGCTGCTCCAAGGAGGCCTTCCGCCAGAAGCCGAGGATCTCCAACCACGCCACCTTGCCGTCTTTGGTGAAGCTGAAGTCCGGCACCACCACCGCCTCTCCCCCCTGGACCAGCGGCAGGGGGTCACGCCGGAGCTCCCACCCGCTGTTGAGCGCCTCAAAACGTTCGGCAAACCAGCGTGCTTCGCGGGTCTCGTAGGCGCCATGGTCGGCCTGGAAGGCCTGTAGGCCCAGGCTGGGGTCGACCTCCAACTTGAGCCTCCGTCCCGCACGAGCCACCTCCGCTACGAGGGACCATTTCTCGGGGATGAGGAGGATGGTTGGGAAGAACCGGGCGAGCGCCACGCCGTAGCGCGCGCCCTGCTTGAGGAGGGAGGCCGGCCCGTCGATGACCAGCTCGACGCCGTCTTCGGTTGGGCGCGCCTGATGGATCAACTGACAGAAGCGGGCGGCGCGCAGCAGCTGGCGGAGGCGACCCGGCCCGGGGTGGTGGAGCGTGAGCCGCAGCGAATCGGCGTCGTAAAGCGCGGCTTGAACCAAGGCGATGTTGTAACGATGCAGCAGCTCCGACGCCGAGGCCAGCGGAACCTGAGTGAGCACCGCCGCTTCGGCCGCGTCCGCGTAGAGCCCCGCCTCCAGGGCATTCGCGTCCACCCCGAGCTCGGCGGCGACGCTCTCGAACACCGCCTGCGCCGTCGGCCGCCCCCCCTCGAGCGCGACCGGGGACAGGGGCCCCACCCGAGCGGCGGTGCGGAAGACCAGCGCGCGGATCGCCGCGGGCGGAAGGATAGATTGTACCTCCAGCTCCGACCGGTCGAAGGCGATCTTGATGAGGCCGTTCACCAGCTTGGCGTCGTTCTGACCCGTCAGGCCCTCCAGCGCCTCCTCGAGCTCCCCGCGGGTCTGGCCCACGTGAGCGCCGAAGAGCTCAAAGACCTCGGTCGCTCGCCCCATCTGGCGCTTGTCGGACGGATCGAGGAGCTGGGGCAGGAGCTTGCCATCTTTCGTCCGGAATCGAAGCAGATCAGCGGTAAGCATCGTGGCTCCGGCGCCGCTCGGAGGACTGCACCTCGGTGGTGTTCTCGGCGACGAGCTCGTAGAGCGTCGCCTGTTTGTTGGGGCCTGGTCTCAAGATTCGCCCCAGTCTTTGTACCGATTCGCGGACCGTGCTCGTACCGCTGACGATGATCGCCACCTCGGCGGCGGGTAGGTCCACGCCTTCGTTGAGCACCCGCGAGGTCACCAGGACCTTGAGCTCACCGGTGGCAAAAGCTTCGATATAGGCCCGTCTTTCCTTGAGCTCCGTGCGGTGGGTGATACACGGCGCGAGCACCAGTTTGGAGATCCGCAAGGCGGTTGCGTTGTCGTTGGTGAAGATCAGGGTCGGGCGCCCCCACTCCGCGGTCACGATCTCCTGGACGAGCTCCAGTTTTCGTTCGTTGGACCACATGATCTCGCGGGAGTCCCGCCACGCTCGAATCGCGGCGCGCCCATCCTTCGAGCGGCAGGCGACGCTGAGGAAGAGCTGCCAACCGTCGGGGCCGCCCAGTCGGATACGGTTGTGATCGACGAAGCTGCGAAACTGGCCACGAAGCTGGTCATAGCGCAGCCGCTCCGCGTCAGAGAGCGAGACATTGAGCACCTCGACGTCATAAGGCGCGAGGTAGTCGCCCGCGAGATCGGGGATTTCCTGCCTATAGACCACCGGGCCCACCGCGTCGTCCAACAGATCGTGGCGCTGGTCCAGCCGCTCTAGCGTCGCGGTGAGCCCGAGCCGCATCGGCGCGAGCATCGCCTGGCTCGCGCGGAGGTAGCCGGGCGCCGGGAGGTGATGCACCTCGTCGAACACCACGAGGCCAAAGCGGGCGCCCAACCGGTCCATGTGGATCGCCGCGGAGTCGTAGGTGGTCACCGTGAGCTCCTCGATCTCGTGGTGACCGCCGCCAAGGATACCGACAGGAACGCCGAACGCCGCGTGCAAGAGCGCATACCACTGGGACAGAAGATCGATGGTCGGCACCACCACAAGCGTAGAACGCCGCGTATCGGCGATGCAGCGCTCCGCGACGTAGGTCTTGCCCGAGCCGGTAGGGAGCACGACCACCCCCCGCCGGCCGGCTTTGCGCCACGCGTCTACGGCTTCATCCTGGTACCGGCGGGCCGGTCGGGAGGTGAGGTGGCGTAAGCTGTCGAGCCGGGTCCACCCCCGGGCCCGATCCTCAAAAGCCTGGCCCGCGGCGGCTTCGTAGAGGCTCCGCCAACACGATCCCGGCGCGCGCGCTCGCCCGATGCGCGCGTCCCAGACGAATCCCTCGGGCAGATCTTCGGGGTCGGCGCCGTCGAGCACCAGGGTGCCCCCGTCAAACCGGAGGGACCACTGGCCCGCGGCGAGGTTGGGTTCGGGGGTGGCGGGCATGGCGCCGATTAATCGGTCCCCGGGGTCGGCGTGCGGGAGCAGCGTGACGATCCGTGACAAACGGCTAGCCGACGGGCTATCAAGGCGCCAACACCATGTTCCTGCCCCTCACCTGCCTCGCGGCCGCCCAGAGCTTCCTCAGCTCACTGCCGCCCGTCAGCCCGCACCCCGAGCCGGCTTACCGTTTCTGGGCGGAGATCGCGGCGGACGTGGCGCCGCTGGTGCGCGAGCGCCCCGGGGTCATTCGGCCCTTCGTGATGGGGCGCTCCGTGGAGGATCGCGATATCTGGGCCTTTGAGGTTCGTGATCCGGCGACGACCCCGACCTTTCAGATCCTGGTGATCGCGCAGATCCACGCCTTGGAGTGGGTGCCCGCGGAGATCGCCGCCAGTTTCCTGGTCGAGAGCGTCCGGTACCCGCACCCCGACGTCGCGCTCACCGTGGTGCCGGTGTTCAACGTCGATGGGCGTGCCCGGGTGGAGGCCGACCTCGTGGAGGGGCGAAACCTCTATCGCCGGGGAAATGCCAACAAGGTGGATCTCAACCGGGACTTCGAGATCCATCGAGAGTCCGACGCGGTCTGGCGTCACATCATGCCGCGCCGCTACACGACCTCACCCTCGCCGCTATCTCAGCCCGAGAGCCGGGCGCTCGACCAGTTGGCCGGCTCCCGGCCTTATGACGCCGCGGTGAGTCTCCACTCTTACGGAGGTTATATCTATTATCCTTGGGCTGGGCGGCGGGAGCGCGCGCCCGACTGGCGCGAGCTGCACACCCTCGCTACCGCGATGGCCGCCGCGATGGGTCCTCAGGCGTACCGTCCGCGCCAGCTCTCCCGGTGGGCCTTCTTTTTTCGCGGCTTGGGCATGGAGGTGGACCACCTCTATGGCAAGTACGGCATCCCGAGCTTCCTGGTGGAGACCACCCACTCAGGCTTGTCCCCGCTCCGCCCAGCGGATTGGGATGTCTACTTTCGATGGTACAACCCGATAGAACCGGCGAAGCACATCCGCGAGGGGCTCCGGCTCCTCGGCGGGCTGGTCAACGCCGTTGGGGGTCTCCGTGGGTGAGACCGGGAGGCGCGCTGAGCGGCTGGTCAACAGCATCCGCGGTATGGTCACGCTCGGATGGGCGTTGGTCAACCTCCTTTTTGGTGCGGACGGGCCGACGTGGTGGCCCCTGGCGGTCCTCGGCCTGACGGTGATGTTCTCGGCGGCCTTTACCGAACTTTTCCGGCGGCCGCCCGGGACGCTGCCCGACTGGTTGCCCTACGCTACTATGGGCGCGGACGTCGCGGCGGTGGTGCTCGTCGCGCTCAGCGATCACGCCCTCGCGTCGCTGATGCCCGGCGCTTTCGGCCTCGTGATCCTCACCACGGCCTTCCGGATGTCGATCGGCCTGACGGCGGCGGCGAGCGCGGTGTCGCTGGTGGTGTGGCTTGGATTTGGCGGGGTTGCAGGTGTGTTCTCTGACGCATCCGCGGTGGTGTCCAACCTCGTGGGTCTGGGAGTGGTGGGCACGACCGCGCTGTTTCTGGTTCAGGAGTCAAGGGACCGCATCGCCGCAGCTGCGGCCGCGGAGAGTCGTCGGCAAGAAGCCTGGGAGCTCCTGGCGATGTACCTCACGACCGAGCAGGCCCGTCGCGTGCTGGCGGACGGCAGCGTATCGTTGCGGCCCGCCCGCCGCGAGGTCAGCACGGTGGTGGCCCGCCTCGGCGGACTCTCGGTGTTGACCGCCGAAGAAGCGGATCGTGCGCTGGCGACCGTGAGCAGCTACCTCGATGCCTGCGCGCGAGTGGCATTACGCGCCGACGCGGCAGTGGACCGGTATTTTGGCGGAGAGCTCCGCGCCGTGCTCAACGCCCCTCTCCTTCATGCCGACCATGCCCGGCGGGCCCTCGCCCTCGCCCGGGATCTCCACCTCGCGGTCGCCTACCTCAACCAGGAGCGCGCCGCTCGGGGCGCGGCGAGCCTCTACCTGACGGTGGTGGTGCACACGGCGGAGGCCTGGGTGGGTCTCCTTGGGGACGGCGCGCGGGATCCGAGCCGTCAGCGCTTCTTGGTGGCCAGCGAAGAGAGCCCGTTGATCATGTCCTTGTTGGAGCTCGCGGCCCCGGGCGAGACCGTCGCGACCGCCGCCAGCGTCTCGCGCGCGGGGGTGCCCGAGATCATGGAGGCCGTCGAGCTGCCCGGACGCCCCGGCGTGATGGCGGTGGCGCGGATCCGTACCTTGGGCCCGGTGAACTCGCAGGAGCGGGAGTTCCTTCCGGACGAGCTCACGGAGACTTGAGGTTGTCGTCCCTCAGGTCCCGGGCCACCCGCATGTGCTCCCTCAAGTTCGACTCGCGCGTCTCGGCCAGCTCATGCCGCTGCCGGATCGCGACGTTCTGGACCAGGTGGAACAGCAGCACGGCGCCTACGAGCAGGCCCGCGACGAGGTCGGTCTCCCCGCCCCGAACGCCGAAGATAATCGCGCCCACCAGGGTCGCGGCGTTGAGGCCCTGCACCACCCAGTATACCCATACGCGGCGATGATAGAGCGGCATCGCCAGTCGATTGACAAGCAGCAATGCCGCGATCGGCAGGATCTCCCACGGGATCAGCGGGGTGTTCATTCGGGCGTGTCTACGGCGATGTTGTCGAGGAGGCGGGTGCGGCCGTACCGGGCGGCGACCAGGGCGCGAGCTCCGGCGACCACGTCGGGGATCGGCTCCAGTGACCGTGGATCGACCACCGCCAGATAATCGAGCTCGTCGGCGTCGATCATCTCAGCGGCAGCCGCGATGCGCTCCGCAGAGGAGCGCGAGGGGTGGGCAGCGAGGTGTGCCAGCGCCCGGCTGAGCGAGGTGGCTCGGCGCCGTTCGGTCGGCGAAAGATAGACGTTTCGCGAGGATAACGCCAGGCCGTCGTCGTCGCGGACCAGCGGACCGCGCCGGACGTTCACGGGCAGGTAGAGATCCTCAACCAGCGCCTCGATCACCGCGAGCTGTTGATAGTCCTTCTCGCCAAACGTGGCGAGATCGGGGGAGACGATGCCGAAGAGTCGGGAGACTACGGTGGCGACGCCCTCGAAGTGTCCGGGGCGCGCCGCGCCCTCCCAGCGCTGAGACAAGGCAGGCACGGCGACGCGGGTCACGAAGCCGGGTGGATAGAGGCTCTCAGGGAAGAAAAGCAGGTCACACCCAGCGTCTTCGCAGCGCTGGCGGTCACCCTCGGGGTCCCGTGGGTACCGGGCGAGGTCTTCACCCGGCAGGAACTGGAGCGGGTTGACGTAGATGCTCACCACCAACACATCGCAGTCGGGGCGGGTCAGCTCCATCAAGGAGCTGTGGGCGCGGTGCAGGTAGCCCATGGTCGGCACAAAGCCGATACGACGGCCGGATCGGCGGAGTGAACGGCAACGGGCGGCCATTTCGTCAGGATGGGTGATGACCTCCATCGGCTCCTCGGTCCGGGGCGGAAAAACGCGGGCTCGCCCGCTAACCGATCTGATCTGCGGCTGCGCCGCGTCGCGTCCGACGACGTAGGAGCGCGACGGCGCCCAGGAACGCGGCGGGGTGGAGGCCGCCACCGACGGCGCAGGCGGCCCAGCCGGCGTCCTCCTGCTCCCGCCAGGGGGTCAGCTCCTCGCTCTCGTTGGCCTCGTAGCCGCGCCCGGCGTCCGGGTCGTTACCGCCGAAGTTGTCGTTGTCGGTGTTCGTCGCCTCGAAATCGACGTGCGTGTCGAGGAAGTCGAGCACGGCGTCTACCCTCCCGCCGATGCTGTAGGCCCCGCCGCACTCGAGACCGCCGTAGTCGAGGATGAAGCTGGTGACGCCTACGAGGGCTACGCTGCCGTCATCGTGGACCTGCAGCGCCGCGCCGCCGGAGTCGCCAAAACACACCGATTGTCCGTCGTCCGGGTCGATGCTGAAGAGCAGGCGGTCCTGGAGCATCACCAGCGGCAGGTCCGCCGCGCGTTTAACCCCGAAGCCGCTCCCGTCAGCGTCGGTGGCGCCGAAGCCCACCCAGCGCAGGTCCTCGCCGACGTCATTGGTGCTGAGCCCGTCGCGCGCGATGGGTATGAAATCCACCGAGAGGTCGCTGCTGAGCTCCAGGAGAGCGAAGTCGGTCCCGGACTCGTAGTCCTCGTCCCAGCTTGGGTGCAGGCGCACGTCGATGACCTCCGCCCGGTCCTCGAAGCCCGCATCGTCGAGATTGTCGTCGGCCACCACGCTCGCGCTCGGGTAACCATCAGCCTCCAACGCTATATATACGTCAGCGCAGTGCGCCGCGGTCAAGACCCAGCGCGGCGCGATCAGCGTTCCCGAGCAGAAGCCGAAAGCTTCGCCTTCGTATTCGGCCTCCAATGCTACGACCGCCTCATACCCGGCGCTCTCGCTGCCGTTGGTGATCGGGGGCGCGGGACCCGCCAGCACGCGGCTGATCCCCAGGAACATCCCCAAGAACACCCCCAGGGTCATCGTGTGCTCCGGCAGCGACGCTGAGGCGTCATCGGGGTTTGACGGAGGCGACCTGGACCCAGCCGACCACCTGGGGCAGGCAGAGCTCGCAGCGCACCTTGACGCGGGTGGCCTCCGCTGCGAGCACGTACACCGACGTCCCAGGATTCAGTAACACTTTTACGGGCTTGCCCTCGTCGTCCACCAGCGTGAGCGGCGCCGCTACAGTCACCGCCCCGAAGGGCTCAAACGGCGCTTTCGCAGCCGGCTCCGTTTCGCCCTGCTCTGCGTCCGGCGTGGCGTCCCCCTCGGGAGCCTCCGATGCAGCTCCGGGTGCCGCCGGATCCTCATCCGGTCCCCCGGCGTCGCCTTCCGGCGCCTCAGCCCCGCCTTCGGCACCTTCGTCGCCCTCAGCGGGTGGCTCCGTCGCCGCGGGGTCCGGCGCGTCATCCTCTGTGCCGGCCTGGTGGCGACTCGCCTCGATCAACGCCTGCATCGCCTCCTCCGCAGACTCGGGCGGGGGCGGCGGCTGAGACGCGGGCGGTGACCAGCAGGCGGCGAGGAGCAACAACACGGATGAAGGGTAGCCGCCAGGAGGATGCGGCGCACCCCGAAGGTCGGTTATCACCGCCGAATGTTGGTTCCTTCCGCCCGGATCGCGGTGATCGCGCCCTCCGGCATCTACGACCCTGCCCGTCTGGCGCTCGGGATCGATTTGCTTTCGAGCTGGGGTTATCGTCCTCGCCTCCTCCCCGGAGCGGCGGCCACGTGGCGCTACCTGGCGGGTGAAGACCATGTTCGCGGCCGGGATCTTGCGGATGCGCTGACGGGAGATTGGGACGCGGTGTGGATGGCGCGGGGCGGCTACGGCCTCTCCCGTCTGCTCCCGTCCTTGCCTTGGGCCCAGCTGCGGGGCAGGCCCTTTTTCGGCTTTTCGGACGGCACCGCGCTCCTCAACCCCCTGGCGGACCTCGGCCAGCCCGCGGTACACGCGCCGGTGCTCCACAGCCTCGCCGACACGTGCGACGAGGCGACACGCGAGCATCTTCGAGCGCTTCTGCGCGGCGAAGGGGCAGAGGTCTCCGGGCAGGTTTGGGTAGCCGGCTCGGCGACGGGGCCGCTACGTGGCGGCAACCTGTGTGTGCTCGCGTCGCTGTGCGGGACGCCGTGGCAGCCAAAGTTTGAGGGTTGTATCGTGCTTCTGGAGGAGGTGGGCGAGGGACCCTATCGGGTCGATCGGATGCTCACCCAACTGATCTCGTCGGGCAGCCTGGATGGGGCCGCGGCGTTCGTGATTGGCCAGATGGTGGGCTGTCACCCGGTCAAAGGCGCGGACTATACGGTCCAGGATGTGTTGATGGAGCGGCTCGAGGGCCGGGGCGTACCGGTGCTGGGTGAGCTCCCCGTAGGGCACGGCGCCGAGAACCGGGCTCTCCCCTTCGTCAACGCGGAGCTCAGCGGGGGCCGGCTGCGTGTCGGAGCGGCGCGTGTTGTCACCTAGCCGCGCCCTGGTGCTGGGCGCCGTCGCGGTCCTCCTCGTACAGGCGACCCGTTTCGGAAACACCTGGACCGACGACGCCTACATCTCCTTCCGTTACTCCCGACAGTGGTTGAACGGGCAGGGGATGGCGTTCAACCCGGGTGAACGCCTTGAAGGGCTCACCAACCTGGGCTGGGCGATGATGCTCGCGCCCTTCGCCGAGGGCGACATCCTGACCGCGTCGCAGGTGCTGGGGCTCTTGTGCGGCGTGGGCACGATCCTGGCGTTGGTGCACTATAGTCGCGGTGTCGGCCTCGAAGCGGGGGCGGCGAGCCTCGCGGTGTTTACCGTGCCCGTCTGGGTGCCATACTGGATGGTGCAGGGCCTTGAGCCGCCAGCGGCGATGCTGGCGACCACCCTGGGCTGGGCGTTCTTTTGCTCGGATCTACGTCGTTTTGGCGCGGGTGCCCGGTGGGGCCTCGCGGCCGTCGGTATCGCGCTCGGGCCCTGGTTCCGACCGGACGGCGCGCTCCTGGCGATCGTCCTGGGGTGCTGGTTCATCTGGCGGCGCGCCGGGCCAAAGGAACGCTTCTCCCTCGGTGTCGGGCTGGCGGTGCTGACGGTCCTGATCTCCGCCGCGCTCCTGGTCGGCCTCAAGCTCTATTGGTTCGGGGAGATCCTACCCAACACCTTCCACGTCAAGGTGGGGGAGTGGCCGCCGGAGCGGGGCATCCAATACATGATCAGCTTCCTCAAGGTGCCGTCGCCCGCCTTGCCCCTGATCATCGTCGTCGCCGTAGTGCGTGGCCTGATCTGGGCGATCCAACGAGATGATCGTGCGCTTCCGAGTCTGGTGTTCCTCGCGGCGTCGGCGGCGGTGGTGGTCCAGAACGGGGACTTCATGGCCAACTTCCGGCTGCTCGTGCCCTGGTGGCCGGCTGCTGCCGCGGCGGTGGGACTCCTCGTCCATGACGCGCTGGAGCGCTGGACCCCGAGCCGGGACCGCCGGATCGCGGCGGGTGTCGCCTTCGCGCTCGCCCTGGTGGGCCCGGGCTCGATCTGGTCGGTCGACCGCCTGAACCAGGAGAGTGACAGCTACGTGAACGCCTGGTTCGCCGAGAACACCCGGCCCGGTTGGGACTCCCTGATCGAGCAGGGTCCTTTCCCGGTGGCCTGGGCGGTGGTCAACGCGGGGGTGGGCGAGCGGGTCGCTTGCACCGAGCTCGGGCTGATCTCCTACGTTCACGACGGTCCGATCCTCGATCTGTTGGGCCTGACGGACCGGGTGATGGGCCGGCGTGACAACGAGACCCCCTCCCAACGGTGGCGCTCGGTCGAGGAGCGCGCGACCTGGCTCGTGGTGCACACCGGTTCGGGCGCATGGCAGCGCTTTGGACCTTCCCTGGCGACCTCCGGCTGGAGGCCGGTGGCGGGCTGCAACCAGAACTGGATGTTCCAGAACCCCGCGTGGGCTGGGCGGACCGCGCGGCCGGACCGACCGACGCTCGAGGCGCGCCTTCGCCACGTGCTGGCGCGGGCGCCCCGCCACCGCTACCTGCTCGAAGAGGTCGCGCGGGAGCTCGCGAACGCCGGCGAATCCACGGAGCTTCTTCGCAGCTTTTATAGCTCGGCCGCCGAGCTTGGGCCGATGCCGGTGTGGGATGGTGCGCGGGCGGATGGTGGGCTCGCGGACGACTGTATGGGGCCCTACCCGCGGGAGACCGCGGCGGTGCTCGGAGACGTCAATCAATGGCCGGCGTTTGGGGAGGTTGAACCCGATGTGGACCTGGGCGATCCCCGGTGTCTTCCGCTCCGGAACGACGCAGCCGGGGCGTGGGACGCCGCGCGTGACGCCTGGGCCGCGTCCGAAGCGGAGGGGCGAGACGATCCGCGTAAGCAGGCGCGCGGGGCGAGCGGCGCACTTCGCGGCCGCGAAGCCGATATCCAGAAGACCGCGGCGAGCGCGCTCGCGGCGGCTGAGGCGGTCAGCGGAGCGAGCTCCGACGAACGTGTGCGGGACGCCGCGAAGCTGAGTCGCGCGGCTTGGGAGAAGACAGTGCTCGTCGTGGAGTGTGACGCTGCGACGGCCATCCATGCCCCGGCCCTTCCGGCGCGTTAGGTCCCGGGCAGAGGGTCCCCCGTTGAGCGACGATCCGAGCACCCGCTGGTTTGAAAACGCTGCCCCTGTCCCGACCACAACCGAGCCTTCGCGGAGCGGCCCGCAGGTCAAGGCGCTCTGGGTCAAATGTCCAGGCTGCGAGCAGATCCTTTATCGAGCGGTCCTCGCTGAGCGTATGGGCGTGTGCCCCAACTGTAGCTGGCACCATCGATGGGACGCGCTCGCCCGGCTCGAGTATCTCGTTGATCCAGGCAGCTTCTTTCGGCACGACCTTGATGTGCAGCCCGCTGACCCGCTCGGGTTTGTCGACAGCCGCGCGTATGCCGGCAGGCTGATCGCCACTCAACGTAATCTCGGCACGCCCGACGCCTACCTCTCCGGCTCGGCGACCATCGATCAGCTCCCGCTCGAGATCGGTACCTTCGACTTTCGTTTCATGGGCGGGTCGATGGGCAGCGCGGTGGGGGAGCTGGTGACGCGACAGATCGAGCGGGCGGTGTCCCGGCGCGTGCCGGTGCTCATCATCTCCGCCTCGGGTGGGGCGCGGATGCAGGAGGGCATCCTGTCGCTGATGCAGATGGCGCGCACCTCGGCCGCGTTGGCACGCCTCCGGGATGTCGCTGGGATGCCCTACATCTCGTTGCTCACCGACCCGACCACCGGTGGGGTGGCCGCGTCCTTCGCGATGCTCGGGGACGTCATCATCGCGGAGCCGCACGCGCTGGTGGGCTTCGCCGGTCCCCGCGTGATCCGGCAGACCATCGGTGAGGACCTTCCTCCCGGCTTCCAGACCAGCGAATACCTGCTCGAACATGGGTTGATCGACATGATCGTGCCGCGCGCGCAGCTCCGTGACACCCTCGCGCGGCTCCTGCGTCTGCTCACCCCGGGCGCGGCGCCGCCATGATCGACCATCCGATCCTCGTTGCGCTCCAAAACGCCGGGATCAAGATGGGGCTTCGGGACACGCGCTCCTTCCTCTCCTGGATCGGCGATCCGCACCTCGCCTACCCGGTCATCCACGTGGCCGGCACCAATGGAAAGGGGAGCGTATGTCGGTTTGTCGGGGCGATGCTGGAGGCGCAGGGGTATCGGGTTGGAATTCACACCTCCCCTCATCTTCAGGAGGTGAACGAACGTTTTCGTCTGGGTGCCACCCCGGTCGATGACGCCCGGCTCGATCGGCTTCTCCAAGAGACCGACGTCGCGCGACGGGCGTGGGCCGCCGAACACTGCCTGCCGGATGAGGCGTGGCCGCTGTCCTACTTCGAGATGACCACGGTCGCGGCTTATAAGCTCTTCGCCGAGGAGCGGGTGGACGCGGCGGTGGTCGAGGTGGGCATGGGGGGGCGACTCGATGCCACCAACGTCTGCGCCCCGACAGTCACCGCGATCATCTCAGTGGGCCTGGATCACACCCAGCAGCTCGGGCCGGACCACGCGGCGATCGCGGCGGAGAAGGCTGGGATCCTGAAGCCGGGCGTGCCGGCTGTCTTGGGACCCATGAGCCACAGCGCGCTCTCGGTCATCCGCACCGTCGCGGTGGAGCGCGGCGTTCCGCTACACATCTACGGCTCCGACTTTGTCGCGCGTGGCGACTCTGACGGATTCTCCTGGCGTTCCGGCACGTTGGAGCTGGACGGCCTCCGTACCGCGCTCGCGGGGGACCACCAGATGGTCAACGCCGCCGTAGCGCTCAAGCTGGTCTCCTTGTTGCCCCAGCAGCTTCGGGTCAGTGAGGCGGCGATGCGCGAGGGCTTGTCGCGCGCGCGCAACCGCGGCCGGATGGAGTGGCTTGCACCGGATCTTCTGGTAGACGGCGCCCACAACCTGGACGGCGCGCAGGTGCTCGCCGGCTACCTCAAGCGCCTCCGCCGTGACCGTCCCCGGACGCTGCTGCTCGGTGCGGGATACGACAAGGACGTTCGCGCAGTCGCGGCGGTGATCGCGCCCAACGTCGATCGTGTGTTCACGACGACCTGCGCGCACCCGCGGGCCCGGAGCCCC
>CANKTH010000083.1 GCA_947486185.1 Deltaproteobacteria bacterium
CGCGCGGGCGTGAGCCCGCCTCGGAGGGCGAGAGGTAGGGGGAGCGGCGCGCCCCGGGTCCGCGACGTCGGTAACGCCGAGCCCAACGCAGGTCACGACGCCTCCACCGAGCTCCGCGCGCCCCGGCGACCCGCCGCCAACTCGGCCGCTGGAGCCGGACCGCTCCTCCGCGCGCCCCCCTTCTGGGGTGCTCTCGGGCGGCGAGCGATCTCCGCCAGCCACCTCGCCTGTCACGGAACCGCCCACGCGCGCTGCTACGCCACCGCCGCCCCATCCGGCGCCGTCGCGTCCGGAGCTGGGTTGGGGGAGGGGACCCGGCGCCGAGCCGCTGGCAGGCCGGCCCCCCAGCGTCGCAGCTCCCGTTGGCGCGCCCAGAGAACTCCAGCTCTCGCCGGCGGAAGCCGCCGCTGGGCCCCTGGATCCCGCGGCCGCGTGGCGGCGGCTCATCGCTGAGCTCAGGCGCCCCAACGTAGAAGGAAACGCCGCATTCCTGGGCTTTGAAGGGGGCGTGTTGCGGGTCTCCGTGCACGAGGAGCTATGGCGGGCAGAGACCGAACGAGAGCTGGGGGATGCCCGACGGTGTGAGCGCCATTTCCCCGGTTGGAAACGCACCGAAGTGACGTTGACCGACGCCGGCAAGACCGGCCGAGAGCGTAGGAATGAAGCCGGTGAAGGTCGCCTCGCGGCCGCCAGGCTGGCTGCTGAGCGTTCCGTGACGGTCCAGGCCCTGCTACGAGTGTTTGGCGGAAGGATCGAGGAGGTGGAGGCCCGCACCCCGACGGTCGACGACAACCCCGAGGCCGTGGACGAGGTGAACGATGAATGACCTTTTTGGCGGAGGAATGGGCGGGATGTTGGGCGGCCTCCAACAGCAGATGCAGGCCTTCCAGGCCGAGGCGGAGCGGGAGGAGGTCGAGGGCAGCGTGGCCAACGGCCTGGTGACGGTGCGGATGAACGGCGCGCAGGAGGTCTTGGGTGTCCGTATCGATCCGAAAGTGATGGATGACCGGGAGATGCTGGAGGATCTACTGCGGGCCGCGATCAACGACGCGTCCCGGCGCTCCAAGGCGGTGGTGGCGGACAAGGTGGCGGGGATGATGTCGGCGATGGGCCTTCCGCCGGGTCTTTTCTAGACGCTCGCAGCGGCGGTCGGATCTCCCGCTAGATCTCCCGGCGATTGTCCAGGGCGCGGCGCAGGCTGACGCGGTCCGCAAACTCGATCTCGGTGCCTACGCTCACCCCGTGGGCGAGGCGGGTCACCTTGATGCCGCGCGCCTTGAGAGCACGTGCCAGAAAAAGTGCAGTAGTATCGCCGTCAACGTCGGGATCCGTGGCGAGTATCACCTCTTGGGCGCCGGACGCGCGCTCGAGCAGACCGCCAATCCGTAGCTGGTCCGGGCCGACGCCTACCAACGGGTTGAGCGCGCCATGGAGCACGTGGTAACGGCCCCGAAAGTCGGAGCAGGCGTCAATCGCGGCGATATCCTGGGGGCGCTCCACCACGCATATCAGGCGGTCATCCCGGCTCGGATCGTTACAGCGCCGACACAGCAGGGCCTCGGTGAGGTCGTAGCACGAGGAGCACTCCCGTATCGAGCTCCGCAGCCCGCGGATCGCGTCGGCCAGACCTTCCGCCACCTCGGGGGGCTGGCCGAGCAGCCAGTAGGCGTAGCGGGTGGCGGTCTTTTCGCCGACGCCCGGGAAGCGGGCGAGGTGTTGGATAGCGCGGCGGAGGGGGTCCATGGTGTTGGCTAACTGCCTCTGAGGCGGTCGGCCGTGGCCGGGCGGCGTCCGAACGCTCGCGCGGCCTCAGGCTGTCCGTGCCTCGTCGAGGCGTCGTCCACTCTCGAGCGCGAGCAGGAGCCGTTTGCGCCCGGTACCCCAGCGGTATTCGCCGATGACGCCGCTCTGCCGGATCACCCGATGACAGGGGATGAGCACCGCCAGCGGGTTTGCCGCTACCGCGCTCCCTACGGCGCGGCTCGCCCCGGGCGCGCCGAGCTCTCGTGCGAGCTGACCGTATGGCAAGGTATAGCCCTCGGGCAGGCGTAACAGCGCTTCCCAGACCTTGACCTGGAACGCCGTACCTTTGAGCAGGACCGATAGGGGCGTAGGCGGCTGGCCCTGGAGTCGTGCGTCGATCGCGGCCGCGACCGGCGTCACGGTCTCCTGATCCGCGACAAAGGCCGCTCCCGGCCACCGGCCTTTGAGGTGGGCGAGCGCCTCGTCGTCGTGAAGCTCAGGCGGCCCAGAGACGAAGTGGACGCCGCAGAGCCCGAGCTCGGTGGTGGCGATGCAGGCCGGACCCAGCAGGAGCGGCAGCACCCCCCAGCGGATCGTCACGCCCGCCGCCTTCGCCTTGTACGCGCCTGGGGTCATCGCTTCGAATCGGATGAACAGGTCGTGCAGCCTGCCCGGGCTCGACAGGCCGAGGCGCGCGCTTGTGGCCCCAAGGGCGGGCTCGCGGACCACCAGCCCGCGCGCCGCTTGGAGGTTCATCAACTGGAGCACCGTCTTGGGGGTGACACCTACCCAGCGGTGGAACAGACGTTGAAAGTGGAATTCGGAGAGTCCGACGTGGCGCGCGGTCTCTTCGAGTGTGGGTGGGGGGCCGGCGTGATTCACGAGGTAGCCGAGTGCGGCGGCGATCCGCGCGTAGTCCGAGTTTCCGATGGAGGTCATGCAACAAGGTCACCCGGCTGGCCCGGGGCGCCGACCCGAAAGTTGCTACGACCCGCCCGCGGCGACCCGCGCCGGCGGTCCACCGATTAAGCGCCTCCGATGTCGTTACGCTCCCGACTTCTCCGCGCCGTTCGCCAGGACACTGTGCTCGCCCCGGGTGACCTCGCCCCCGAACTCGGGCTCCCCGACGCGGACGGCAGGGTGTGGACTCTCGCCGATCTGGGCGGTCGTCCCTCGGTCATCGCGTTCTACCCCAAGGACGGCACACCCGGGTGCACCCGCGAGCTCTGTGCTTTCCGGGACGCGCCGGTGGCGCTGGCCGCCGCGCAGTTTCTCGCGATCTCTCGGGACAACGCGGACTCCCACCGGGCCTTTGCCTCGCAGCACCGCCTGCCGTTCCCGCTGCTCGCCGACGTCTCGGGGGAGGTCAGCAAGGCGTACAACGCGATGTCTGGCCTGCCTTTCATGCGCAATAACAGGCGCATTACCTATGTTATTGATTATCGGTGTCAGGTCGCGCACATCTTCGATCCCGTTCAGGTCGACGGTCATGCCGACGAGATCCTCAAGGTGCTGGCCCAGCTCCGATAGGGCCGCCCGGCGGGCCAACTCGGGGGCCTCAGGTCCGGGATTCGTAGACCAGGCCGGCCGGCAGCTCGACCGCCGACAGGAAGCCGTTGGGTTTGCCGCAGCCGGTGTCGATCGCGATCACCGAGGGGCCAGCCCAGAGATCGCTGGGATCATCGGGCGTGTAGACCGAGAGCTCTGGTGGCAGGAGAGAGGTGGTCGTGTGGCCGACCACCACCCGTTTCCCACGGTAGTTCTTGAAAAACTCGCGTGATCGGGTCCACACGAGCACGGTCGGATCGATGGTCTCGGACGGGTGGAGGAAGCCGCCGGCGGGCCTTGCGTGGAGCCCGGCGTGTACGTAAATGGCGTGTTCGTCTTCGTACCACCACAAGAGCTGCTCGAACCAGGCCACGACGTCGGCGGGGAAGAACGCCCCGGTGAGGAGCTGGCCGACCTCGTCCGCGGTGGGCGCGCCCCAATGGCCATCCCCGCGGAAGGAGCGGAGGCACGCCAAGCAGCCGTTGTTGGGCGGAATCACGAATTCAGGCCAGCCCGTGTGCCGGACCCGAAGCCACGCGTCCTCGTGGTTGCCGCGTAAGCATACGATCTTCGCGGCGGTCTCCCCGGGCAGGCGATTACGGACGTGGTCCACCACGCCGGCGCTGTCGGGGCCACGGTCGATGTAATCTCCGAGGAATACCAGGGTGTCCGAGGCGTCGAGCGTCGGGAGCCGGCTCAAGAGCCGCTGCAGGTGGTCGAGCGCGCCGTGGATGTCGCCGATGACCAGGGTACGATTTGCCATGTAGGTGCGTTATCCCCCTTCGGTACCGCCCGACGTCAACGTCCCGTCCAGCGCCCAGACCGCCACGTTGCCGTCGTCGGCGCGCGGGGTGCCCAGGCAGGTGATCAACGAGCCGATCTGGACAAAAGACTGCTCTCTCCTTGCGATGACGGAGCGGAAACCCGCGGCGTGGAGGTCGGGGCAGGAGCCGGCCACCAGTGCGTCTACGTGCTCGAGCACGGACGGGTGGAGTTGACCCTGCGGATCGCCGGCGATCGGCTGACCGTGAATGCTCTGAAAATATCGGCTTTTTTGGCTGGCCCCCGGCGTGGCGGGGAGGTCGAGCACCGGCCCGGGTGGCACCGCCGCGAGCGGCTCGGGGGGCGCGAGCGCGACCCGCGGCAGTGGGAGCGGCACGGACGCGCCCATCCAGGCTTCACCGAGGAGCAGCGCCCCGCACAGAAGTCCGCTTTGAACATGTATGCTGGGAAACCAGCGCGCACTGGCTGCGGCGGCGCCGAGCGCAGCGTAGAGCGGTACAAGAATCAGGAGGCGGTCGGTGGGCAATGGGCTACGCACGCCAGCGAGGGCGAGCGCGATCGCGGCGCCCGCGACCATTCGTCGCGCCTCGGGCACGGTGAGGGCGACCACCAGGCAGGCGAGTGGCAGAAAACCCACAAACACGGGGAACTGTTCGGGGTCGGGTCCGGGGTCGATGTGGGTCAGCCATCCGACAAGATCGGGTGTGCGGGGGCGCGGAAGTCCGAGGCCCAGGGCCAGGAGCGCGGAGGCGATCCCCGCGAAGCCCAGCGCCCGCCGTCGTACCGGGTCTGCGTCCGGCCAGGCGCTCACGGCGCCATGGAGGAGGGCGACGGGAACGAGGCCGGGGGCCAGGAGGGCCAGAAGCAGGCCGGCTGGCACCACCCACAGACCCGGGCAGAGCGGCGCGAGCAGCACGCCGAAAGCCGCGCCAGCTTCGGCGTCCCCTTCCGCGAGGAACGTCAACATGCCTGGTGAGACGCAGAATATTGCCGCGCTCACCGGCCCCCAGACGGGACCGGCGGCATAGGTGGCGCGGCGCGCCACGACGATGCAGGCGCCAAGTTGCAGGCCCAGAAGACCCAATACCAACGCGGGAGCGCCGACGCTGCGGACCAGCTCGGGCACGAGCCCGCCGACGAGCCGCGCGAGCGGCTCAGGCTGGGGAGCCACACCTGCTCGCGGAAAACCTAGGATGGGCGGCGCGTTCTGCGCAGCATACCACCAGCCGTGAAGGCGGCTGTAGATGCCGGCGCTCTCGGCGCCCCACAGGGTACCCGGCGTGGGGCGCAGCGCGGCCCAGAGGGGTACCAGCACGATCAACCAGCCGAGCACGCGGCGAAGGTGCCCGAGCCACGGCGCCGCCGGCGGGGATGGGCTCACGCGTTACTTGGTCCCGGCTTGGCCGTCCTTGAACGGGGCCTTGGGCGGGCGAAGCAGCGCGTCGATGGTCAAGGAGAGCTCGGTGACATCGAGGCCGGCATCGCGGAGCTGCGCGAGCAGGAGCTTGCTGGAGGCAAGGTAGCCCGCGACCTCGGGCATCGGCGGCAGGGTGTCCTTCACTGCGGGGATCGCCGAGATGTGGGCGTGAATGTCGCTCGTGAGCTTACGCGTTTCGGCGTCCGAGGACGTACGGGCCCGCTCCATGAGGCTGCCCCAGAGGTCCGGGGCGGAGCGGAGGTGTTTCTCCAGGCGAGTGCCGCCGAGCGGCGCCGCGCCTTGTGGTGCAGGGATCGCCTGGTCCAACGGGGGACCTTCGGGGATGCCCACGGCGCCATCGGCGGGTGGCAGGTTGGGATCCTGTGCGACGGGGGTAGGCGTGCCGTGTCGTGGAGCGCCGACGACGCCCGCGACCTCTCCCGGCGTGCCGGCTCCGGGCGTACCGGGTGCGCTGCCGTCGGCCGGGAGCACACCGGGCGCGCCGGGAGTGCCCGGGGCACCGGGGGGTAGCTCACCGGGGGTCCCGGGGGTGCCTGGAACGCCCTCGGCGCCGGCAAGCGGGGGCGCCGTAGCGCCGGAGCCGAGCATGGGGGGGGGCGTGCCAGGCCCTCCCGGGGAGGTGCTCGCCGCATCCTGCGGCGCGAGCAAGCTAAGGCCGGCCCCGACCAGAACTCCGGCCATGAAGGTGGCAAGCGTACGGATCCGGTCGGATCCTCCAGCTTCGGCTTCGGTCTCTTCGCTTGAGGCAGGTTCGGACATCTACCACCGGGGTCGGGTTCATCTACGACGCTCGGGTGCCTGCCGCAAGCCGGTGGCGTTAGGCCGAATGGGGAGGTCGTGATGAAGAGCTTGGGTTTGGCTACCTTGGGAGCGTTGGGGGTCCTGGCGGGAATCGAGCTGGTCCCGCTCGCTTGGGGGGCGGATGCGCCTACCCGCTATGAGGCGAGCTGCGAGTTCGTCCGGGCGCGGCCGGTCGGCGGATACCTTCAGATCTGCCGGCTGAAAGATGTGAGTACCGGCCTCTGTTATATGACGGTTGGAGACGCCGGGGTCACGCCGATCAAGTGTGACTGAGTCTAGAACCGCAGTTTTGGAGGCGCAGATGTCGGGCGAGAAGAAGGTGGTGATCGTGACCGGAGCGTCCTCGGGAATCGGGCTCTCGTTGTCTGAGCAGCTTGTGGGCCGAGGATATCGGGTCGTGATGGTGGCACGCACGCGAGCCACGCTCGAGGCCGAGGTCGCTCGCCTCGGCGAGGGCGCGGTGGCGTGGCCGCTCGACGTGGGCGATCTCGTAGCGCTGGCGCTGCTCCCGGAGCAGGTGGTCGCCCGGTTCGGGCGGCTGGACGCGGTCGTCAACAACGCCGGAGTGAACCATCGCGGGCCTGCGATGCGCCAGACTCCTGCGGCATTGGCGCAGATCATCCACGTCAACCTCTCGGCCCCTGTGGTGCTGTCGCGGGCTGCCTTGCCTTTCCTGCCAGAAGGTGGCGCGATCATCCAGGTTGGGAGCCTCGCCGGCATGGTGCCGGTGCCCGAGCAGGGCACCTACGGCGCGTCGAAAGCGGGGCTCCGCGCGTTCACCTCGTCCATCGCGGAAGAGCACCCCAAGCTACATGTGTCCACTGTCAACCCGGGCCCGGTGGATACGGGCTTTTTCGGCGAGCTTGAGCAGGTGCCCGACATTGTGTTCTCCCAGCCGATGTCTACCCCGGATGCGGTCGCCGCCCGTGTTTTGCGGTGTTTTGACGAGCCGAGTGCGGACATCGCGATCCCTGGCGCATCGGGCTGGCTGTGTACGCTCGGATATCTATGGCCGTGGTTGTTTCGTACGCTCCGGCCCACTGTCACGGCCAGGGGGGCGGCGGCAAAACAGCGTTATGCCGCGATTGTGGCGGCGCGAAGCGCACGGTGAACCGCAGCGAGCGCCTTGGGCGACGCTGGGCGCGGCGCGCGGTGACGCTGCCGGCGGTATTCTTGGGGCTCACGATCTGGTTGGCGTGCCTGCCGTTCCTGGTGCTGCTCGCGGGCGTGGTGGATCTCGTGGCGGGTGGAAAATACACAGTTGTACGATTCGTTTTGGCGGTGGCGTGGGTCTTGGGCTCAGAGGTGGTGGGTGTGCTGGCCAGCGGCCTGTTCTGGCTGAGACGCCAGACGGGATGGAGCGAAGTGGCCTGGCTTCACGCACATTATCGCTTTCAGGCGGCGTGGCTCTCCGGGATGCTCCATGCCGCGGCGTGGCTCTTTCGGATGCGGATCCGGGTGGAGGGTGCGGAGCTGGCGGCGGCCGGTCCGGTGTTGATGCTGGTTCGTCACGCGAGCGTATTTGACACGTTGCTGCCGGCGGCTTTGGTGTCACGACCCTATGGACTTCGGCTCCGGTATGTCATCAAACGAGAGCTCCTCTGGGATCCTTGCCTCGATATCGTGGGTCAGCGGCTGCCCAACGCGTTCATCCGGCGCAGAAGCCTGGACCCTGGCTATCAGGTGGCCGCGGTCGGGTCGCTGGGGCGTGGGCTCGGCGTGCACGACGGCGCGCTGATCTTCCCGGAAGGAACACGGTTCAGCGCCCGCCGGCAGGCGCAGCTCCGGGAGGCGTCCACGGGGCCGGCGGCATTGACGGAGGCGGCTCGGGAGCTCCAGCACGTCCTGCCGCCCCGAATCGGAGGGGTGCAGGCGCTTTTGGAGGCCGCGCCGGACGCCGATGTGGTGGTCTGTGCGCACACGGGTTTCGAGCGAGTGCGACGTGTGTCTGACATGTGGACAGGCGGCCTGTGGAATCGGGAGATCGGGGTGCGGTTCTGGCGGATACCGCGGGCCGAGGTGCCGGACGAGCCCGAGGCGCGAAAAGCCTGGCTCCTGGCGCAGTGGCGGGAGGTGGATGCGTACGTAGGCGACCAGCGATGATCGTGACTCGGCGCCACGCCGCCGCTGGCGGGTCTGGCGGCGGGCCCGCGTCAGGCCTCACCTACAGGCCGCCACCAACGCCTCGAAGAGGCCGCCGGCCAGCCACTCCGGGTGCCATTGTACGCCCACGAAGAAACGATGACCCGGCAGCTCCAACGCCTCGATCACCCCGTCCGCGCACCGGCCCGTGACGGAGAGCGGTCCTGGGTGCTCCACCGCCTGATGGTGCGTCGAGTTCACGTACGAACCGATCCAGCCCGAGAGCCTGCCCTCCGCGCGGATCTCGTGCCATGGTTCGGCCGGATCGGTCGGTTGTTCGTGCTCCAGGGCGCCCGGAACCATGGTGCCGATGTCCTGGATCAGCGTGCCGCCCAGGGCCACCGCCATAGCCTGCATCCCGCCGCACAGGCCGAGCAGCGGCTGGCCGGTCGCCGCGGAGTGCCTGGCGATCTCGAGCTCGAGCACGGTTCGGGCTTCGTCGACGACGCCCAGACTGGGGTCGGCCGCTCGCCCGTAATGTCGGGGGTGGATGTCGAAGGCGCCGCCGGTCAGCACCCAGGCGTCGACGTTGAGCGCGCCGAGGATCGCGGGATCTCCGGGTGGCAGGAGCAACACGTGTCCTCCCGCATCCCGGACTCGTTCGACGACCCGCTCGGCGACCACCACTTCGGCACGTCCGGGCCGCACACGTGGGACCACGCTGCCCGCGCCCGGACCCCGCCGTCCGACGCTCACGGCGATGAGCGGGCGCTGCCGGCTCATGAAGCCCCCTTCGCAAAAACCAGACCGGCACGACCCTGGGGATCGTGCCGACGTCTCTCGAAAGGAGTGCGGAGGGGGGGACTTGAACCCCCACGGATTGCTCCACTGAATCCTGAGTCCAGCGCGTCTGCCATTCCGCCACCACCGCAGGTAGCGGACGGCCCTTATTCTGACGATCCCGACGCGTCAACCCCGGTCGGCGGGTCGATGCGGTAGACCGAGAAGCCGCGTGCGCCCATCAGCCGCGTTGCTCGGGCCAACAGGGCACGGTCCAGCCGCCGCTCGTAGCTGCCAAACTCACGTTCGTACTCGGGGTCCGACAGGAAACGGTACTGCGACCGTAAGAAGGGCGACTCGCCGACCAACAGGTAACGGACGCCTTCGTCGTACAGGTCGCCGAGCGGGGACTCGGGGTGAGACCACAGCCAGAACCGAGTTGGAACATGGTCTTCGACCGAACCGAGGCGCCACGGTTGGGGCACGTAGTAGCCGTACCAGGAAAAGAGCTGGGCTACGGGCGCGCCCGCGGGCACCTCGGTCTCGAGCCAGGCCAGGGCCTCGCCGGCGGGGAGGCTACGTTTGAGGAAATCGGCTCGCTTTTCGTGCCCCAACACCACCGCGATTCGGTCCTCGGCCGAGCGCCACGCCGGCAACAGGTTGGCGGGCAGCGACACCAGGAGCAGGAGCCAGGCTCCGATGCCAGGCCTCAACGTCGCACCCAGCACGGCGGCCACCGGAGCGATCGGCAGGAGATACCTCATCCAATGCGGCCCCAACGCCCAACCCCCGAAGCCGGCGGCGACCACGAGCCCCAGCACCCGTACGGGGCGTTCGCGCCAACGATGAAGCGGTCCCACGGTCAGGAGCGCGGCCCACACCAGCGAAATCCGTCCGAAAAAGGCCCAGCTTTCGGTATCCGCCCGCATCAACAGGTTCCACGGCAACATCCCGAAGGCTGCGCCGTCCCGGCCCAGGCCGTACTTTTCAGCGTACATGAAGGTCAGCCCGGAGGAGTCCGGCCATCCGGCATAAGGAAAGAACGGGTGCAACCCGGAGAGGACGTTTCGTGCGGGCCATGGCGCGACGGCCAGGAGCGCGAGCACACCGCCTGCAGCGAGCGCTGGCCAGTGTCGTCTCGGCGTCGTGTACAGCGCGGCGAGCGCCAGTCCCGCCAACGCCGGCGCCGCCGTATACTTGGCGGCCATTCCGAGTCCAGCCGAGAGCCCCATCCACCGGAGCGGCGCGGGATCGTCGGCGTTCCGGCCCAGGAGTGCATCGACCGCGGTGAGGACCCACAGCGCGGTCGGGAGGTTGTTGTAGGGCAGGCCCGCTTCCCGCAAGAAGGTCCAGGAGCCGAGCAGCGCGAGCGCGCCCATCCAAGCGGGGCCCCCGCCAAAGCGAGCTTCACCCAGGCGGATCACCCCGAGGAGGACCGCTGCCGCGAGGCCCAGGTGCCAGAGGCCGGGCGCACACTCCCCTCCCAGGCCCCACAGAGCCGCGTAGAGGAGGTGTACCGGGAGAGGGCGACTGCCATCCGGGTGGTCAAAGCCCCCGAGCAGGCTGCCTTCTTCCGCGATCCGGCGCGCCAGCGCGAGGTGCTGGTAGATGATGTCGGTGTCGGTAGGCGGAGCCAGCGCCTCCACCGCGCCGGGCAGCAGGAGCGCCGCCCCTAGCCCGAGCCCGGCGGGTCCGAGGCGGGTGACCCCGGCGACGGCGCGCTTGACGATCAAGCGGGGCTGCGCGGTGAGCAGCGGAGCGAGCCCGAGGGCGAGAACGGCGATGAAGGCGGGAAATTGCGCCCGGCCTCCGAACGCGAGTGCGGTCAGCAAACTGGCCTGAGCGCCCGTGCCCAGCGCAAAAGCGTGGAGCGGACCCGCGGCACCGGCCAGCGTAGCGGGGGCGAGTTTATTTAGGAGCAGGCTCCCGGATCCCAGAGCGCCTGCCGCCCACAGCAGCGTGATCGCTGCCCCGCGAGCCGCGGGAAGCGCGGCCTCGGCTCTAAGGGTTTGTGCAACATCAAGGTAGAGAAAGGCCCCAGCCAGGGCTGCAGCGGCCAGCACGCCGACAAGCTCGCGCAATGGTCGCACGTTCATGGCGTTTCGTTCGGGGGTGCGCTGGCGAGAAACAGGCTGTCTCCTTCGCGAAAAAGCAACCAGGGCCCGAACCGAGAGGGTTGGCGCTGATGCCCCGGTCGCCGAAGCTCCAACCCGTCCGAGCAGCGGATCTCAATGTCGCCGCCACCTCCTTCTCCTGCCTCTCCGGCCTCACGTACCCCGTGGCGGTCTTCCCAACATGCGACCGCCCCGTCCAGGCTCGGCGGGTGGTCGAAACCGGTGACGGCCGCGTGCTGGCGCCGTTCGCCGCTCTCGGGCGCGTAGAGCACAACCTGACCCCGCTCCACCCATGCCAGCCAGGCGCCCGAGCCGACCACCAGGCGCGCCCCGCCTTCGGGTGCAGCTATTGCCGCCGGTTTTCCACCTACGAGGCCCCAGATCTGTGTCTCGTCGTCGGTGCGCTCCACCCAGGCGACTGTCCCGCCACCGAGCGCCGGCGCCGAGCCCGCGACGGGATGGGCGGGGTAGACCTGTCGGGTCGCCTCACCCAGCTTCCATACCTCAACCGACTCGCGGTTCAGCCACGCCGCGGTCACGCCGTCGGTGACCACCCGGCCACCGTCGGTCTCTTGGAGCCGACCAGACGGGCTCTCGGGCGCCAAGGCGCCTTCACCAGCTATCAACCGCCATAATCGCGGCTCCAGGCTGGGGCGGTAGAGCCATCCCGGCGCGACCGAGGGGTCCCGGACCGGAGCTTGGAGCTCACGGGTGGGGCGACCCGGAAGATCCAGGGCCGTCGCCCGATCCACCTCGCCGGTAGACGCGTTGCACCACACGATCCACGGTCCGGCGAGCTTTGGAAACCGGCGGTCGGAGCAGCGGTCGGGACGGATGGCGTAGAGAGGCTCCACGCTGAATGAGCGCCTCGAAGGGCTGGTACCCGCGGGCGTGTCCACGGACGTCGGAGGCGCGACCGCCTCAGCCGGCTCCGCAGCCACCTCGGCGCCTTGGCACCCCGCGGTCGACCACAACACGCGGCGCCCGCTCAGGGCGTCGAGTCGCCCACACCGCAGCAGTTCACCGAGATCGTGACCACGTCCGACACCGTCGCGCCGGTGCAGTCGACCGCGGTGAGACGGAAGACGTAGTCGGTGCTGTCGCAGTCGAGCGGCTCGCTGGGAACGGCGTCCTCGAGGGTGACGGTCGTCGTGAGCGAGGTGGGATCGGCGACGGTCGCGTTGCCAGATTCCACCGTCCACAAGATCGTGTACGGATCGAGATCGGCGTCGGTCACGCTCCCGCCGGTGCCCAACGGGTAGGTCTGGTCTGCACACGCTTCGCAGTCGTAGACGTAGCCGTCGAGGACACACTCAGCGGTGCCCCCGTCCATGCTGCCGGCGGGCCCGGCGTCGACCGTCGGCGGCGTGTTCGCGAGCCGGTTGGTCGCGACAATCTCGACCAGATCGGGGCTCGACCAGCTCGTGCCGTCGAACGCGGCGCAGCTCAGGAGGTAGGTGCCGGCCTGATCGGGGAAGAAGGTAGGCCGTGCGGCGGTCCGATCCGAAAAAGAGCTGTTGGAGGCCGCGGATGACGTCGGCTTGGTCTGAAGCTCCCACTGGTAGGTCAGGGGGTCGTTGTCAGGGTCCACCGAGGCGCTGCAGTCGAGCGGCACCGCCGTACAGTCCTGAGTGGTGACGTCGGCTCCCGCGTTGGCGATCGGCGCGTTGTCCAGCCCGACCACCGTCACGGCCACCGCGTCGGCGACTGAGTCGATCAGGCCGTTGTGGACCACCAGGCCGAAGGTGTACACGCCCGAGGCGTCGGGGATGTAGCTGGCGGCCGCGGAGGTGGCGCCGGTGAGCGCCGAGAGCGAGGACGCGCTCGGCTTGCCGAGCACCGACCACGTGTACGTCAAGGAACGCCCAAGGGGGTCGAAGCTGCTGGCGCCGTTGAGATTCACGGTCGTGCCGACCCGCCCGGTCTGGTCGACGCCCGCGTTGGCGATCGGCAGGTTCTCGGGCTCCGAAACGGTGACGACCACAAAATCGGCAGGCGACTCCAGGCCTTTGTCGTCCTTCACGATGAGCTTCACCACGTAGGTGCCCAGCACGTCGGGCATGAACACCGTGTTGACGCTGTCGCCGCTCAGGTTGGGGCTGAACGGTGCCTCCTTGGTGGCGAGCGTCGAGCCCTCGGGCAGGTGGTCGAAGGACCAGGCGTAGCTGATGGGGTCGCCATCCGCGTCAAAGGAGCCGGCGCCTGAGAGCGTGACCGCCGAATCGGCCGACTGCGTGATCGGATCGCCCGCCTCCGCGGTCGGCGGGTGGTTCGTGGTCTCGGTCGCTTTGGACTCGGTGGAACCGCCGGTGCCTGTACAGGAGACTAGCAGGAGGAACAGGGGGGCACGCATCAGATCCTCCTAGTAGGTCCGTTCGCCATAGCAGTTGTAGGTCACGACGACGTTGGTGGTACTGACGTCGGCGCAGTCGCGCACGGCGAGGTCGATGGTCCAGGTGCGCGTCGCGGTGACGTCCACTGTGGCGGCCTGGGCGGGCAGATAGGCGGTGGTGATGGCCGAGGTGCGGGAGCTGAACGTGACCTCTCGGGTCGCCTCGCTCCACTCGTAGTCGAGGTTGTCTCCGTCAGCGTCCGAGGAGGCGGAGCCATCAAGCTCGACGTCCTGGACGGGGCACTCCTCGCAGTTCCACGCGTAGCTCTGAGTGGTACAATCGGCGTTGAAGGTCACGCTCTGGGCCACGCCGGCGTTCGCGAAGGGCGCCCGGTTGTCGCCCTCCTCCTGGAACGTGTAGGTCACGACATCAGGGGCTGAGGTGTGCGTGCCGTCAGACACCTGCAGCTGGAAGCTGTAGGTGCCGACGACGTCCCAGCTGAAGGTGGGGTTCGGGAGGGAGGCGTCGTTGAAATCGGCGTCCGTCGCGGAGGAGCCCGGGGGAGCGGACAGCAGTGACCAGGTATAGGTCAGCGGCGCGCCTTCCGGATCGTAGCTGCCGAAGCCATTCAGCTCGAAGGCCGCCGGCGCGCAGGGGGAAAGCGTGCCGGACTCGCCCGCATTGGCTACCGGACCGGCATTGTCGGTGGCGACCGTCACGGTACAGTAGTCGGCGTCGGACCAACTGATGCTGTCGCTGACCGCAAGGCCGACCACGAAGGTGCCCGGGCAGTCGGGGATCACGGAAGCGATGACCTGCGAGCCGTCGTACACCGAGGCCGGGCCCAGGCCCGAACACGAGGGAACGCTCGCGAGCGCCCAGGCGTACTCGGCCACCGTGCCGTCGGCGTCGCTGGACGCGGAGCCATCCAGCGAGACGCGCTCGCCCACTGCCGCCGTCTTGTTGCCCCCACAGTCGGCGATCGGCGCGGTGTTTCCGGAGGAGATGGTAAGCACGACCAGATCGGCGGGAGACTCGACCCCGCGCTCGTCCGTCACGACGAGCTGGGCCACGTAGGTACCGGGGACGTCGGGCTGAAAGTTGACCTTGGCCGGGTCATCCGCCACGGTAAGGTCGTTGGACGATGCCGCCGAGTTGACCGGCGCCGCCACGAGCGACCACGCGTAGGCGAGCTCGGTGCTGTCGTCGGAGTCGCAGTCGGTGCTCCCCGAACCGTCGAGGCTGACGAGCGAGCCGAACACGTAGGACTGATCCGGACCGCCAAGCGCTACGGGCAGGCAGCTGGTATCGACCTGCCCCTTCGTGTCAGTCTCATCGTCGGACGAGGTAGATCCCGAGCAACCAGCCAGCCACAGGGACGGCAGCAGGGCGAGCGCGGTTCTAACGGAGGGGCTTCGTGGCATTGCTTCGGCTCCGCGGACAGCGTGGGCGACGATGCGGGACAGGAAAGAGATCATCCCATAGTATGAAGGAAGGCGCGTCATCGTCAACGTCGACCGGAGGGATTCATCGTGGCCATCGGGGTGTTGGGGGTGCTCGGCCTGATCGTTGACTTCGGGCTCGGCGCGGCGTGGGCCGGGAGCGACACGGGGTGGTATCGGCCCGCGGGGCCGGCGCCCGCGGAGCGGCCGGCGCTAGCTGCTGCGGTGATCGGTGCCTGGGAGCCAGGGTTGGTCCCACCTTTTCGGGCCTCGTCACGGAGTCGGGTCAGCTTCGGGCCGGAGCTCGCGGTGGAGCTCGGACGCGTGCGCCTCGCGGGTTCCTGGGCGTGGCTGTCCGACTTGCCGGCGAGCGGGGTTCGCGTCTCCGGACCGGGGGATGTCCGGCTTGGGACGGTAGTCACCGCGTGGAGTCCCGGACCCTTTCGCCTCGAGCTCGGCTGGGGAGTCAAGCTCGCCAACGCGAGGGACGAAACCCAGCTCGGAAGCGATGAAACGGACGCAGAGTTCGGCGCGGCCTTCGCGTTTTCCCAGGGCCCCTGGTCGGCGACCCTCGCGGCGGGCCTGGGAGTCTGGGGAAACCCGCTCAGGTTCGCCAACCAGGACGATGTGGTGCTGATCCGGGGTGTAGCCACGTATGATGCCGATTTTATCCGGGTGGGGCCCGCGCTCTCTGCCGATCTCCCGAGTGACCGGAATCCCCCGCGGGTGCTCGCCGGCGCGGCGGGGAGGGTGGGCCGCGCCTGGGGGCTCTCGGTCGAAGCCATCGCCGGAATAACCCCGGCCACGGCTGATTTTCGGCTCGGCGTCGGAGTCGGCTACCTCTCATCCTCGGCACCGGGACGTAGCGGGCCCTAAGCGCGTCGGTCCCAGCGCGCTCCCGACCTCCCGCGTTGGGGAGACCCTCGTGGGCCGTCGGTCGCACGCCTGGTGCACTGACAGAGTTTGGCGACCGGCGCGCGGTCGCTTCCCGTGGCGGCGCCCCGTGTATAGCCTTGCGCCGCCGTACCCACCGGGGCGGCAAGGAGGGGCGTTGGCGTTCCTGGATTTCTTGTTCGGTAGTCCGATCAAACGGCATGGTAAACGGGTGGCGGAGCGTGACGCTCAGGCGGAGGACCGCGAAGAGTCGGCGCGTTGGCTCGCGAACGAGGGCTCGGATGCGGCGATTCTTGCGTTGTTCGGTAGGTATAACCTACAGATCGAGCACACCCTCAAGGACCAGCGCGAGAAGGATCTCGTCACCGACCTGCTCGTTGAGCTGGGTCCACAGGCGACCGCGCAGGCCCGCGTGTTTGCGTCGGAGAACGTGATCTTTCATGGCGCCGTGCGTGTCGTGGAGCGCGTCGAGGGCGCGGCGGCCGCGGTGGAGCTTCTCCTGGCGCTGCTCGCGCGGGAGAGGGTGGAGGAGGAGTTCAAGATCGACAAGAAGAAGAACCTGCTCATCGCGCTCGCAGAGCGCCGCGATCCGCGGATCCACGACGCGACGGTGCGTTTCCTGTCGGACTTTGACGAGGGGGTGCGGAACGCCGCCGTCGAGGCCGTCGCAACTCAGGAGGGTGATGCGGCGCGCGAGGCGCTCGGTGCGCTTCTTCGCAACCCGGAAGAGGAGTCGACCCGGATCCGGGGGCGGGTCGCCGAGCTTTTTGCGCTGAGGCGCTGGCCCGCGCCGGACGACCCCTGGCTGCGCGATCATATGCCGTCGGGATTTCGTCACGTCGACGGACGCATCTCGCGGGGGTGAGCCTGACGGGTGCGCGGCGCCCTGGCACAGGTTAAGCCCGCGAGGCCCCGGAGCTCAGGTCGAGCGCCGCCGGTTTCTGGTGAGGGAGGTTGTACGGATCTTTCACGCCTCACTCCGCGGCGTCGGCGGCTTTGGGAGGAGCAACAGCAGAATGGAGTCCAACGCGGGGAGCGTCGTCGAACAGTACGACGCGGCGAGCATTCAGGTGCTCGAGGGGCTGGACGCGGTCAGGAAGCGTCCGTCCATGTACATCGGCGACATTGGGGTTCGCGGGCTGCATCACCTCGTCTACGAGGTGGCGGACAACTCGGTGGACGAGGCGCTCGCCGGCCACTGCACCGCGATCGAGGTGGTCATTCACCTTGACGGCTCGTGCTCGGTAGAGGACAACGGCCGCGGAATCCCCGTCGACATCCACCCCACCGAGGGTCGGCCGGCGGCGGAGGTGGTGCTCACGGTGCTCCACGCGGGCGGCAAGTTTGACCGCGAAAGCTACAAGGTCTCCGGCGGGCTACACGGCGTCGGCGTCTCCTGCGTCAACGCACTCTCCGAGTGGTTGAAGCTGGATATTTGGCGCAACGGCTATCACTATCGCCAGTCGTATACCCGCGGCGCGCCGGACGCCCCCCTCGAGGAGGCCGAGCGTTCTGATCGTCGGGGCACCCGGGTTCAGTTCCTGCCCGACAGCCAGATCTTCCGGGAGACCACCGACTTCCAGTACGCGGTGCTCGCGGGTCGCCTTCGGGAGTTGGCGTTCCTCAACCCGGGCTTGTCGATCGTGCTCCGTGACGAGCGGGACGACCGGGGGGAGACCTTCTCGTACGTAGGTGGACTGCGCTCTTTCGTCGAGTACCTCAACGACGGAAAGGAGGTGGTGCACAAGCCGCCGATCGTGCTCAAGGGCGGCCGTGAGGGCATGGAAGTGGAGATGGCGCTCCAGTGGAACACCTCGTACAACGAGGCGATCCTGAGCTTCGTCAACAACATCAACACGATCGAGGGCGGCACCCACGTCACCGGTCTCAAGGCCGCGCTGACGCGCACCGTCAACAGTTATTCCGCGTCCAACAACCTGTTCAGGGCGGCGAAAGAGACCATCAGCGGCGAGGACATCCGGGAAGGCTTCACCTGTGTCTTGTCCGTGAAGCTCGCCGAGCCCCAGTTTGAGGGGCAGACCAAGACGCGGCTCGGCAACTCGGAGGCCAAGGGGCTGACCGAGATGATCGTCAACGATCAACTCGGTGCTTTTTTTGAAGAGAATCCGGCGATCGCGCGGACGGTCATCGCGCGGGCGATCGACGCCGGTCGCGCGCGGGAAGCGGCGCGCAAAGCTCGCGAGCTGGCGCGAAAGAAGAGCTCGTCTGAGGGCGGGGGACTGCCCGGCAAGCTGGCCGATTGCCAGGAGAAGGTGCCCGAGAAGTGTGAGGTGTACCTGGTGGAGGGCGACTCCGCCGGCGGCTCGGCCAAACAGGGTCGGGATCGTCGCAACCAGGCGGTGCTCCCGCTGAAGGGGAAGATCCTCAACGTCGAGAAGGCAAGGTTCGACAAGATGTTGTCGAGCGAACAGATCCAGATCCTCATCTCGGCGTTGGGCTGCGGCATCGGGGAGGAGTTCGCGCTCGAGCGTCTTCGTTACGGCCGGGTGATCCTGATGACCGACGCCGACGTCGATGGGTCGCACATCCGCACCTTGTTGTTGACCTTTTTCTACCGGCAGATGGCGCCGCTCGTGATCGGCGGTCATCTGTACATCGCGCAGCCGCCGCTCTACCGCGTCAAACGTGGCCGCAAGGAACAATATCTTCGGGACGATGCCGCGAAGGATCAGTTCTTCTTGGAGCACGGCGTCGCCACACTGGAGGTGTCGGATGGACGGAATAGCTACACCGCGGAGCCGCTCCAGCAGCTCCTGGAGCGCATGACCCGGTACGTCGCGCGGCTAGACCGGCTGGCCCGCCGTTATCACCCGATGGTCCTCGATCAGTTCCTCGCGCTGACCGACGTCGTGACGGGCGACCGGCTGTTCTGGGAGGAACTGGCGGTGCTCCTCCGTGAGCGCCTCCGGACCGTGGCGCCCGATCTGGTGCTGCTCGAGCTGGTGGTGACGCCGGACGCGGGCGCGGGCCATGGCCTCGCGGTCCGCACCATGGAGTCGAGCCAGGAGCAGCTCACCCAGCTTGGGGCTGTGGCCGGAGAGCACGAGACGCTTCGCCAGATGCGCGCAGAGCTTGACGCGAGCCTCGGGCTGCCAGCGACTGTGGACAACGGCTCGCCCCGCCACACGTGGATCGAGCTTCGCCGCGACATCCTGCGGCTGGCCGAAAAGGGCTATGACATTCAACGGTATAAAGGCCTCGGCGAGATGACCGCCGACCAGCTCTGGGAGACCACGCTCAACCCGGAGGTACGTACCTTGATGCAGGTGAAGGTGGAAGACGTCGCGGGCGCCGACCGTATGTTCAGCTTGTTGATGGGTGACGCCGTCGAGCCTCGCCGCGACTTTATTCAGCAGAACGCGCTCAACGTGCGAAATTTGGACGTTTGAGGCCGTGATGCGCGCCGACTCCAGCCTGCTGTTTCGCTCGCGGGTCCTGTTTCTTACCGGCAAGGGCGGTACCGGCAAGACCACGCTGGCGGCGGCGGTTGGACGGCTCGCAGCGGCGCAGGGCCGGCGCACGGTGGTGGTCGAAGTCGACAACCAGCGCCCCTCGTTGACCGCCATCTTCGGCGTCGATCCAAGCCACGCTCCTCGAGAGGTGGCCAAGAACCTGTCGATCTCCAACGTCGTATGGGAGGAGGCGCTCGACGACTGGCTGTCCGACATCGTGTCCGTACCGCGGATCGTGCGGTTGATCATGAAGAACAAGGTCGTGACCGTCTTCCTGACCGCGACCCCCGGCGCGCGCGACCTCGTGATGTTGTGGAGGATCTACCAGCTCTCGCGCAAGTTCGAACTCGTGGTGGTGGATCTCCCGGCGTCGGGAAACGCCACCGCGATGCTGGGCGTGCCGCTGACCGCTCGGCGCCTGTTCGACTCGGGGCCGATCCGGCGGTGCGCAGAGGATCTCATCACCTTTCTCCACCAGAAGGGCGTCCGCCTGGGCCTCGTGGCGCTGCCTGAGGAGATGGTCGTGACCGAGACCGGCGAGACCTTCGCGCGGCTCCGCGCGGACCACCCGGGCCTTGATGTGCCAATGGTGCTCCTCAACCGCGCCACCCCGCCTTCGCTGGACCCGGGCGAGCTCGCGCTCCTGGCGCGGATGGAGACGCAGTCGTTCACCGGACTCGGGGCGGAGCTGGTAGGCGCGGGGCGCTGGGAGGCCGACTTGGAGGCGGCGAGCGCTGCGTCGATTGCCCGGCTCGCGGAGCAACCTGGGCTGCCGGTCCTGGCGCTGCCCGTGCTCGCGCGTACGGTCGGCCCGGCGCGGATCGTCGGTCAGGTCGCCTCCGCCCTCGCGCGCTCCAGCTCAGTCCCGGTCGACTGGATGGAGACCGGATGAACCTCCTCGATCTCGTCCGCACCCGGAAGTTGCTCGTCTGCGTCGGCGCCGGCGGTGTCGGCAAGACCACGACGGCGGCGTCGCTCGCGCTGGCGGGCGCGCTCGCGGGACGACGGGTGTTGGTCCTCACCATCGATCCGGCGAGGCGCCTCGCCAACTCGCTCGGCTTGCGCGAGTTTGGGAACACCGAGGTTCGTATCGATCTGGGTCCCGAGGTGGGCGGCCAGCTCTGGGCGATGATGTTGGATCCGCCGAGCACGATGGACGACCTGATCCAGCGAGTCGCCAAGGACGCCGCTACGCGCGACGCGATCTATGCCAACAAGATCTACCGGAACATCGCGGGCTCCTTCTCGGGGAGCCAGGAGTACATGGCCACCGAGCGGCTCTACGATGTTTACGCGTCGGACCGTTACGATCTCATCGTGCTCGACACGCCGCCCGTCAAGAACGCGCTCGATTTCCTCGAATCTCCGGGTCGAATGACCCGATTCCTCGACGGGCAGGTGATCCGGTGGTTCTTGACGCCTTACGAAGAAGAGAAGGTCTTCGGTAAACGGTTGTTGATGGGCACGTCGGCCGTGGTCTATCGTCTCCTCGGCCACATCTTCGGGCGCGAGTTCCTCGACGAACTCTCGGCGTTCTTTACGCTCTTCCGCGATCTCTATGAGGGCTTCCGCGAGCGCCACGAGGCGGTGGGCGGCCTGTTCTCGGCGGACAGCACCACCTTCGTGGTGGTGTCGGCTCCGACGGACCCCTCCGTGGAGGTCGCCAGGTTTTTCCTACACGAGCTTCGTGCGCGAAGCTGCCGGATTGGTGCGGTCATCGTCAACCAGGTGCACCGCGCCAGCCCGACGCCGCCCGACGTGGACGCCCTCTTGGGCCCTGCGGCGCGCGCGGCCGACCCGGTGTTCGCGGCGCGCCTCATCGCGCGGATCGGGGCGGCGCACCGACGTCTTCGGGAGGTGGCCCAGATGGACCAGCAGCGCGTGTTGGAGCTCAAACGCGCCTCGGGCGGCGTCGTGCCTCTGCGGGAGGTCCCGCGGATGGCGTCGGAAGTCCACGATCTGCAAAGCCTCGCGACGCTGCACGGGGCGCTGTTCGATAACGTTGATCCGCGGCTATAGTCCTGCCAGCAGGCTTTCCCGGCCGCAACTGGAGCGACGATGCTCGCGTTCATTCTTGGTCTTGTGTGTACGGCGGATGCGGCCGAGTCGCTAAATCGGCTCTATGGCGGTGTGAGCGTGGTCCCTGGCCCCGGCGGGGTGGGCGCCTCGGCGGCGTGGGAGAGCCGGCTCGGCTCCTATTTGTGGGCGGGGGTCGCCGGCTTCAGCTCGCCGGTCGATCTCGGGGAGGAGTACGCGCTCGCCGCAAACGCCGGGGTGGACCGGTTCCGCATGCGGCACGGCCTCAACAGCACGCTGGCGATGCGGCTGCCACATGCCCAGCCCGCGAGCTTCCAGTGGGATGTGGTTGGCCGGCTTGGCGGTGGGGTGGCCTGGGTCACGGACCTGGGTCAGGCCGGGCTACCCGGCGAGGAGTCGATCTACCTCGTCGCGCCCGCACTCGCAGGGGTCGGTGGCGTGGACCTTCAGTTTCGTAAGGAGCAATGGGGGTTGCGGGTGGGCGCTCGGGCGTGGGCGCTCTCCGCCGTGGATGACGCGAACGCATGGAAATGGTTCATGATTCGACCACAAGGTGTCGCCGAAGCCTCGTGGCAGTGGTGACGCGAAGCACCGCGCGAGCACGCAGACGCAGACGAGTTTGCGGCAAGCCTTGACTTCGCCGGACGAGGGTGGCACACTGGTGTTGGCCGGGTTTGTCCGGCCACGCGTGGAATTCCTGCGGCAGCGGGAAAACTACGAATCCTGACTCATTCAAGCGCGCAGAGAGATTCGGGCCGAATGTCCCGTAGTGTGTACGTAGGGAACCTCCCTTATAGTGTGACCCAAGACGATCTTCGTGACATCTTCGCCCAGGGTGGGCGGCAGGTATCCGGCGTTAGCCTCAAATTCGATAGGGAGACCGGACGGTCTCGCGGATTTGGCTTCGTCGAGTTCCCTTCGGAGCAGGCCGCCGAGGACGCGGTCAAGGCTTACGACGGCTATATGCTGGCCGGCCGACCCCTCAAGGTGAGCGTTGCCCGGCCAAAAGACGGCCCGGGCGGCGGCTTCGGCCCTCCTGGCGGGGGCTACCCTCCGCGAACGGACCAGGGCCCGCGTGGCGATTACCCACCACGGAACGAAGGTGGGTTCCGCCCCCGTGAAGGTGGAGATTTCCGCCCTCGTGGACCTTCTGATGGCCCCCCGCGGTCGTACGGCGGCGGTGGCGGCTACCAGGGTGGCGGCGGCGGCGGCGGCTACCAGGGTGGCGGCGGCGGCGGCGGCTACCAGGGTGGTGGCGGCGGCGGCGGCTACCAGGGTGGTGGCGGCGGCGGCGGCTA
>CANKTH010000084.1 GCA_947486185.1 Deltaproteobacteria bacterium
CGGCGCCGACGAGGCCCGCACCGCCGACCCCCATCAACGCGGCCCCCCAGAGGTAGCGGGTCCTCACCGAATTACAGAGGTCAGCGGCGCTTTGACTCGCTGCGCCGCCCTGACAGCGGGCATCGGCCCAGGCGCCGCTCGCCGTGCTGTACATCGCTACGCCGACGCCAGTGGCCACCAGGGACTCAGCCAGCCAGCCGATCGTGCCCGCGGACAGGCCCGATCGCTGCTTCTTCCCTGCGGTCTCAGGAGCGACCGGGTACTCCGGCAGCGGGTCCTCCGGCCACAACACCGCGGTGGCGACCAGGCTGCCATCGCCGTCGAGCCGCTGAAAGAGGGTTGGCCACGCCGCGGGGCGCTCGAGCCCCTGGCGGCCATCAAAGTAGAGGCTCCCGGTTTGGGGGACGGGCACTGGCGTGTTCCTGCCGACCACCAGCGGGATCGCGAGATAGTCCGCCGTCACCGGCGACTCGGTGGGAAAGCGGAAGCGCGGATCGAGGGACCGCGCGGCGACAAATGCGAGGCGGGCGTCGTCAGGGAGCTCCTTCATTCGCGCCGTGAGCCCGGCGATTCGGTGGATCCTCGCGGCGAGCGGGGGGCTCAGCAGATCCGACAGGCACGCCAGCGTCTCGGTGATCTGGACGCTGGCGTCGTGAAAAGTTGTGAGGTCCAGATCGGCGTAGGCCGACTCGGCGTCTGCGACCGCAGCGACCAGATCGTCATAGCTCCGGCGCTCTTCACACGCGCCCAGCGCCAGCGTCGCCGCCCACAACAGCAGCACCATCCGCCCCCTCCGTTGGCGGAGTAACCTGAAAACCTGCGCCGCCGCGGCCGACCCGGTGAGCCGGGAGCACGATAAGGGGACTGAGGAGGCGCGATGCGGGGCTTGTTGCTCGTCCTTGGGATGGCGTGCACTGGGGAGACCGGCCCCAAACCGGTCGCACCCGGCACGCCGGGTGGAGACTCCGCCGCCGATACCGCCTGCGCCGAGGTGTATTTCCGTGACGCTGACGGCGATGGTTGGGGTGCGACGCTCGATACCGTCAGCGGCTGCGAGCCGCCGACGGGCTATGTGGCGGTGGGGGGCGACTGCGACGATGCCGATCCCGGAATCCACCCGGGAAACCCGGAGATCCCGCGAGACAGTATCGATCAGGACTGTGATGGCGACGACGAGTGCTCCGACATCTCGTGCGATGGCTTCCTCGACGTGGTCGTCTCAATCACCGCCGATTCGAACGGGATCGCATCGACCGATTCGCTGGTGTTCTGGGGTACGAGCGGCGCCGGTTTTACGGGTTCGACCAGCCTGCCTACGCTCGGCGCCCGAGGCAACACCATCGCCGACATCAACAATGACGGCTGGCCCGATGTCGTGTTCGCGCAGTCCAGCGATGGCGTAAGTGGGCAGATCGGCTCGCGGATCTACTGGGGCGCGCCGGAAGCGGCCCTTCAAACCTACACTGAGCTGCCCACCTCCTCCGCCTGGGCGGTGGCCGCGGGGGATCTTGACGGCGACGGCTGGGTGGACCTGGTGTTCGCCAATCACGACGATGGCGACACCACCGTCACGGTGTCGAGCATCTACTACAACAGCGCGGCCGGCTTTGGCGGTCGGACCGCCGAGCTGCCGACCGTAGGCGCCGCCGCGGTGAGCGCGGTGGACGTCGACGGGGATGGGTGGCTCGACCTGCTGTTCTCCAACGAACGAAACAACAACAACTACCTGGTGGACTCGGTGCTCTACTACGGGGCGGCCTCGGGGTTTGACCCGGGGAGGTACGTGAACTTTCCGACCGCGGGCGCGGCGGGGAACGCGGCGGCTGACCTCAACGCAGACGGCTACGTCGACCTGGTGTTCGCCAACAGCTTCGACGGCTTGACCCATGAGGTCAGCTCGGTGGTGTATTGGGGCGGTGCGGCGGGCTTTGATCCCGACGCCTCGCTCACGTTGCCCACGACGGGGGCCCAGGGAGTCTCGGTCGAGGACGTCGACCGGGACGGCTGGCGGGACGTCGTGGTGTCCGGAGGCAGCACCGACAGCGGAGACAATCCGCTCTCCTACGTGTTCTGGGGCTCCTCAAGCGCGTTTTCCGACGGCGAACACATCGAGCTCGCTACCCACGGTTCGGTTGGAAACTCCGTGGCGGACGTCAACTACGACGGGTGGGCGGATCTGGTGTTCGCCGGGGCGGGGCAAGCAGAGGTTTTTTATGGACCTTCCTGGCCTTATGTGGACTCGATCCCGGTGCCCGCGACAGCGAACGGATGGGGGGTGTCCTCCATCGTGCTGGAGCAGGGTCTCTGAAGGCCTGAGGCCGGTGGGGGGTGCCGGGAAGCTCAGCGGTTCCGCGGAAAGCCCAGGTCGATCTTGGAGGTTGCCGGATCGGGCCACCGGCTGGTGATGACCTTGGCGCGGGTGAAAAAGCGCACCCCTTCCGGGCCGTACATGTGGACGTCGCCGAAAAGAGAGGCCTTCCAGCCGCCAAAGCTGTGGTACGCCACCGGCACGGGGATCGCGACGTTGATGCCCACCATGCCTACGTTGGCGTCCCGCTGAAAGCGCCGAGCCGCGCCGCCATCGCGAGTAAATATCGCGACACCGTTGGCGAACTCGTTCTGATTGATCACGTTCAAACCGGATTCATAGTCCGGCACCCGCAGGACCGCGAGCACAGGGCCGAAGATCTCGTCACGGTAGACCTGCATGTCCGGCGTCACGTGATCGAGCAGGGAGGCCCCCAAAAAGAAGCCATCTCCCTCGAACTTCTGCTGGCGCCCGTCGCGCACCACGGTGGCCCCTTCGGCGTTGGCGAGGCCGATATACGACGCCACCCGGTCGCGGTGCTCCCGGGTGATGAGCGGACCCATCTCCGCGTCCAGGTCGGTGCCCGGTCCGACCTTGATTCGGTCCAACCTCGCGGAAATCGCGGCGACGAGCGGCTCCGCAACCTCCCCGACCGCCACGACCACGGAGATGGCCATACAGCGCTCGCCGGCCGAGCCGAAACCCGCCGAGATTGCGGCGTCTGCGGCCATGTTGACGTCCGCGTCGGGCAGGACGAGCATATGGTTCTTGGCGCCGCCGAGCGCCTGGACCCGTTTTCCGTTGGCGGTGCCGGTCTCGTAGATGTACCGAGCGATAGGCGTTGAACCGACAAAAGAGACCGCGCCGATCGCGGGGTGATGGAGGATCGCGTCGACCGCCACCTTGTCGCCGTGCACCACCGAGAGCACGCCGTCTGGCAGGCCGGCCCGCTGGAGGAGCCGCGCGAGGAACATCGACGAGGACGGATCCCGCTCGCTGGGCTTGAGGATGAAGGTGTTGCCACACGCGATCGCGTTGGCGAGCATCCAGATGGGGACCATCGCCGGGAAGTTGAAAGGGGTGATGCCCGCGACAACGCCGATGGGCTGGCGGATGCTGCACACATCGACGCCCGTCGCGGCTTGCTCCGAGAACTCACCTTTGAGAAGCTGGGGAATCCCGCAGGCGTACTCGACGTTCTCAAGTCCGCGGGACACTTCACCCAGGGCGTCCGAGAGCACTTTGCCGTGCTCCGACGTGAGCACCGCTGCGAGCTCCCGCTTGTTGGCGTCGAGCAGCTCGCGGAAGCGAAAGAAGATCTCTGAGCGCCGCGAAAGGGAGGTCTCGCGCCAGCTCACGAAGCTACGCTGGGCCAGCGCCACGGCAGCGTCCAGCTCCTCCGCCGATGCCAGATCAAGCTCCGCCTGGGCTTTTCCGGTAGCCGGATCCCAGACGATGCTCTTACGTCCCGAGGTGCCTGCCACCTCCTTGCCGTCGATCCAGTGTCCGATGTGTTGGCTGACCGCCATGGAGCCTCCAGGCGGGCGACTGGCGCCCGAGTTGGGTGGGTACGCGAAGAGAGGAGGGGCTATCCCGAATTCAGCGTCGACGGCGCCGGCGACGACGGGAGTTGTTCTCCGGCGCGGCGGGCGCCCCGGGGGTGGCGTCCGCGAGGATGTCGTCCGCGAAGCGCCCGCGGACAAGCTGCTGAAGTGCGCGATGGGAGCGACGCTTGAGCCCGGGGTCGGCCGCGAGCAGTCGGAAAGCCTCCTGGCGGGTCTTGAGCAGGATCTCCCTGTCATTCGCGGGATCCGCCCAGGAGAATTCCGGGAGCTCGTCGGCCCTGTCCCCGAGCGCCGCGCTCAGGCTGCTCTGTCCGAGGTTGAGCTCGGCGATGCGCATCCCGTCGGTCTCGTTCTGGAGTAGAGCAAGGGTAGCCCGGTCTTTTTCGCTGGGTTCAGCCCCGAGGACCAGGTAGAGCTGGCCGCGCCGCCAGCCCTGCGCCACATGGCCACGAAGGCGATGCAGGCGTACAAGGCCGCAAAGCTCCGCCGGCTCTACGATCATGACCCCCACGTTGGGCACCACCGGACCGTGCTCGAGGAACGTGGTCGCGACGAGCACGTGCGTGCGTCGGTGCTGGAAGTCGTCGTAGGCCCGGAAGCGCTCCTCCCGGGACATCGCGCCGTGGAATATACCCACCTTGGCGCCAGGGAACTCGTCCTGGGCCAGCACCTCGGCGATGCGGCGGGCCTGGCTGAGGGCCAAGGCGTCGGCCCCGCGTTGTGCATCGAGCGGGATGACGATGACCACCTGCTGGTTGCGGGCGAGCGCGTCTCGCGCCGCCTGCCAGGCTTCTTCCCGGCGATCACGCGCGATGACGTGAACATCCGCGCCCCGGTGATGGCGGTCGGGCAGCGAGGTGAGCGACAGCCCACCGTACGCGGTCAGGGTGATGGCGGTCGGTACCGGCGTGGGGGTGACGACGAGGAGGTCGGGCCGGGGATTAAGCGCCTCGATCCCGCTGAGGTCGGCGGGGCCCTGGGGACCCGGGTCCTCCACGACCACGAGGCCGAGGCGGCGCAGCTCAGGGAGGTCCGCGAGGTGCTGGTGCGTGCCGAAGGCGATTCGCGTATCGCCCTTCCGGAGCGACTCCGCGTGAACCCGGCTGGGCGGGCTGCCCATGAGGATCGGCTCCAGGCCGATGGACCGGAAAAAACCTTCGCCAAACAGGAAACGGTGCTCGGCCGCCAGGGCGTCGGGGGCGAGGAAAAGCGCCTGGTGCCCCGACTGGGCGACCATGGCCATGCTCGCTTCGATCACCGCTTGTTTGCCCGATCCTACGTCGCCCTGGAGGAGGCGCGCCATCGGCAACGAGCGCCGCAGATCTCGGCGGATGTCGTCGAAAGCGAGCTCTTGATCGTCGGTGAACTCCCAGCCCGACAAGGCGCGACCCTGGGACACCAGACCATGAACCGCCGGATTGGAGAGCCCGCGCTCCCGGACCGAACGGCCGTGGCTCAGCGACAGGCCGAGCTGCACCTGCAACGCTTCGTCAAACGCCAGCCGCAGGCGGCCTTTACGCGCAGCGTTGCTCGGGAAGTGCCCATCACGGAGGGCGTCGCCGAGCAGCATGAGCTTGTGACGGTCCAGGATTTCGGGGGGCAGGTGCTCGACGAGGCTGTCCGTGATCCCGCGCAGCGCGGCACGCACGCCCGAGCGAACGACGGAGTCGGGCACGCCCGGTAGGGAGTAGCGCGGGAGCCAGTCGCCGCCGCGCCCTTCGACGCCGAGCGGCTCCGCCTCGTACAGGATCGCCCCTTCTTCCCCCTCTTCGAGCCGCCCGGCCAGCCCGATCTCGGTCGGCGCCCGCAAGGAGCGGAGCTCGGCCGGCACGACGCCGAACCAGCGGCACCGTACGGTTCCGCGGTCCGCGCTCACCAGGAGCTCGTAGACCCGCACGCCCGGGGTGAACCGGGTGCAACGCGCCTTGATCACGCCGCGTACCACCACGGCCTCGCCGCCACCCGAGCCGGGTATCCAGCGTTCGCCGGCGCGTTCGTGGGCCTCGGGAGCTCGGAGCAGGAGGTCTGCCACCGTGACCACGCCCGCGGCTGCGAGCGCCGTGACGGTCTCGGCGTCGAAGACCTCCAACACCGACACGGGCAGACCGGTATGTTCTGGATGTCCCAGGGCAAAGATACGGGGTTCAGGGGGCGGGGGCGGTGGTTCCGGCGGCGGGGGCGGCGCTGGGCGGGCATCGGCTTCGCGAGCCTCGTCCCGCCGATCACGCCTGTCGCGGCCTTCGCGGCCTTCGCGGCCTTCGCGGCCTTCGCGGCCTTCGCGGCCTTCGCGGCGGCGGCCTTCCCCGCGTGAGTCGCCCCGGGCTTCTGCCCGACGCGGCTCGTGGCGCTCGTCCTGCCGAGTGCTCGCCTCGGAGGGGGGAGCCGAGGAGCGGGCGGGGCGCGGCTCACTGCCGGTGGCACCGTCGTCAGCCTGGGCTTCCGCTGAGGCGACGCCGGTCGCGACCTGGCTCTCGTGGGTGGAGTCGGCGTCCGCAGGGGTGCGCGCCCGGCCCGTAACGAGCTCGGGGGGGAAAGCGCGCACACGGGGCTGGTCAAAAACAGGAGGAGGCGCTGTGGCGCCTGCGAGTGCCCGCGCCGCGGCGTGTACGCGCGCGCGCCGATCCGAGGCGTCGGCCGCGTCAAATCCTTCGAGGCAACCGCGCACCTGGCCGATACGTTCGGCGAGGGGCTCGTCGACGTCCACGTCGGTCCAGCGGAGCAGCGTAGGCTCCACAAATCGGGCACGCTCGGCGTTGCCCTCGCGCACCAACCATCCGAGAACACGCCCGAGGACGGCTACGGACTCCGCGGTACCTGGCATGATGGCCTCACCGGTAATGAACGGCGTTGATCACAAAGGTGCGACGGCCGCGTGGCGCGTCGAAGCTGAACTCATCCCCGCGCTTACGCCCGATAAGCGCACGCCCGATGGGGGATGAGTAAGAAATCAGCCCCGAACGTGCGTCGGCCTCTTCGGTGCCGATGATTCGGTAGGTGGAGGTCTCGCCAGTGTCCACGTCTTCGATATCGACGGTCGTGCCGAAGATAACCTTGTCGGAAGGGGGGATAGTGGTGATGTCGATCACCTCCGCCATGCCGATCCGCGACTCGAGCTCGCGCATACGCCCGTCAAGGTGGGCCTGCCGGTCCTTGGCGTCGTCGTACTCGGAGTTTTCGCTGATGTCTCCGTGCGCGCGCGCCTCTTCGATGTCGCGGACGACCTGAGGGCGGAGCACTTCTTTGACATGGCGAAGCTCGTCGACCTGCTTCTGGAAGCCGGTGGGGGTCATGGGGATACGGTCTGCCATGGTAACCCAAAAGAGAAGGTTGAAAGATAAACAAGAAGGGACACGCGCCCATGCTGGTGTCGCGGGCCTTCGCTCGAACGCCGCCCAGGACCCAATCCCGGACGCGGGGGCGAGACGCGCCGCGAACACACGAGGAATCGTGCGGCGCCTGCATAACCCGCCAGCCCAGAACCGCCCGCCCTTGGGTGCCCGAGGCGCGCCAAACGAGATAGGGCGCCGCCCGCCCTGACGGTCTACCGGGGTCGGCGCCCGCCCGACTTCAACAACCATCGCGTTTTATCCTTGGTTTTATGCCCGAAAGGGCCAGGGACCTCCGATGTACGATCCACAGCTTGAACTCCTCATCGAGCCCTCCACGCACCCCCACTCCGAAGCCGGGCGGGCTGCGCGACTCGAAGCTCCCGGCTTTGGCAGATATTTCACCGACCACATGGTCACCTGCCGGTTCGCGGACGGCGCGTGGTCCGCGGCGCGGCTCACCGCGTACGGGCCCATCCTCGTCGATCCGGCGGCGACGGCGCTTCACTACGGTCAGTCCATATTTGAAGGTTTCAAAGCCTACCTTCAGCCCGACGGTGGGGTCGCATCGTTCCGCCCCTACGACAACGCCCGGCGACTCGCTGACTCCGCGCGCCGCCTCGCGATGCCGGCGTTCCCCGAGGATCGTTTTGTCGGGCTGGCCGATGCTCTGGTCCGCCAGGACCGTGCCTGGGTGCCGACGCGCCGCGGCGAAAGCATGTACATCCGGCCCCTGATGTTCGCGACCGAGCCGATCCTGGGCATTCGTCCGGCCAAGGAGTACCTCTTCGTGCTCCTGGCCTTCCCCGCGGGGCCCTACTTTCCCCAGGGCGTCAAGCCCGTCACCGTCTGGCTGTCCGAGGAGTACGTTCGCGCCGCCCCTGGCGGCACCGGCGCCGCGAAGTGTGCGGGGAACTATGCCGCCAGCTTGCTCGCCCAGGCCCAGGCGGCCGAGGAGGGCTGCGGGCAGGTGGTGTGGCTCGACGCCCGCGAGCACCGCTACGTCGAAGAAATGGGGGGAATGAACATATTTTTTGTGTTCCAGGACGGCGAGACGGTGACGCTGGTCACGCCCGAGCTCACCGGCACGCTCCTCCCCGGCATCACCCGCGCGAGCATCCTCCAGCTCGCGCCCAGCCTCGGTTATCACATCGAAGAACGCCGGGTCTCGGTTGATGAGTGGCGTGGGTCGATTGAGAGCGGGCGGATGGTCGAGGCCTTTGCCTGCGGTACGGCGGCGGTCATCACGCCGATTGGGCGAGTCAAGAGCCGCAACCTCGGCAACTGGACGATCGCGGGCGAGACCTTCGGGCCCGTCGCCCAGCGGCTGCGCGCCGCGCTCCTTGACGTCCAGTACGGGCGCCAGCCTGATTCTTTTGGTTGGATGCACCGGATTCTCTGAACGGCCTCCGAACGAGCGGCAGGGGTCACCTCCTGCCCACTTCCCTTCGGTGTCCTTCTCCGCTGGCGCGCCCGAACTTCAGCTGTATTCGGAGAGCGGCGGGCAGGTGCAGATCAGGTTCCGGTCCCCGTGGGGGTTGTTGATCCGGGCGACCGGCGGCCAGAACTTGTGGGCGCGCGTCCATGGCGCGGGAAAAGCGGCGGTCTCGCGGCTATACGGGCGATTCCACTCGGTCGCGGTCACCGCTGCGGCCGTATGAGGTGCGAGTTTGAGCGGGTTCTGGTCGCGCGGAAGGACTCCCTCCTCAACCAGCCGGATCTCTTCACGAATCGCCAGCAGCGCGTCGCAGAAGCGGTCGAGCTCGGTGAGGTCTTCGCTCTCGGTTGGCTCGACCATCAGCGTGCCCACGACCGGGAATGAGACGGTCGGCGCATGAAAGCCATAGTCGATCAGCCTTTTGGCGATGTCCTCCACCTCGATGCCCGCCGCCGCCTTGAGGTGACGGCACTCGAGGATACACTCGTGGGCCACGTAGCCCTGTTTGCCCGTGTAGAGCGTGGGGTAAGCTTCGGCCAGGCGTTTGGCGATATAGTTGGCGTTGAGCAGAGCGATCTCCGTCGCGCGACGCAGTCCGTCGGGGCCCATCATCCGCATGTAGGCCCATGAGATGAGGAGCACGTCCGCGCTGCCCCAGGGCGCCGCCGACACCGCGCCGCCTCCTCCTCCCGTCTTCACGGTGCCGTGCCCGGGAAGATAGGGTGCAAGCTCGCGTGTACAGCAGATGGGCCCCATACCCGGCCCGCCGCCGCCGTGCGGGATGGCGAAGGTCTTATGCAGGTTGATGTGGCAGACGTCGGCGCCCAGCTCCGCGGGCCGCACGAGCCCGACCAGCGCGTTGAGGTTGGCGCCGTCCATGTAGACGCGGCCGCCGTGCTCGTGAATGATCTGGCATACGTCGCGGATTTCCTCCTCAAAGACGCCATGGGTCGATGGGTACGTGACCATCAGGCAGGACAGGCGATCGGAGAACTCCGCGGCCCGGCGCCGCAGATCAGTCAGGTCGATGTTCCCCTGCCGATCACACTGCACCACCACCACCGTCAGCCCCACCATCGCGGCGGAGGCCGGGTTGGTCCCGTGGGCTGACGCGGGGATCAGGCACACGTTGCGGTGGCCCTGGCCGCGGGCCGCTTGCCAATGCTGGATACAGAGCAGGCCCGCATACTCGCCCTGGCTACCGGCGTTGGGCTGTAAGGAAGTAGCCGAAAATCCAGTTATATCCTCTAACCACGCGGAGAGCTGGCGGAAGATGACCTGGTAGCCCTGGACCTGATGGAGCGGTGCAAAGGGGTGGACGCCGCCAAATTGCGGCCACGTGATCGGCAACATCTCCGACGCCGCGTTGAGCTTCATCGTGCAGGAGCCGAGCGGGATCATTGAGGTGGTCAGCGAAAGATCCCGAGCTTCGAGGCGACGGATGTACCGCTGCATCTCGGTCTCGGAGTGGTGGAGGGCGAACACGGGGTGGCTCAGGATCGGGTCCACCCGGCCGAGCGGATGGGAGAGATCGATGTTTGAGGCTGGTGAGGCGCCGAACACCGCGAGCACGGCGTGCACGTCATCAAGCGTGGTGGTCTCGTCAAAGCTCAGACCCACGCGACGCCCGTCGGGGTAACGACGCAGGTTGTAACCCCGGGCCTCGGCGAGGTCGGCGAGGCGCACTGCGTCAGGCGTCTCGATGGTCACGGTGTCGAAGACCGGGCCCGGGTTGACCTGGTGCCCGGCCGCCCGGAGGCCGTCGCGTGCCATCAGCGTGAGACCATACACGCGCAACGCGATCTGCCGGAGGCCGTCGGGTCCGTGGTAAACGGCGTACATCGACGCAATCACGGCCAGCAGTACCTGCGCGGTGCAGATGTTGCTTGTAGCCTTCTCGCGCCGGATGTGCTGCTCGCGGGTCTGCAGGGCGAGCCGGATCGCCGGCCGACCCGTAGCGTCAACCGAGACCCCGACGATGCGCCCCGGCATCGCGCGTTTGTAGGCGTCCTTGGTGGCCATGTACGCGGCGTGCGGGCCGCCATAGCCCATCGGCACTCCGAAACGTTGGGTGGTGCCCACCGCGATGTCAGCGCCCATCTCGCCCGGGGAGCGCAGCAGCACCAACGAGAGCGGGTCCGCGATCATGGTGACCAGCGCACCTGCGGTGTGGCAAGCCTCACACAAGGCTGAGAAATCCCGGAGCGTACCGTCGGTGGCGGGGTTGGCCACCAACACGCCGAACACCTTGGACGCGACAGGATCGAAGGTGTCGGGGTCACCCACCAGCACCTCGATGCCCAGCGGCAGCGCCCGCGTCCGTACCACGTCGAGGGTCTGCGGGTTCACATCGGAGGCCACAAAAAAGACGTCTGAACCTGTGCTCCGGCTCTGCCCCCAGCTCATGTGCATCGCTTCGGCCGCCGCGGTGGCCTCGTCCAGCAGGGAGGCGTTGGCGCAGGGCAGTCCGGTCAGGTCGGTGACCAGGGTCTGGAAGTTCAGCAGGGCCTCGAGGCGGCCCTGGGCGATCTCGGCCTGGTAGGGGGTGTACTGGGTGTACCAGCCCGGATTTTCAAGGATGTTCCTACGGATGACCGCGGGGATCAGGGTGTCGTGGTACCCGGCGCCGATCATGCTCTTGAGCACGCGATTCTGCGCCGCGACGCCGGAAAGCTCGGCGATCATCTCGTGTTCTGCGAGGGCCGGAGGGAGTCCGAGGGGCCGGTTGGTACGCAGGCGGTCGGGCACCACGGCGGCCACCAGGGACTCGAGGTCCGGCTGGCCCACCCGCGCCAGCATCGTGGCGATGTGCTGTTCGGACGGGCCGATATGCCGAGGGGCGAAGGCTGAGAACGCGGGCAGGACAGTGCGCACCGGAGACCTCGATGTAGCCGCGCCCCTTAACCGAAGGACCATGCGCTCGCCCTCGTGACGCGCGCCGGAACTTTCGCGTCGCCGCGACACGCGGCGCGTTCGGGAGCCGCGGGCTATGCGGGCGAGGCGTGGTGGAGCCCCGCTCCGCCGAGAGGACGGTCATGGACGTCACCCTTGACTTTGAGCGGCCGGTGGTCGATCTCCGCCGCCGCATTGATGGCCTGCGGCAGGTTCAGGCGGATCAACGTGTGGATCTGTCTGCGTCGATCCGATCGTTGGAGGAGCAGGCGGAGCTCCTTCAGCGTCAGATCTTCCAGGGCCTCACCCCCTGGCAGCGCACTCAGCTCTCCCGCCACCCCAGGCGCCCCTACACCCTCGATTATGTCGCGGGGTGGCTCCAAGACTGGACCGAGCTCCACGGTGACCGGGCCGGCCAGGACGACCAGGCGATCGTGACGGGTGTCGGCAGCTTCGGGGGGCGACGCGTCGCGCTGATCGGGCATCAGAAGGGGCGAAACACCAAGGAGAACATGCTGCGGAACTTCGGGATGGCCCGGCCCGCCGGTTATCGCAAAGCCCTCCGCGTGATGGAGCTGGCGAACCGTTTCGGCCTCCCCATCCTGACCCTCATCGACACCCCCGGCGCCTACCCGGGTGTGGACGCCGAGGCCCAGGGCCAATCGGAGGCGATCGCGCGAAATCTGCTGGAGATGGCGACTTTTGGCGTACCGATGGTGAGCTGTGTCATCGGGGAGGGCGGCAGCGGCGGGGCGTTGGCGATCGGCATGGGCAATCGCGTGGTGATGCTGGAGCACGCGGTCTACTCGGTGATCTCCCCGGAAGGCTGCGCCGCGATCTTGTGGAACGACCGGGCTCAGGCCTCACGGGCGGCCGAGGCCCTCAAGATCACCGCCCAGGACTGCCTCGCGCTCTCCGTCGTGGACGAGGTGGTCGAAGAGGCGCCCGGGGGTGCCCACCGGAACCCCGAAGCGACCGTCGCCGCCCTGGGAGCCGCGGTCGAGCGCCAGCTCGCCGCCTTGGACGGCCTTGACGCCGACGCGGTGCGTGATGATCGTTATCGACGTTTTCGCAGGTTGGGGGCCCTGGCCCCTCCAAACGGGTGAGCGCGGGCCTCCTCATCGGCGAGGCGCGGGTCGGGCCCGCCGCGCCCTTCAACGGAGAAATCGTGGTGCCGGGAGACAAATCGGTCTCCCACCGCGCGGTGCTCTTTGGCGCGCTGGCGGAGGGCACAACGCGGATCATCGGCCTATCTCGGGGAGAAGACGTAGGCCGCACGCTCGCGGCGGTCGCCGCGCTCGGGGCCCGGGTGTGCGAGGGCTCGCACGGCCTTGAGGTCCGGGGCGGCCGGTGGCGCGACGCTGGCCGCCTTGACTGTGGCAACTCGGGCACCAGCGCGCGGCTCCTGCTCGGGGCCTTGGCCGGGCGGGCAGGGGCGGTGTTGGACGGCGACAGCTCGCTGATCCGCCGGCCGATGCGCCGGGTGCTCACGCCACTTCGGCGCATGGGCGCGAGGATTGAAGGGGAGAGCCTGCCATTACGGGTCGCCGCGGCCCCGCTGGCGGGAGGGGCGTTTCGTGCCGAAGTGGCTTCCGCGCAGGTGAAATCGGCCGTGCTCCTCGCGGGCCTCCACGCGGAAGGCGGGACCAGCTACCACGAGCCGATCGCGACGCGGGACCACAGCGAACGGCTCCTGACGGCGATGGGTGCCCCGCTGCGCCGCGAAGCGGTGCCGTCGGCTGAAGGAGGAGGTAGCCGGCTCTACATTCGCGCGGGCGCGCTTACTCCGGCGGACGTGGTGGTTCCGGGGGATCCTTCGGCGGCGGCCTTCTGGGTGGTCGCGGCCTGCATCGTGCCAGGTTCGAGGCTGGTGGTGCGCGGGGTGGGGCTCAACCCGACGCGTGCGGCGGTCTTCGGGGTGCTCACGCGTATGGGCGCTCGGATTCGGATCGAGCCCCGCGTCGCTGAGGTCGAGCCTATCGGCGACATCTACGTCGAGGCGGGCCCGCTGCGAGGCACGAGGGTCGCCGGCGCGGAGGTCCCCTTCTTGATCGACGAAGTCCCGATCCTCGCGATCGCCGCGGCGTTTGCCGTGGGCGAAACGGTGTTTGCCGACGCGGCCGAGCTGCGGGTGAAAGAGAGCGATCGTATCGAGACGACCGTGCGGCTCCTGCGCGCCCTTGGGGTTCAGGCCGAAGCGCGCGAAGATGGGCTCCAGGTCATCGGCGGTGGTGCGGTGGGCGGAGTGGTCGAGAGCGCGGGCGACCATCGGATCGCGATGGCGGGCCTGATCGCCGGGCTCGTGGTTGGCTCCACCATCCGGGGCACCGGCTGTATTTCGACGTCTTATCCGGATTTCCTCAAGACCTTGGGAGAGTGGGCGCGTGTCGAGACCGATTGAAGGGCCAGAAGCGGGGGGCGGTGCGCGGCGTCAGCTCAAGATCGCAGTCGACGGACCGGCGTCTTCGGGCAAGGGGACGGTCGCACGACTTGTAGCGCGGCAGCTTGATTATCTGTGGATCGACACCGGTGCCCTCTACCGGGCGGTTGCGCTCACCGCGCGCCGGCGGGGCGTCGCCTGGTCGAGCTCCGAGGAGGTCGCGAGCCTCGCGGAGGGACTCCGGGTGGAGTGGGTGCGCGAACGGGGTGAAGAACCGAAGCTCCTCGTGAATGGAGAGGATCTGAGCCTCGCGGTGCGCGCCGAGGAGATCGGCGCCGGAGCCTCTATCGTCGCGGCCATTCCGAGGGTGAGGAGCGCCCTTCTCGGGGTGCAACGTCATCTTGCCGCTCGGGGTGGTGTGGTGATGGATGGTCGGGACATCGGCACCGTGGTGCTGCCTGACGCGGAGCTCAAGGTCTACCTGGATGCTTCGCTGGACGAGCGGGCGCGTCGTCGCTGGTTGCAGTTTCCCAGCCGGAACTACGACGCGGTGCGGCTGGACATCGCGGAGCGGGATGACCGGGATCGCACCCGGGTGGTAGCGCCACTGTGCGCCGCGGCGGATGCGCTCCGGCTGGATACCACGGATCTTCCGATTGAAGAGGCGGTGACCATCATTGTGGGGTGGGCGCGCGAGCGGGGAAGCGGTAGCGTGGGCACCTCAGGAGAAGGGTAGCAGCTCCTCCCACCTCGCCCACAGGCGGCGACTCTCGGCGGCCACCTCGTCGAGCCGACGGCCCAAGGCGGGCACGTCGCTTCCGTCACGGTAAACGCGGGGATCTGCGAGGCGAGCGGCGACGGCCTCTTGTTCAGCCTCCAACGTGGAGATCCTGTCAGGGAGCTCCGCCAGCTCACGCTGTTCTTTGAAGCTCAGTCGGCGGCGCGTCTGGCTCGCTGGCGGGGTAGGGGAGGCCGCCGGGCTGGGGCTCGCCGTACGTAACGTTGCGGGCCCGGCCGCCGCACGCCGGTCGTTCATCCGTTTCTCGGCCTCCAACGCTTGAAGGCGGCTCGCGTATCGTACGACCCGGCCGTCCCCCTCGAACTGCACGACGGCGTTACAGACGCGGTCGAGGAAGGCTCGGTCGTGGGTCACCACGACGAGGGCGCCGTCAAACCCCAGCAGCGCCTCTTCCAGCACGCCGAGAGTCAAAAGATCCAGGTCATTGGTAGGCTCATCGAGGAGCAGCAGGTTCCCGCCCTTCAGCAGGAGCCGCGCCAGGAGCAGCCGGGCCCGCTCCCCACCTGACAGCGCGGAGACCCGTCGGGTGTGGTGCTCCCGCGTGAACAAAAAGCGAGTGAGAAAGCTGGCTACGTGAATCCACTGCTCTCCGACACGGACCTGGTCGTTCCCTTCGCCGGCCGCCTCGTACACCGTCATCGCGGGATCGAGGCCGCTTCGCTCCTGGTCGAAAAGTACCGGCCGAACACGGTTCCCACGGGTGATTTCGCCGCGGTCAGGCGTCTCGGACCCGATGAGGAGCTTGAGCAGGGTGCTCTTCCCGGCACCGTTGGGCCCGAGCACACCGATACGATCCCCGGCGAGCACGGAGAGCTCCACATCGTGAAGGATTGGCGTATTTCCGTATTTTTTGCGGACGCCGCGGAGCTCGACCACCGTGCCGCCCAACTTGAAGCCCGATCGCAGGTCGAGCAGGATGCTGTCCTCGCGGCGGAGCGGCCGGACGGCCTGCAAGGCCGCGAGCCGGTCGAGCCGCGCCTTCTGCCGGGTGGTCTGCGCCGCCGGGCTCCGCGAGGCCCACTCCGCTTCGCGCCGAATCAGGTTTATCCGCGAGTCCTCCGACTTCTCCTGCGCGAGCCGGCGCTCCGCGCGAGAGACGAGGTAGTCGGTGTAGCTACCGTCATAGTTGACAAGATCTCCGTCTTCAACCTCCACGATCCGCGTAGCGACCGCCTCCAGCATGTACCGGTCATGGGTCACCAGCAGTACGGCCCCGCGCCAACTCAGCAGCAAACCCTCCAGCCACTCGACCGCCTGGGCGTCCAGGTGGTTGGTGGGCTCATCCAGGACCAGCACCTCAGGGTCGTCCAGGAGCGTGAGCGCCAGGGCGACTCGCCGGCGTTCTCCGCCGCTCAGTAGCGAGACCTCGGCGTCCCTGGGCGGCGCGCCCAGGCGGGTGAGCAGCGCCTCGGCGCGGTGCTCTATCTCCCAACCCACGGTGTCCAGCCGGGCCTGCAGCGGGGCGACCTGATCAGGTTCCCCCTTGCTCATCGCCAGTTCCCACGCGGCCAGGAGCTCGTGGTGCCAGGCCGTCGCTGCCGCGACCGCGTCGTGTACGGTCGGACCGACCAGGACCGGCTCCTGGTCGAGCCAGGCGATGCGCCCGCGCCGGAAGACCTCTCCGGAATCGGGGTCGAGTCCTCCACAAAGAATACGTACAAGTGTCGTTTTTCCGGAGCCGTTCGCGCCGACCAGGCCGACACGTTCGCCACCGTTGATCGACAAGGACACCCCGCGCAGGAGGGGACGGGCGTCGTAGCCCTTTTCGATGTCAACCGCGCGGATCAGCTCGTTCATGAGGCGCGCGGCTAACCCGCTGCGGGCGTCTGGCTTGCCCGCGCTCCATCGGCCAGCTAAAGTGAGCGCCTCTCCCGGATCCTGGATGTGGTGGCTCTTCCTTCACGCTTGCCTCGGGGAGCCCGAGAGGGCCAAGGTGGACTCCGACAGCGCGGCCGCGTTGTCGGATTCGGACACTGGGCCCGGCGTCACCGATCCCGACGGCGATGGCGACGGAGTCCCCGGTTCAGCCGACTGTGACGACGCCGATCCGGCGATTCACCCCGAGGCTGAGGAGCGCTGCGACAGCATCGACAACAACTGCGACGGCGCGGTGGATGATCAGTTCGGCGAGGTCGCCGAGCCGCTCGTCGGGCCGCTGATCTTCGAGGGCACGCCGGGTTCTTTTGGCAGCGCGGTCCAAGCGGTCCCTGATCTGGACCAGGACTTTGTCTCCGAGTGGTTGGTGGCTGACCCGGAGCTGGCGGAGATCTCGGTGTTCGAGGTTGTGTTCGAGGCCCAGACCGTTCGTAGCTCTGAGACGCAGCTGCTTGTTGGCGTGAGCGCCAGCCGCGCGGGGGAGACCCTCGTCGACCTGGGATGGACCAATAGCCTCTTCGAGCAGAGGCGCGTCGCCATCGGCGCCCCTCAGAACAACGGCGGCGAAGGCGCGGTCTATGTGCTCGAAGCGTTCGACGGCTTCACGATCGACCTGACGGTTGATGCCTTCGCGGTGACGGGCAGCGACCCCCTCGCGGCGCTTGGCACGGCATTTGCCGGACCCGCGGACTTCAACGGCGACGGCACGGGAGATCTGGTGGTCAGCGCCCCGGGATCCGGTGTGATCTACGTGGACTATGACACTGGCTTCACCTCGAGCGCCGCCGACATCGCTCGGCAGGTGGACGTCGGCGCCCAGCACGAGTGCGGCGCGGCGCTCGCGGCCGGCGATCACTACAACGACAACGGTTACCCCTGGTTGGCGATCGGCTGCCCCGGCTACGACGAACGCGACGGCGACGAGGGCGCGGTTTGGGTGTTCTCCGGCGGATCTCTCCTGAGCGCCCCCTACGTGGTCGATCTCGTCCAGATCGACGCGGTGCGTATCAGCAGCGCCGAGGCGGGGGCGGCCTTTGGTAGCACGATGGTGCAGAATCCGGGCGGGAGCGCGGCAGATCTCGTGGTCGGCGCGCCCGGGGCGGACGGCGGCGCCGGGCGCGTCTACAGCATCGACCTGAGCGGGGTCCGCGCTGCGGGAATGCCGTCCAGCCTGCTGCTCAGCGACGCGGTGTATCGTTGGGACGGTCCCGCGGACTCGGCGTTTGGTGGAGCGGTTGACGGCAACGTGGACGTCGATCGGGACGGCCTCGGCGAGCTGGTGAGCGCATCGGGTGGGAGCCCCTGCCCCGCGGGTCTGGTGTGGCTCCTGCCGGGGGCGGGCGCAGACGCCCGGAGCCTCCCCGGTGGAGGAGCCCGGAGCTTCGCTACGGGAGACCCCGATTTTGGTGCGAGCGTAGGCATCTGGATGGACCCCTGGTCCGATACGACGGCGCTGATCGGCGCGGCGCCGAGCGCGGGCAAGGTCTACGTGTTCAGCCCGGGCTAGGGCCCCTCGCGCTGCTCCTCCTCCTCGCCTGCGCGTGCCGCCCCGACGGAGCGGCCGCGGCCACCCCAGAGCCGGCGCCGACGCGGGGCGGCTTCGGGGTGCCGAGCCCGCCAGCGGCGAGAAGCAGAGGGAGAAAAGCAAAGGCGCATTGCTTTGGCGATATCTCATAAAGTTATGATATAACGTTATTATCTCCGTAGGTTCGGATCGTGAGAAGCGCGAGATCTCGTTAGATCGCGGCCCGAGGAACTCGGGGGGCACCCGACCGCTCGCGGGGCCCGCGGCGCGAGATCTGCGTGCGGCGCCCCTGCCGGAGGCGGCAGACGTGCTATGTTCGCCGCGGATGGACAAGCCGCCCGGGAATGAGACGGCGCCCGCTTCGGGCGGGCGAACGCTGGTAGGACGTAGCGGGCGGCGATGGACGCTCGCCGGGGTGCCCGTTGTCGACGGTCCGTGGCACTTCTATCTGGCCGAGGACTCGCTGGGGCGGCCCGTCGGGGTGCGCTTTGGCCCGCCTGATCGGGTGGCCGCTGAGATGGGCATATGGGCGGGGCTCGTGGAGTCGGGCGAGTGCCAGGCGCAGGACATCGACTTCGGGACGGCAGACGGACAAGTGTTCCTCGTCCATCCTCGGCCTTCACATGTACGATTTGTGGTGGGCCGTGTCGTGTATCGCCTGGCGGCGGAGCCCATCGCGTCGGGTGGCCAGGCCGCCGTCTATCGGGCGACCAGCCCCACCGGCGAAGTCGTGGCGATCAAGATGGCGTGGCCCGATCAGCGCGGCGCGCGTCTGGGTCAGGAGCGGGACACGCTCGAGCAGATCCATCGGGAGGACCCCAAGGCCCACCGGTGGATCGTCACGGTCGCCGACTCGGGGATCGCGCCCGACGGGCGTCGGTTTCTTGCGATCTCGCCGTGGATGGACGACACGCTCCTGAATTGGGCATGGCGTCGCCCTCCGCTGCCCCGCCTGCTCCACGCGCTGGAGAAGTCGGCGGACGCACTCCACGACTTCCACCAGGCCCCTGACCATCGGCAGGTCCGGGTTCACCGCGACATCAAGCCGGAGAACCTGCTGATCCGCGAGTTGGGTGATCGTCTGGAGGTCCTGCTTGGAGATCTCGGGGGCGCCCGGGCCGAGAAGATGTTGGAGCAAGGGTCGACCCTGGCGGTCTGGACCCCCAAGTACGCGCCGCCAGAGCAGCGTCTCCTGTTATCTCGCGCCTTGGACGAAGATTTCCAGTCGATGGACATCTACGCGCTCGGCGTGACGATGTTCTACGTCATCACCTGGCGGTACCCGGACGCCGCCCGGGAGGATCTGCTCAATGAGCGCGGGCAGGAGCTCAACGAGCTCTACCTTCGGAAGGCCACCGGGCTCTCGCCTGAGGAAGACCAGCGCTACGAGTCGCTTCGGCGCGAAGATCCAGAGAATTTCCTCGATCTCCGGTCGGCATCCTTGTGGTCGGCCCAGGACGACGAGCGGCTCCGTCGCGCTTTCCGCGAGCGTTGCCGTGACGAAGCCGCCGCAGTTCGGGCCGCCGACGCGGTGGCGGATGCGCTGAAGAAGGCGATCCGGGTGGACTACCGCACCCGAATGAAGAAGGTCTCCAACCTCGCGGCGGCGCTCCAGCGGGCGCGGGAGATCGTCGAGGCCGCGGGGGCCCCTCCGGCGGCGGCCGAGGTGCCCGAGCCGATGGCGCCAAAGCTGGCGGTGAAGGCTGAGGCTGCGCGGCCACCCCCGCCTCCCGCGGTGCGCCGTGCTCAGGCTGAGGCCCAGGCCGAGGCCGCGCCCGTCCTGGCGCGCCCGCGCCCGGCCCCCGGGGTGGTGGGCCAGCGGGCGGACGCGCCGCGAAAAGCGCCGCCACCGTCGCCCGTCGAGGTGCGCCCCGCCGCTGAGCCTCCGGGCGCCGGGGCCCCTAGGACCCCAGGCGCCGATGCGAGAGCTCCGGCGGTGATGCGCGTGGAGCCTACACGGCCCGTCCGTCCCCAGGACGGCTCGCCCGCCGAAGCCGCTCCCGGCCCTCGGGTTGCCGCCCCAGAACGAACGGCCGCTCCCCGGGTAGAGGCCCGGGTCAGCCCGGTGCGTGCGCTCGAGTCCCCCGCCAACGAGGTCCGCGCCCGCGGGCAGGAGCGTTCAGACCCCCGCCAGGCGCGCCCGCCCGTGCCCGAACACCGCTCGGGAGGCTCGGATCCAAGCCTCAAACCGCTCCCGATCCGGGTTGGGGGCGGCGTTGTGCCGGAGGAGTCGGACGTGAATGCGGAGCCGACCTCCGAGTCCGTTCCGCTGACGCTCGATCCCCACCCCGATCTCACCTCCCCGGGTGGGCCGGCGGCGGCGGTGGTTAGTGCCGGGACGCTCCGAAAGGCGGGCCGGCAGCCCGCGCCGCGCTTGCCGACGCTTGAGCCTGTTCCACAGGACTCGCTGCCGCTCTTGGGCGAACCTTCGCTCTCGCGCGACAACCTCGACGAGGAGCGGCCGACCACGCTCGATCGTACGCCGCCCCGGCGTGATGCGAGCTCCTTGCCGCCCGATCCGTCGCGCCGGGAGCCGAGCTCCGGCCTCCGCTCCGCGCCGGCGCTACCCCCTCCCAAGCTGGCCACGCCCAACCCGCCGGCGCCCAATTCCCTGGCACCCACCCCCCCCGCGCCGCTACCTCGACAGGCCCGCCCGGCGGTCGATCCCGAAGCTACCGTACTGCTCAGGATGGGGGGCGCCCCGCCCCCGGCCCGCAGCCGAGACGATCAGCTGTCGGCGCCAGACTCGGGGAGCCGCTCGCTCGCGATGGTGGCGCTCGCCGTGGCCGCCGTGACCGGGATGGCGCTCCTGTGCGCGCTCGGCGCCGTCGCGCTCTGGCCCGAGACCACCGGGATCGCCAGCACGTCGGCGACGATTCCTGCGACGCCGGCCGTCGTTACCGAGGTCCCCACCATCGCCGATCCGAAGGCGACGGCATCGGGCACCTCGAGCGCGCCTGCACCCGCGCCGGCGCCGGCGCCCGTTGTCAGCGCTCCGGCGGGCCCCACGACGGTCAAGGCCACCACGGGATCGTCGGCGTCCGAGGCCAGCTCGTCGACCACGCGCGCTTTGACGCCGCCGGCGTCCCCACCGACCGCCACCGCGCCCACGACGCCCGCTCAGGCCGTGCCCACCGAAACCGCGGCCAGCCCGCCCAAGCCAGCGACGTCCACCCCGCCCAAGTCGTCCGCGTCCACCCCCCCGAAGACGACCACCAAGAGCACGCCCGAGCCAGACCCCGACCTCAAGGAGGTCACGATCTTGTGCTGTGCGGGCGGCGAGGTTCTCACCATGGGTGGAAAGTCGATGTCCTGCCCCGCCCGCTTCTCCATGGCCCCGTCGGCGCAGCCCGTCGAGTGGCGGCTGTCGGGCGGCGCCCGAAAGACGCTCACCGTGGATCCCAACCTGGGCACCAAGCTGTGCGCCGCGGACAACGGCTCCGGGTTGAAGGTCCATTATGGCCGTGACGCCTGCCTGAGCGCCTGCGAATAGCCTCAGCGCCCTCCGTGACTCGCACACCGTTGTCGGCGGGTTATGCCTCGCTCGCGGGAGGCGCGGGTGATTCTCGGCGTGTGGCTGGCGGGGGTGGTTTGGGCGGAGGACTGTGTACCTTTCGCGGTCTCCGAGGCCACAACTGAGGTGAGAAGCGCCTTTTTGGAGAACGACTTCGCGCTCGTCGAGGCCACGGTGGCGCGGATGGAGCTGAGCTTCGGCTGCCTCGATCCGGCCACTCAAGCCCTCGACCTCGCCACCTTCTACCAGGCCTCGGCTCGCGCGGCCTTCAGCGCGGGTCGGGCGGATCAGGCACGCAGCTGGCTCTACGACGCGGAGATTCTGGCGCCCGATCTGGAGTGCTCGGCCAAGTGGGACGTCGAGATCTGCGCATTACAGACCGAGGTGGGCGCCGAGGTGTCCAACGCCGACCTCATCAAGGTCCCGGTGCTGTCGGCCCTCGGGGTCGACGGGGAGGCTCACCGCGCGGGCCAGCAGGCTGAGGTGGTCGCCGGACCCCACCTCATCCGCGAGACGTTGCCCGACGGGAGCACGCGGCTCCAGGCGATTCGGCTTCAGGCGGGATCGTCCCTCGGAGATGCCGCGTCGGCCGCGGTCGGGCGGCCTCCGAAGGCCGACAAGCCGGTGAGCGCCACGAGCGCACCGAAACCCGAGAAGAAACTGGACAAAGAGCGTAATCCCAAGGTTGCCCTGCTCGTGTCGGGCGGCCTCCTCACGGCGGCCGGCGCGGGCACACTGGCGCTCGCCGCGGTCAACTGGAACGCGCTGGCGGAGCAGTACGCGCAGGCGTGCGAGGGCCAGGGGTTGAGCCCTCAGGGCTGTATCAACGAGAACCCCGAGTTCGCAGGCCACATCAACACCATCACCGTGCTTGACATCGCCGGTGGCATCCTCGGGGCGAGCGGCGTGGGCCTCATGGTCGGCGGGATCGCCGTGAAGGTGGACCTCCACGGCGTCGTGCTCTCCCGGCCGTTCTAAACAGAATCGCATCACAGCGCATGGATCCTTGACGCGTCAACGCCCGCTGATACATCATGGCGCGGCGTGAGGTGTGCAGTGGCGAGGAGTCGCAATGGCGAAGCGGTGCCTCCGGAGCTCCGGTCGGACGAGGCCATGAGGTCGC
>CANKTH010000085.1 GCA_947486185.1 Deltaproteobacteria bacterium
AGCACGGTCGCCGACCCGGCAGCCGACCCGACCGTTTTCAGCTTCACGGGCGCGGCGGGCCGTCTCAACGTCAACGGCGATCCAGCAAGCGAAGACTGGGCTCGCAGGGTCCGAATCGTCGACACGAGCGGCAAGGCGTGGAGCGCAGGATCGGTGCCGGCGGGCTCCTACACGCTCGACGTGACCGGCATCGAGCTGCCGCTGACCCCGGTCGTGGTGCCCGAGGGGCACGAGCTCCGGGTCCTCTGCTCCGATCCACTGCGCAAATGCTGGGTCGATCGAACATCTGCCCAGGCGGCCCCATGAAAGGAACGAGCCTCGCGCTTTTTGCGGCCACGATGTTGGCCCTCAACGGATGCACCCGCCTCAAGGTGCTCGACGCCGACGACGTCGGCCTCATCGAGCACCGGACCAGCCGTCCCCCATCCGCGAGCTTCTCCGCGTGGCGCACGCTGTCGGACGCCAGGGGGAACGAAGCCTTTGACGGCGACGTGCTCACCGAGCTCCACCTCCTGCGCGACGGCCGGGAGGAGCTGGTGTGGCGCGGGGTCGGCACGACCTGGGAGCTGGAGCTGATCGAAGGTGAATATCGCCTTCGGATCTTGGAGATCTACGCGGACGGCGGATCGCACCGCCCGACGGGGGACGAGGAGCTCAGCTTCGTGGTCGCCCGCGATCAACACGTGGATCTGCGCCTCATCGTCGAGCAGATCCCTTGGGGGGCGGTGATCGCCGGCGCCGCAGCCGCCGCGCTGGTCATCACGGCTGTGGTGGGCGCGTCGCAACGTCGGCCACCTCGGCCACCGCCGATGCCAGTCCGCCCGCGCCCGATGGTGCATTCCTCGGTGGTGATCGTGGTGGGTCCCCCGCGCATCTGGGTGCCGCTCGGTTTGTGGGGATCGATAGATCCCTACGAAGTAGGCCTTCACCCTGGGGGACCTTCCGTCGAGCGGGTCAGCGTGCCCGGGTCTGATCGCCCTGAAGGGCAGGCGCGAATCGTATTCAGCGCGCCGCTGGACCCCTTCACGGTCGCGCCCGACGCGGTCCACGTCATCGGCCCGACCGGCCGGGTGCCCGCCAGCGTTTACTGGGACGAAGAGAGCCTCAGCGTGGTCTGGACTCCGCTTCGGCCGCTGGCTCCGGGAGCGTATGAGCTGCGTGCCGCCGCGCGAATGCTCCAAGACGCCAGCGGCCGGCCAATTGACCGGAGCGTACGCCTGCCTTTCACCATCGGCGCAAGCGCGACGCCTTCGCTCGATCTGCTCGCGCCGTGAGGCGGCGGATCAGTAAATCGGCATCGACGGGTCGAGGTCGCGCGCCCACGCGGTGATGCCGCCTTCCATGTTGGTCACCTGGTAGCCGGCGTCCGCGAGCACCTTTGCGGCCATCCCCGAACGGCCACCAAGCTTGCAGTGAACGAGCACCTCCCGGTCCCGCGGGATCTCGGCGAGACGCGCGGCCACCTCGGTATGCGGAATCAGTGCGTCAGCCCAAGGGAACCGGACAATCGCCGCCTCGGGGGCCCCCCGGACGTCGAGCACATAGGGCGCCCAACCGTCGGCGCGCCGCGCTTGGATCTGGGCAGGTGTCAGGCGGAAAAAACCTTCAGCAGGCATCGGTGCTGCCTCTTCACGGGGTTGATCGGGGGCCGGCCGGGGCACCCCGCAGAACTGGTGATAGTCGATGAGCCGGGTGATCGGCGGGGTCTCGGGGTCCTTTCGCAGCTTGAGCTCACGAAAGCGCATGTTGATCGCGTCGAAAAGTAGCAGGCGGCCCGAGAGGGTCGTGCCCAGCCCGAGCAGGACCTTGAGGGTCTCCGTAGCCTGGATCGTGCCGATGATGCCGGGGAGTACGCCGATGACGCCGCCTTCGGCGCACGAAGGCACCAGCCCGGGCGGCGGCGGCTCCGGGTAGAGGTCCCGGTAGTTGGGCCCACCCTGGTAGTTGAAGACCGTCGCTTGCCCCTCGAACTTGAAGATCGAGCCGTAGACATTGGGTTTGCCCAACAGCACACATGCGTCGTTGACGAGGTAGCGCGTGGGGAAGTTGTCCGTCCCGTCTACGATAACATCGTAAGGAGCGCAGATACGAAGAGCATTTTCGCTATCGAGCGCCTCCTCGTAGAGGTCGACCTCGACGAAGGGGTTGATGTCGAGGATCCGCTCGCGTGCCGACAAGACCTTCCGTTTGCCTATCGACGAGGTGCCGTGGATGATCTGCCGTTGCAGGTTGGAGGCGTCCACGACGTCGAAGTCGACGATGCCGATCCGGCCGACACCCGCGGCGGCCAGGTACATCATCAACGGCGACCCGAGGCCGCCCGTACCGACGCAGAGCACCGCGCTGTTCTTGAGCCGGATCTGGCCGGCCATTCCAACTTCGTCGAGGATGAGATGCCTGGAGTAACGCGCGATCTCATCCCGGGTGAGCTCAGCCACGGGCGCCGCCGGCGATCGATGGGACGATGATCAGGCTGTCGTTGGCCTTCAGCAGCGTCTGTTCTTTCTGCAGGTGACGGATGTCGTCGTCATTCAGGTAGATATTGACAAAGCTGCGGAGCTTCCCGTCCTCCCCGCGAAGATGTTTGTGAAGCTCGGGGTAGAGCCGGGTCAAGTCGTCTAACGCTTCGCCTGCGGTGGATCCGGCGACCTCGACCGCGGGACGCCCCCCAACGTAGGGCCGCAACGCGGTGGGGATGTGGATGAGAACGTTCATTCTTCCTCCTGGAAATTGAGAGCGACCATCGCGCTGCGGTCTTCGAGCAGCCGCCACACCTGAGTCTCGTGCACCGTCGGTGCCGGTTGGTCCGCGCCGCGCACCGCGACAATCAGGTAGGCCATGTTGGGTAAGGCGTGATCCCGGTCGTAGTCCGACCAGCGCGCCGGATGATCGGGGTGGCTGTGATAGTAGCCGAGGAGTGCGATACCTTCTTCGGCGAGCGCCTGTTCCGCGCGGTGTACGACGAGGCCGGACACGACATAACGGTTTCGTGGACTGTCGGCGCGCTCGTTGAGCAGCGGCACCACCCGCGTCACCCGGCCCGCCGCGGCGTCCCCCGCGAGCAAGCCCACCACCTCGAAGGGGTAGCCCGCGATAGCGTGCCCATGGAGCTTCTTTAGCTCTGAGGCCAGGATCTTCACGCAGCCTCCCACAGGTGCCGGTCCGACAAGTAACGCTCGCCGCCGTCCGGGAACAGCGTGACCACCACACCTTCGTCGAGCCGACGGGCCACCTCGATCGCACCCCAGAGAGCGGCGCCTGACGAGATCCCCGTCAGCAACCCCTCTTCACGGGCGAGGCGGCGCACCAGAGCCAACGAAGCTTCGGTAGGCGCACCCAGGCGCTCGTCCGCGAGGCTCGGGTCATAGATGCCCGGCACCAACGCGGTGGCGAGGTGTTTGAGGCCTTCGAGTCCATGGAAAGGAGAGTCGGGCTCGACCGAGATAGCACGAATCGATGGGTTGAAGGAACGTAAACCGCGCGTGGTGCCCACAAAGGTGCCTGTGGTCCCCAGGCTCGCGACCCAATGGGTGATCCGCCCCTCGGTCTGGCGCCAGAGCTCCGCGGCGGTGCCGTCCCGGTGGGCGATCCAGTTGGCGTCGTTGCTGTACTGATCAAGATAAAGATACGTTTCAGGCTCCGCTGCGGCGAGGGCCCGGGCGCGCCGGATCGCGCCGTCGCTCCCTTCGAGCGGATCGGTCTCGATGACCGTCACCCCATAAGCGCGCAGGATCCGCTTCCGCTCGAGGTTGGCGTTGGCGGGCAAACAGAGCGTGAGGCGGTGCCCCCGGACAGCGGCGATCATGCCGTAAGCAATACCGGTATTCCCCGAGGAGCTGTCCAGCAGGATGGTCTGCGGCCCGATCCGCCCCGCAGCCTCCGCCGCTTGGATGATGCCCCACGCCGCGCGGTCCTTCACCGATCCACCCGGGTTGAACCACTCCAGTTTGGCCCACACCTCGACCCGCGCCGGGACGAGGTCGCCGAGCACGCGCCCGAGGCGGACCAACGGAGTGTTGCCGATGTGGTGGGTGAGCAGGGGGTCTCCGGCGACGGGGTGTGCCCGCGTGACTGTAGACGCACCCTCGCGCGGGGCAACTCGGGCACGCGAAGGACACCGCCGACCTGTACGCAAGCTGACGGAAGTTCGGGTCCGGCGTCAGGGGTCGGCGAGCTCCACCCCAATGCCCGTGCCGAGCACGCGCCCGACCACCCGGCTGTCGCCCGAGTGGACGACCTTATAGGATAGGCCACGGTCACCCGCGCGCGCGACGCCCGTGCGCGCGTTGAAGCCTTCGGGGATCTGAACGACGACGGTCACCGTAGCGACATCGAGCTCGCCGAGCGCGCTGATCGGCCCCTCGAGCTCCACCCCGACCGAGCTGGCGACCGGGCGATAGCGACCTTCAGGCTGAACAATCACCATCACATCCTCCAACTTCCGCTTCTCCTGGATCGCCTCCACCGAGACCGAGACCTTGACCCGACCGGTACCCAGGGGCTTCACCGTGCCACGTGGCAGCGCGAGAGTGACGTCGGAAAACTCGGTATCTTCCTTCAAAGACGAGACATCGACCTCCTCGGTCGCCACCCGGGTGAGCGTCCGTAGGAGGGTCGCCGGGCCGATGACCTCGACCCGGTCGGGTTCAACGACGGTGCCGGCCAGCCGATGCCCGGGCGCTACGTCCCCCACCAGCGTACCGACCACCTCCAACCTACGCTTGATCGACCGGTCGATCGTCACCCGCAGGTCGGCGGGCGATACGCTGACCACCCGTGCCTGGCCCGGCAACCCGACCACCGGCCGCTCCGCGAGGTCTACCGCGACCTCGCCCTCCACGGCCTGACTGAGATCCACATCGATCCGGAGCTCTCGTTGCCGAATGCTCCGCAGCGTCGCCTGCACCGCCTCCAAGGTGACGGTCGCCGTCTCCACCGGGCGCTGCGTCAGCACCATGCCATCCGGGAGCTTCCAGGCCACCGACACCCGAACCCGCTGAGTCAGCACGTGGTCGCTCTCGACCCAGAACCACACCAACACCGCAAACACAAATGAAAGCAGCTTGAAGCCAAAGTTCTCGAATACGAGATTGCGGAGGAACTGCCTTACCGCGTTCATGGGCGCCACCGCTTGCGCTTGGTTTCAGGGCGTTGAAGTGCGGCGACCAGGCGCTCCCGAAGCTCGTTGCCGTCCGCGACCGGGTGGAGCTCTCCCTTGGTCACGAGTCCGATCGAGCCGCGCTCCTCGGAGACGATGACGATCAGGGCGTCGGTCTCGTCGGCGAGGCCCAACGCGGCCCGATGCCGGGTGCCGTAGAAGCGGCTGAGCTCGGGGGAGAGCGAGAGCGGCAGGAAGACCTTGGCGGCGAGGAGATTATCGTTCCGGATCACCACCGCCCCGTCGTGAAGGGGGCTCGTAGGGTGGAAGATCGCCAGGAGGAGGTCGGCGCTGACCCGGCCGTCGATCGGGCTTCCGCTGTCGGCGTACTCGGCGAGCGACGCCTCGCGTTCGATCGCGATCAGCGCTCCGATCCGCCGCGACGCCATGATGGTGCAGGCCCGGATCACCTCTTCGATGGTGCCCTGGCCAGACTCCACGCCCAAGCGGGGAAAAAGTCGACCGCCTGCGCCTGCGAGGCCACGCTTGATGTCTGCTTGAAAGAGGATCAACACCGCCAGCACGATGTAGACGAAGAACTTCTCCAGCATCCAGTGTACGGCGTAGAGCTCGAGCCGACCGGAGACCACGTACAGCAGCAGCGCGAGCGCGAGACCCGCGAGGCTCTGAAACGCACGGGTGCCGCGCAACGCGGTGAGGGTGCGGTAGAACACATACCACAACACCCCGACATCGAGCACATCGGTGGCTTGAAGGCTGCTCATCCACGACCGGATCGCCTCAGTCACGGCGTCACTCCGGCAGAGACCGCGTCCCACGCGACGAGCGCCTGTCGCGTCGCGGCGACATCGTGGACCCGAAGCCACGCGACCCCAGCTTGCGCCGCCCACAGCGCGACCGCCAAGGAGCCGGGTAGGCGCGAAGCAGGGTCAACGCCGCCACCGAGGCGAGAGAACATGGACTTCCGAGACACCCCGAGCATCACGACCTGGGCTCGATGATTAGGAAGATCCGTGATCAAGGCTATGTTATGCTCGAAGGTCTTGGCGAAGCCGATCCCCGGGTCGAGGATGAGCTGCGGTTCTTGGACCCCGGCGCGGCGAGCGTCCGCTGCCCGCGCTCCAAGCTCCGCCCACACCGCGCCGACCACGTCGCCGTAACGGGCGAGCTCCGCCATCGTGCCGGGTTCCCCTCGCATATGCATGAGCACATAGGGGCAGCCGCGCGCAGCGATGAGCGGGAACATCCCGGGATCCGCCCCCCCGCTCACGTCGTTGACCATCGACGCCCCGACGTCCAGCGCGGCGCACGCGACCTCGGCGCGCCGCGTATCCACCGAGACTTGGACACCCTCCGCGACCAGCGCCGTGATCACCGGGAGGATCCGCGCTTTCTCGATCTCTACCGGCACCGCCGCCGCCCCGGGGCGGGTGGACTCGCCGCCGACATCGACCCGCTCCGCCCCCTCGTCACGGAGGCGCACGCCCTGACGAACGGCGGCCTCCACGGTGAGGAATTGCCCACCGTCGGAGAAGGAGTCGGGCGTAACGTTGAGCACCCCCAAGAGGCGAGGGGAGCTCACGGTTGCACCGGCCTGGGTGGGGGCGGAGGCCCCCCGGTCGGGGGCGGCGGCGGCGGAGCGGCAGGCGAGCCCGGGACCACAGCGCCGTCGGGCGGCCCGGGGGGCAGCTCTGGCGGGAGCGAAGGATCTCGGCGGGGGATCACCCCAGGCGGTGGCGTGCCCCGGGGGAGCCGTTCGGTCCCGGGGAGCGGGGGAGCGTCTTCTGCCGGGGGCGCCACCTCGTGGCTCGTGAGAGTTTCACCTGATCGTACGCCGCCACTCGCTTCACCCTCAGGAGGGGTCGTGCTGACCTCGATCGGCGGCACGGTGCGATCCCCGAGATCATAGACGGCGAGCCCACCATCTTCGAAGATCGCCGTGCCATAGGCACCCGCGAGGCGCACCCGCGCGTTCGCCTCCGGCCCATGGTAGAGCAGGTAACGATACCCCTCCTGTTGCACACGCCATGCCGGAGGAAGCTCACCTCCTACGCCGACGCCCAAGGCATTGACCAGCGTGCCGAACACCGGACCTCGCACCAATCCCTCGACAACCTCCCGGATGGGCCCGCCGCGGTTGATGCCCGGGCCGCCGACGATCATCTGTCGATGCCACGGCACCCAGATGACCGCTCCCTCATTGAGCGTGAAGGGTGGGAGCTGCAGCAACGGGGCGGTGCGAGGCGCGCGGGCAAGCTCCTCGAAGAAGGGCGGGACACGGAGCACATGTTCCGTCCAGAGCCGCACGGGCTGCCCCAGGGCCTCCTGACCCCAGACCTCCAGAAAACCCAGGATCGCTACGGCACCCCGCGCCCGAGTCCCGAGCTTCTCCCACCAGGACAGCGCGCCCCACGCCGCCACGAGCGCGCCGAGGGTGAGCCAGCTCCGGGCATGCGTGTGAAGACCGCCCAGATCGACGAAGGTCACCAGCTCGTGGCCTTGCACCAGGACCGGGCTCCCGTCCGCGAAACGCACCGTCGGCCCCATCGCGACCAGCAGCAGGGCACCAGCGGCGGCCGCCGGCCACCACTTTCGCGACATCACAAGGCACCAGAGGCCGATCAGCACCACCATTGGCAGCCCGAGGCTGGTGCCCGCCATCGGCCAGGCCAACGCCGCCGGAGGGAAGCCGGGCAGGGGAAGGGCTGCGCCGATCGGCGGCGCGAGGAGGCCGACCAGCAGCGCAGCCCCGGCCAAGACCCCGAGCGTCGTGCGCGGCAGCCGTAGCTCGGAGAGGCCGAGCAGGATCACAAAGACGCCGCCTGTCACCACGGGGGCCGCGAGGAGCCCGAGCCCAAAGAGCAACGCCGCGGCGGCAGCGCGGAGCCCGCTCGGTGGACGCTCGGCGAGCAACAGGGCCGCTCCGACGGCGGGCGCCAGCCACACCGACCCGATCGCGCCAGCGCCCAGCTGATGCCACATCCAGCCGGCGCCCGCGGTGACCCCGGCGAAACCCCAACGTAGAAGCAGGTCTTCGGGGCACACCGCTCGGCCGAGCGCCCACGCCGCGAACACGTTGGAGGCAGCGACCAGCAGGATGCCCACGTTGAAGGCAAAGAGCGGATCGCCCAACACTTGAAGCGGCAACAGGAGCAGGCCAAAACCAGGGTTTCCGACCACGTCCAGCAGATCGCCGGGGGGAGGGGGCACAAAAACGGTGTTGTCGAGGAGCGCTCGACCGGCGTCGAGGTTGTCGGCGAGCTGCCAGGGTAACCAGATGAGGAGCTGGGCCGGCGGCGACAACGACGGCCCCGGCACCGCTTGCCGAATCTGTAGGATGAAGGGGAAACATCCGGCAACGGCCAAAAGCAGACAGATCATCGCCGCGACCGCTGGACGATCGAGGAGCGACCTCATCGTCAGATCGCCGCCGAGCGCGGGTGGATCGGACCCAGCTCGCCCACTACTCGTTCGAACTCGCGTCCATCCAGGGTTTCTCGCTCGAGGAGCTCGCGAGCCACCTGATGCAGGATGTGGCTGTTCTGCACCAGGATTGCGCGAGCGCGCTCATAGCCTTCGGTCACCAGGCGCAGCACCTCAGCGTCGATACGTTGGGCCGTCGCCTCAGAATAGGGGTGGTGCGGCCGCGCTGGACCGCCGATCCCGAACGGATCATCGCTGACTTCACCCCACGCTACCGGGCCGAGGTCCTCGCTCATTCCATACTGACACACCATGGCATGGGCGACTCGCGTCGCCTGCCGGATGTCTGAGGCGGCCCCGGTGTCGTAGTGGCGAAAAACCAGCTCTTCCGCTGCTCGACCGCCCATGCTCAGCGCCAGGAAGGAGCTCAGCCGCTCGCGGCTGTAGTCGTGGCGCTCTTCGGCCGGTAGGAACTGCGTGCGACCGGCGGCCATGCTCCGGGGCACGATGGTGATCTTGTCGACCGGATCGGTCTCCGGCAGCAGCCGCGCGACGATCGCGTGCCCCGCTTCGTGGTAGGCGATCCGCTTCTTGACATCGTCGGACAGCACCAGCGATCGGCGCTCCGCGCCCATGGCCACCTTGTCCTTGGCGTCTTCGAGATCCGCCTGCTCCACCCTACGTTTGTTACGCCTCGCGGCCAGGAGAGCCGCCTCGTTGACCAAGCTCTCGAGGTCTGCGCCCGAAAAACCCGCTGTCCCCCTCGCGAGCGACTCCAGGTTTGCTCGGTCATCCAGTGAGACGCGCCGAGCATGTACGCCTAGGATGGCGATGCGACCACGCAGGTCAGGGTGCGGCACCATGACCCGGCGGTCGAACCGGCCAGGGCGCAGCAGCGCGGGATCGAGCACGTCCGCCCGGTTGGTGGCCGCCACCAGGATCACGCCGTCGTGGCTCTCAAACCCGTCCATCTCCACGAGCAGCTGGTTGAGGGTCTGCTCACGTTCGTCCTGACCCCCACCCGGCCCGCCACCCCGCTGCCGCCCGACGGCGTCGATCTCGTCGATGAAGACGATGCAGGGGGCCTGGCGCTTGGCCTGCTCGAACAGGTCCCGGACCCGGCTCGCGCCCACGCCGACGAACATCTCGACAAACTCCGATCCGGACAAGGAAAAGAACGGGACCCCAGCCTCTCCTGCCACTGCGCGCGCCAGCAGCGTCTTCCCGGTACCCGGGCTGCCCATCAGCAGCACCCCCTTCGGGATTCGGCCGCCCAGACGATTGAACTTCCGAGGATCTCTCAGGAACTCGACGATCTCGGTCAGCTCGGTCTTGGCCTCCTCGCAGCTGGCGACGTCGGCGAAGGTGACGCGGCGGTGGTTCTCCGTCAGCGGACGGGCGCGGGACTTGCCGAAACCGAGCGCACGGCCGCTGTTGGGCTGGAGCTGCCTCATGAAGTGCATCAGGAAGGCAACCATGATCAAGAGCGGCGCGCCGGTGAGGAGAAGGTTCACCCATACGGCATCGCCGGCGTCTTCGAAGTCTGGGACCAGGCCGTCAGCGGCGAAACGTTCAAGGTAGAAGTCGAGGTTTTCCGGCCCGGTGCTCTCCACCTTCACGCCGTCGGTACGCTCGGCGGTCAGCCGGGCCCCCTTTACGGTGAGCGAGCGCACCTGGTGACCCTCCACCAGCGTCACGAGCTGCGAGAAGGGCAGACGCGATCTGCGGTCCCGATTCTCGTTCCACAACACCACGCCGAGCAGGAGCAGCATGACGAGGAAGACCGCAGTCCACATCTGGCGATTACGCATACCGACTCGGCCATCAGGAAGGCGGCTCGTTAACCCGGAATCGGCGCCGAGGCACGTCGTGTACACGCCGACTTCGCCTCGGCCCTCACACACGCTGACGCGCAGGCCAGCGGATCTCGGGTCACTCGCCCCCGCGCGGATGGTAGGTCTGATGTACCTCTTTGAGCCGCTCTTGCGCGATGCGGGTGTAGATCTGGGTTGTGGCAATGTCCTGGTGACCCAACAGTACCTGTACGGAGCGCAGATCCGCGCCATTACGGAGCAGGTGGGTCGCAAAGGCGTGCCGAAGCTGATGAGGATGGAGCTCGTGAATGCCGGCGACCCGCCCATGGTGTCGCAGGCGTTCCCAGTAGTTCTGGCGGCTCATCGCCGCGCCGCGCCGCGACAAGAACAGCGCCGCCACCCGCGCCTCCGGATCCATCACCTGGCGCACCTCCCGGATGTAGCGGGTCACCCGCTCCGCCGCGCGGTCACCCATGGGGATCAGTCTCTCCTTGTTGCCTTTTCCACGAACCACCAGTAGTCCGCGCCGCAGGTCCACGGCCCGGAGCGGCAAGGTCACGAGCTCGGTGACCCGCAGCCCGACGCTGTACATCAGCTCGATCATCGCCGCGTCCCGGACGCCGAGCGGCTGGCTCGGGTCGGGAGAGGCTAACAGTTGGTCTATCTGGCTCTCGGTAGGCACCACCGGGAGGCGGCGGGCGAGCCGCGGTGTCCGTAGGAGCTGAGTAGGATCGGAGTCCATGATCCGCTCATCCACCAGGAAACGGCACCACTGTCGCAGGGCGCTGAGATGCCGTGCGACGCTCCGCGGATCGTAGCCGGCGTCGGCGAGCGACAGCACATAGGCGCTGAGGTCGGCGTGCGCCAGCTCGACGGGGCGTTGTCGGTCGCGCCGGCCCGCCCAGGTGCAGAAGCTGACCAGATCGTGGTGGTAGGCGCTCCGGGTGTGTTCGGACCAGCCACGCTCCACCCGGCCGTGGGCGAGGAACGCGTCGATCGCGGCGTCAAAGGCGGGGCTCATCACCAGTCTCTCAGGGCCCCTCGACGATGTGACCGTCGAGGAGACGACGAAGACGATAAATAGCCTCCAACGCCTGTTTAGGACTCAAACCGTCGGGATCGAGCGCTTCGAGCGCCGCGAGCACCGGGCTGTCGAGAGTCGGCGGGGGCGGCGCCGAGACCGCCTCGGGAGGCGCCCCGAACAGCGAGAGCTGGGTGGGCTCTGGGCGCGGCCGGCGGCGCTCGAGCTCGCCGAGGAGCCCGCGCGCGCGCTGCACCACCATGAGCGGCATGCCAGCGAGGCGAGCGCACTGGATCCCATATGAACTGGACGCCGCACCCTCCTTGACCCTCCGGAGAAACACGACGTTCTCCCCCGTTTCCGTCACCGCCATCTGCAGGTTCTTCACCCGACCGCAGCTCTCACGGAGCGCAGCCAGCTCATGGTAGTGGGTGGCGAAGACGACCCGAGCCGCCACGCGGTCATGGAGGTCCTCAGCCACAGCCCAGGCGATGGCGAGGCCGTCATAGGTAGACGTTCCTCGCCCAATTTCGTCGAGGAGCACCAGAGAGCGTCGGCTCGCCTGGGCCAGGATGTTCGCCGTCTCCCGCATCTCCACCATGAACGTGGACTGGCCTCGGGACACGTCGTCGCTGGCGCCCACGCGCACAAATACACGGTCACAAAGCCCGATACGCGCGGAGGTAGCCGGCACGAAGCAGCCCATCTGCGCGAGGATCACGATCTGGGCGACCTGCCGCATCAGCGTACTCTTGCCGGCCATGTTGGGGCCGGTGAGGAGCGCCATGGGGTGGCGTCGGTCCAGGCGCAGGTCGTTGGGCACAAAACGTTCGTTCTTGTTCTGCGCCTCCACAACGGGGTGACGGCCGCCACGGACGTCGAGCTCGTCGCTCTCGTCGATTTCGGGGCAGACAAAGCGGCGCTCGACCGAGATCTCCGCGAAGGTGACCAGCACGTCCAGCCGGGCGAGCCCGCGCGCGAGGGCCTGCAGCCGCGGAACAGCGACACCGATACGGCCACGCAGCTCCACAAAACGTTGGTACTCGATCTGTTGGCACCGCTCTTCCGCGCCCGCGACCTGCTCTTCGTACTCCTTGAGCTCCGGCGTGATGAACCGTTCTCCTGTCACCACCGTCTGTTTCCGATGCCAGGTCGGCGGCACCCTGTCCAGGTTGGCCTTCGTGATCTCGATGTAGTAGCCGAAGTTGCCGTTGTGCCGGATCTTGAGGCTGCTGATGCCGGTCTCGGCCTTTAGCGCCGCCTCCATCCTCGCGATCGCTCCTTTTCCTTCGTAGACGAGGCCGCGCAGGCGGTCCAGCTCCGCATCTACCCCCGCCGCCAGCAGCCCGCCCTCGTTGAGCGCGAGCGGCGGCTCCGCCACGATCCAAGCGCCGATCTCCTCGGCGACGTCCTGAAGTTGATCCTCACCGCCCGGTCCGACTCCTACGTCGGCCCGCAACGTAGGCGTCTCGGCCAGGGCCTCCGCGAGCCGGGGCACCTGGGTCAGCGAGAGGCAGAGAGCGCGAAGATCACGCGCAGACGCCGTATTTTGGGATACGCGCGCGCTGAGACGCTCGAGGTCGGCCACCTCGGCGAGCGCGCTACGTAAGCTGGCCCGGAGATCGTTCCGCTCCGCGAGCAGCGCGACCTGGGTGTGCCGCTGCCGGATCATCGCAAGTTCGGTGAGCGGGGCGGACAGCCATTCACGGAGCAGACGAGCGCCCATCGCGGTGCGCGTATGGTCGAGTAGGCCGAGCAGGCTGCCCTTCCGGCCACCGCCGCGAAGCGGGCGAAAAAGCTCGAGATTCACCCTCGTCGCCTCGTCGATCTCCAACGCGCCACCCGGCGTGTACCGGGTGAGGGCGACGAGATTGGACAGACCACTCCGTAGGTTTGATCTCGCGTATTCCAGGAGAAGACTCAACACGTGGAGCCCCGGCCCGAGCCCGGCCAGCGCGGGCTCACCAAAGTGAGAGACCAGCACTGCGCGGTCGAGCTCCGAGGCACCCACCTCGCTGACACACAAGCCAGGAACCAGGTTTTTGAGCTCGAGGGCCGCGCCGGGGCCGAGGAGCAGCTCGCGGGGGCCATGCCGCACGAGCTCGCCATGGACCGCGCCGAGGCCGTCCAGCTCGGCGACCCGCACGTCACCGGTGCTCACATCGAGTAGACCGAAGGCGTAGCCCCCGGAATAGCAGACCGCGGCGAGCCAGTTCGGTTCGTGTGCATCGGCCTGATCGCCCGACAGCCCGGGCGTGACCACCCGCACCACCTCGCGCCGCATCAGCCCCTTTCGGGTCTCGTCCGGGCCGGTCTGCTCCGCGATGGCCACCTTTCGACCCAGCTCAACCAGGCGGCGGAGGTATCCTTCACCCGCGTGGTACGGCACCCCGCACATCGGCACCGCGTCAGGCTGGTCGCGGTTGCGGCTCGTCAGCGTGATCTCGAGCGCCTCGGCCGTCCAGACCGCGTCCTCCCCAAAAAGCTCGTAAAAATCCCCCATTCGGAAGAACAGCAAGCAGTCGGGGTGCTGCTCTTTGAGCTCCCGGTACTGCCGGAACATCGGCGTGTCAAGCGCGCTCACGGAGCCTCCGTCGCAACTTTATCATGTCAACAGGCCTCGTCCGCGAGGCGCCAGCACCCACAGCTGATCCGCGGCCCGTGTCAGCGCGACATGGAGCAGATGCCGGTCATTGGGGCCAAAGTCCGCGGGATCGACCAACACCACCCCGTCGAATTCCAAGCCTTTTACCTGATGGACGTTGCTGACCAGGACGCCCGGTTGAAAGGTGAAGTCGCCGCGTGTCGCGCGTCGGACTCCGGTCAGGGGTGTCGCTTCGAGGCGCCGGGCCCAGACGTCGGCAGCCTGGCGACCCTTACACAGCACCGCGACGAGCCCCGCCGTGTTCCGCGCCTGCCAGGCGAGGAGGAGAGGGAGAAGCTCCTCAAACGCACGCTCTCCTTCGACCCAGCACACGGGGTCCCCGTCCCGGGCGGCGAGCACCGCCGGGTCGCCGGACGGCGCGCGATCCCCGAGCGCTACGAGTGCCAGGCTCATGATCGGGCGCGTGGACCGGTGCCCCACCGCGAGCGCGTCGAGGCGCACCTCCGCCCGCCCACCAATACGCTGGAGCAGCGCCTCAAAACCCTCGAACTGCGCGTCGGCGAGGATCTTCTGCGCCGGGTCCCCCGCGATGGTCACCGAGCGCCCCGCGTCGCTGGCGTCGATCAGCGCTTCGAGCTCCACCGTGGAGAGATCCTGGGCCTCGTCGATGACCACGTGAGCGTAGATCCCTCGCCAGGGGCAGGCGAGCCCGGGATCGGCCTCCGCCTTGAGCTGACCCAGACGCAGCAGCAGGGCGGCGTCCTCGAAATCAGCGGCGCGAACACCGTTCTGCACCCCCTCCGCGAGCTCCTCGTGGTGACGTTGTGCGCTCCTCGCCGCGGCGTGCAGCTGGCGAGGCAGGATGGGGCCCCAGAACGACTCGTCGTCAAAGAGCCCATGCAGATCCTTGAGATGATCCATCAGTCGAATCCGGAGTCGCGGCCACCAGCTCCCCTCTCCCGTGCGCTCCCGAAAGCTACGGACGCGGGCCAGCCCGACGCCTGGCGTACCCAGCCAGGCTTCGGGTGGCGCCACCTGCTCGCCCACCCACGAAGCGCTCCGCTCGCCCAGCCGCGCCACCGCCGCGCGGAGCAGCTCACCCATCGCCGGGTGACGTTTGAGGCGGGTGAGCGCCGGGCTGGGCGCAGGACGGAGCTCCACCCCGAGGCCGCCCCCCCGAAACATGCGCGCCGCCCAGCCGTGAAAGGTCTCCACCCCCACGCCGGCGACCCCGAGCTCGGGTAAGACGCGAGAGATATAGGTTTGAAGCGCTTTGTTGAACATCACTACCAGCATCCGCGAGGGACGGAATCGGGCCGGATCCTGGAAGTGGAGCCAGGCGATGCGGTGGAGCGCGACGGTGGTCTTCCCCGAACCCGCTCGTCCGCGGAGCAGCACCACACCCGATTCGGCATGTTGAATCACGCGAAACTGCTCGCGGGTGATGAGGGAGACGATATCGGGCAGCCGATGGTCGTCGCCGGCTTCGCGCCGCTGGTTGCCCGGGCGCGCGTAGGCGCCGTCGGGGCGGAGCCGGTAGAGCTCTTCACCACGTTGTACCTCGACGACCACCCCGTCCTGGAGATCGACGCGTCGGCGACAAACAAGCACTCCCTCGCGCACGCGCCCGCCGAGCTCCTCCTCGTATTCCTCGCCTTCTTCGTACTCATAATAGAGGCGACTGATCGGCGCGTCGCGCCAGTCGCATAAGCTCAGCCCCGGCTCGACCACCGCCACCTTGCCAAGCAGGACCTCCTGCTGACGACGTCCACCGCCCGGAAGGGAGTCATCCAGGACCATCCTGGCGAAATAGGGACTCCCGAGGGACACCTGACGCGCCCGTCGCGCCTCCATGTGGGCCTTGAGGGTCTGCTGGGCTTCGAGCAGGGCCTCCTCGAACGCCTCGCGCTGGGCATGATCGCCACGCGCGGCGGTCCACTCGGCATGAAGCTCACGAACACGACGTTGAAGCTCACGTTCTCGCTCAGCCTCCGCGCGCTGGAGTTCAACGAGCCGGAGGCGTACCCGGTCACAGACCACACGCTCTTCGGCGACCAGTGCGGGCGTGGAGGCGGACATCAGCCAGTATCCAGGGCGGAGCGTCGGGCACTATCACCGCAGCAGCGCCTTGCCCCGGGTGCCGACGAGACTTTAGAGGGCGCGCACATGTCCAGCTTGAGGGCCCTGCTTGGGCCGACCAACACCGGCAAGACCTGGCGCGCGGTCACTCGGATGCTCCAGCAGCCTTCGGGAATGCTGGGTTTTCCGCTCAGGCTCCTGGCGCGTGAGGTCTACGACCGGGTCGCGACGGAGCGCGGCGAGCGGCAGGTCGCGTTGTTGACCGGTGAAGAACGCAGGATCGGCGCCGACGCACGCTACTTCATCTGCACCACCGAGGCGATGCCCGACCGGGCGGTCGCCTTCCTGGGCGTCGACGAGGTGCAGCTCGCCGCCGATCCGGGGCGGGGGCACGTCTTCACCGACCGCCTCCTCCACGCGCGCGGCGCTCGCGAGACGTGGTTCATGGGCTCCGACACAATCGCCCCGCTGCTCGAGACTCTGCTTCCGACCATCGATATCGACCGACGTCCCCGGTTCTCGAAGCTGCGGTACGCCGGGGTGAAGGGCCTCGGTCGGCTCCCGCCGCGGAGCGTTGTGGTCGCTTTCTCGGTGGACCGCGTCTACGAGCTGGCCGAGGAGCTCCGCCGCCTCCACGGCGGGACGGCGGTGGTGCTCGGGGCGCTCTCGCCGCGCACCCGAAACGCGCAGGTCGCGATGTATCAGGCGGGGGAAGTGCCTTATATGGTCGCCACCGATGCCATCGGCATGGGCCTCAACATGGACGTCGACCACGTCGCCTTCGACAGCTTGCGTAAGTTCGACGGGCGCGGGGTCCGTCCGCTCCGCCCCGCGGAGGTCGCACAGATCGCCGGGCGCGCCGGGCGTTACCAGCGCGACGGGACCTTCGGAGCGACCTCGGCGCTACCGGAGCTGCGCCCCGAGCTCATCGACGCGATCGAGCAACACCGCTTCGATCCGGTGCGCCACATCTTCTACCGGAACCGAAACCTCGAATTCGAGAGCCCCGAAGCACTTTTGGACTCGCTCGCCCGTCGGCCGCCCGCCGCGTGCCTGCACCCTTCGCCGCTCGACGAGGACGAGCGCGCACTGCGCGAGCTCCTGGCCACTCCGGGCCTCCGAAGCCGTATTTCGGGCGCACCGGGCCTGCGTCTGATGTGGGAGCTGTGCCGGATCCCCGACTTCCGCAAGACGCTCACCGGGGCCCACACCGAGCTCATCACCGAGCTGTTCCAGCGGCTCATCGAGGGGCCGCTGCCGGATGACTGGATACGAAGCCGGGTAGAACGCCTGGACCGGCCCGACGGGGACCTCGACGCGCTGGCGACCCGCCTCGCGTGGATCCGCACCTGGACCTACGTGAGCCAGCGGGACTGGATGGCCGACCCCGAGTATTGGCGCGCGCGAACGAGGGTGATTGAAGACCGTCTCTCCGACGCCCTCCACCAACGCCTCACGGAACGTTTCGTGGACCGCCGCGTGCTCGCCGTGGTCAACGGGGTGGGCGACCCCGAGGTCCAGACCGACGGGCTCCTCAAGGTCGGCGGGGTCCTCGCTGGACGGCTTCACGGCCTCACCTTCCGGGCCGAGGAGCAGAGCAGCGATCGCCGAGTGCTCCGTGCGGTGCGCGAGGCCGTAGAGCGGGCAGTGCGCGCGCGCGCGGAGGCGCTGATCGAGGCCCCGGCGAAGGATCTTCACCTCTCCGGTGGGCAGATCCACTGGGGCGGAGGCGCCGTGGCCCGGCTCGTCGCGGGACCGTCCCTGGTGGAGCCGGGGCTCAAGGTGCTCCGCCCGCCGGGCCTCGGTGAGGGACAGATCCTGCTTCTACAACGACGGCTTTTGTCCTGGATCCGGAGCACTGTGGAGGAGCAGCTCAGGGGGCTCGATCCGGGCCTGGAGCCGTCGCCGCGCGTGCGAGGCATCCTCTATCAACTTCGGGTCAACCTCGGGTCTACGCCCGTAGCGCCGCTCAGGGGCGCGCTGGCCGAACTGAGCCCCAACGAGCGAAAAAGTCTGGTTCGGCGCGACATACGTTTTGGCACCAACTGGCTCTACGTCGGTTCCCGCCTGGCGCAAGCCGCGGTGCGCGAGCGGGCGAGCTTGTGGCCGCTGGCCGATGACAACGACGCTCCTCCGCCGGTACCTGAGGGGCCATACGTATGGAAACCCTCATCAAACCATGCGTTTTATGCTGCGGTCGGCTACGCCCCGGGGTCCGTGGCAATCCGCGTGGACGTCTATGAGGCGCTGACGGCCCGGCTCCGAAGCCTCTCACGCGGTGGCATGTTTGCCGCGGAGAACCTGGAGCCCGGGCTCACATCCGAGGAGCGTGAGCGGCTGCTGCGAGCCCTTGGAGCTGTCCCCGCGGGGAAGGTCTGGGCCCTCGCGGCACGTCATCCCCCGCGGTCCTCTCGCTGAGCGCCCCGACACCCGGTCCTTTCACTCGTAGCTGAGCGCACCGTCGGCGAAGGACCAGCGGACCGCAAGCTTCTGACCGGGATCGAGGTTGAGCACGAAGTCCGCGCTCTTCCCCCCTTCCCGCCGGAGGTGTACGGTCAGCGCCCCCGCGGGCGAGAGCCGGCTCACCAGCGGCAGCGATCCCGCGAACTTCCCCTCAATCCACGCGCTGGCGGGCTCGTCGGCGGCGATGGACACGTAGGCCGTGCCCGCGGACGCCTGGGACCCGGACGCCGCCGGTGCGCCGTCACCCCCCCCGTCCGGCGGAGTGCGGCGCGGTGTAGGGGGCGAGCTGTGACCCGGTCCAACGTCGGGGACGGGGCTCCGGGACCCAGCCTGCGGACCAGGATCGCTGGCCGTACCAGGAAAGCTCGCGTCTGCCACGGAGATTCCTGACCCAGGTGAGGCGTCCAGCGCGGGGGGGCTCGCGACCACGCTGCCCGCGGCCGTGGGCTCAGCGCCGCCCGCGGCGGACCCTTGGGGCGGGACACCTCCGGGCTGGGCGCCGCTCTGGGCGCCAACGTCGGTGGCCCCGCCGGGGGCGAGCGCCGCGCTCCCTTGGCCTGCGGCCGGACCCGCCGCGGCGACCGCTGTGGATTCCGGACCGAAGGGACCGACACCCGCGACGCGCGCCAGCACCGCCAGGGCCAGCGCGGCGACCAGGAATGCCGCACCAGCCGCCACCGCGAACTGGGTCCAGCTTGGGCCGGCGGGCTCCGCGAGAGTTGGCCGGGTGGGAGCGAGGCTCGGCCCCGGCGTCGCCCGACCCATCGCTGCCGGCGCGATCTCGGCGGCCGCCGGAATCGCCTGGGTGGGCAGAATCACCGCCGTTGCCCCCGACTCGCTGACCGCGGCCCTCGCGATGCTGGGCTCCGCCGGCTCCACCAAGGGCACCAGCTCGTCGGAGCCGCCGATGTACCCCGTCCGGGCTCCGCCATTGAGTACTGTGAGCAGATCCGCGCGCATCGACGCCGCGTCCGGATACCGGTCCTCGGGGATACGCGCCGTAGCCGAGCGGATGACGGGAGCGAGGCGGACAGGCAGCCAGGCCATCGCCGTGTCCCACTCCTCCTCATTGGAGAGATCCCTGCCTTGTTCCTCACCAAGCAGCATCGCCGCGAGCAGGACGCCAACGGAGTACAGATCCGCGCGCCGGTCGGGCGGCGCCACCGGCGTCCGGAGCTCGGGCGCCAGATAACCGCGGGTCGAGGCGGGCAGCTCATCGAGGGGCACGGGGCTACGTTCGATACGGGGGCTGGTGAAATCGCCAACCTGCACCGAACCGTCCGCGTCAAACAGCACGTTATTGGGGTTCAACCTGCGGTGGAGCACGCGGGCGTGGTGGATCTCCTCCAGCCCCTCCAAGAGCTGCAGCGTGATCCTCGCGGCCTCGTCCTCGGGGAGCGGCTGTCCGCCGCCGAGGCGCTGCCTGAGGTTGCCGCCTTCGAGAAAATCAAGGACCAGAAACGGTAACCCACGATCCTCGTCGACCGTGAGCGCCCGGACCACCCGGGGGTGACCGATCAGGAGCATGTTGGCGCAGTCGTCGAGGAATGCCTGGACCACCTTCCGGTCGCACGCCACCGCGGGCTTGAGCACCTTGATCGCACGTACATCGAGAATTCGCAGGCGCCGGTCGGAGCCGCGATAGACCACCGAGGAGGGGCCGTCGTCGACCGCCTCGAAACGACGGTACCGCCCACAGAGCGGACCCGCGATGTCCCCCCCTTCAAGCTGTGTTTCGGAGAGGACCACCCCCAACGGCTCCGCCACCTCTCGCACCTGGGCTTCGGTGACGAGGCCGCCCGCGCGCACAGCGTCGTAGAGGGTCGCGTCCGTGATCCAGCCCTCGCGATCCAGCTGAGCCCTGGCACGGCGCGCCAGCCCGCGGAGTCCGTCGTCGCCTTGCGGAAGGCGAGCGACAAACTGGGCTCCGAAAGCCCGCTGCAACATGCGGCGCAGCTCAGGCTCCCGGTGCCCGGTGGTGAGGAGCGCGTCGATCAGGATGGCCTGTTGATTTGTCATGACGATATCAAGATGGTCATATCTGGATACCCATCAGCCTCGCCCCAACCACAAGGACCAGGATCACGACGATGAAGCCGCCCACCGCCCCGAGCACGACGTAGAGCGCCGCAGACTCCCTCGGCTTCTCGACTTTCAGCGCTTCGTCCAACGCCTTCCAGCCATCTCCGCTGGTGAGCATAGGGATCGCCTCGCGCAGACGCCGCTGGGCGGCTTCGGGGTCCCCGTCGCGAAGCCGGGCGGAGATCCACGCCAGGAGCAGCGCGTCGGCGTTGGCGCCGGCGGCGGCGAACTGACTCTCCGCGTTTTCAAGGTCGCCCTGAAGGATGAGCGCATGGGCGGCCGCGATGAGGCCACGACGATCCACCCCGACGGGTAAGGTTGGCGTCGGCAGACCCGCCACAGGGGCGGGTGGCCGATCGAAACGGGGGCTCTCGGGGGGACTGCGCTTAATACGCGGGGGCTCTCCCGGAGGCCCGGCGATCATCGCGCTCGGGGGCAGGGACAAGGTCGCCGAGCTCTCGTCGTTCTCGAGAGGCTCAAGCTTCGGCAGGTCGGAGGTTCTTGATGGGCTCGAAAAGCCGCCGGCGGGAGGCAGGCTCACCGGCCCAAGGGACCGCTGGGGCGGGGGCGCCGTCCGCGGGTCGACGCGGAGCTCGTTGTCTGGCGGGATCGTGCGGGGCGGGGATGGGATCGTGCGGGGCGGCGGGGGGATCGAACGCGGCGAGGGGATCGGCGCGCTCGGGGCTTCGGGCGCCGACGACTGCCCGCTCCGGGTCCCCTGAACTCGTGTCGGGAGCTCGTCTTCTTCAGGATCCACCGGCGGTGTCTGGAGCGGATCGCCCAGCTGCATCGGGGGCGGTGTCGGCTCGTCGTCCGCTTCCCACGAGCGCGCCGCCGCGAGGCGCGCCTCCATTGAGCGGCGAGGCCCGAGCGGCCGCAGCCCGCTCCAGAGGCGTTCCCCGCTCGGCGGAATGCTCACCCGCGACGGAGGCGTCGACGCTTTAGAGCTTGTGTTTCGACCATCGGGCTCGGGTGTGTCGGCCGCCGCGCCCGGGGGCGGCAAGAGCGCCCGAACCCGAAGCCACACGGGGTGCCGCTCCAACTCCGGTAGCGACCGTGCCAGGCGATACACGGCGTTGAGCGGGTCCGACGCGCCGAGGTTCACGATTTCGCGCAGGTCGGATTTGCCCCGGAGGGCCCGCAACGCCTCCTTCGCGGCGTCCGCGTCGGAACGGGCAAGTGCCTCGCCGGCTTCCAGCACGATCCAGCGCGGCACGAGCCGCGCCGCCGCGTTCCAGAGCCCGATCTCCCAACGGTTCTCCTGAGCTCCCAAGAAGCTCGGCGGTCGCGACAGTGAGGGCATACGACGCCTGGCTTCGCCCCAAGAGCCCGCGACGATCAGCGCGCCTACGCCGGTGACAAAACCGGCGGCGTCGTCGTAGCTGATCTTGCGAAGCTCGCCCGCCGCGGCCTCGAAAAGCTCCTCTTCAAACAGCCGTAACGCCTCGGCGAGCGCTGCGCCGTTGACCCGCGCCTCCGTCTCATCCAGCCAGAGGTGCACCGCGATCCAACCTCGGCCGTCGCTGAGGTCCCTCGTGGTGTCGAGCGCCCGGATGACCTCCATCGGGCGGGTCTCACCCGCGCTCCCGGCCAGCTCGGCGAGGTTGGCGTCCGAGCTGGCACCCGCCTCACGAAAGGCCGCAGCAGCCTCGGAGAAAGCACGGCGCTCCAGCGCCGCGTGCGCCTCGACGAGCGAACGGCGTGCGTGCTCCCGCCGGCGCTCCAGCCAGGCCTGGGCCTCGGCGAATCCGGGCCCGCGCGAGGCGGCCGGGCGGCCGGCCAAGAGCGCGAGCGCCGGCGCCCACCGAGCCGCCTGAGCAAGCTCGTGGAGGCGCGACGCCACGTCTCGCTCGGCCGGCTGGTTCGCGCGCGTGTACGCGTGCGCAGCGTCTCCGAATCGGCCCTCTTTCATTGCAGTCGCAGCTTCCTCGGCGTAAGACGACCGTGCTTCCGAGGCCGGCCGGCTCGGCGCCGGGCTCCCCAGCATCCGATCATCGGCGCGGGGGGGGGGGGCC
>CANKTH010000086.1 GCA_947486185.1 Deltaproteobacteria bacterium
GCCAACCAGCATATCTCCCGAAACGCCGGCGAAGGCGTCCAGCCAGAGCGTCCGGCTCACCGCGCCGCCCGGTTGATGCGGTGGGCCAGCATCGCCGCGCCAAAACCGTTGTCGATATTGACAACGCCGATGCCGGGGGCGCAGCTGTTGAGCATCGTCAGGAGCGCCGCGAGGCCGTGGAAGCTCGCGCCGTAGCCCACCGACGTGGGCACCGCGATCACCGGCGCCGACACCAGCCCGCCGACTACCCCCGGCAGCGCCCCGTCCATCCCCGCTACAACCACGACCACGCGCGCAGAGGAGATCGCCTCGATCCTTGAGAATAGACGATGAATCCCGGCGATCCCGATGTCGTCGTACCGCTCAACCCGGTCGCCCAGCGCCTCCAGTACGGCCGCCGCCTCCGCCGCCACCGGCAGGTCCGAGGTGCCAGCGCACACCACGGCCACCCGGCCCTGTGGTGGTGGTGGCGTACCCCACCGCAACATCCGTGCCTCCTCCAGGTGGGAGAACTCGGCGAGATCATCCCCTTCGTCCTTCAAGATCTGGACCACTTCTCGCGCCTTGTCAGGATCCACCCGTGTCGCGAGACCGAGCTGGCCCGCGCCGTGGAGCGTCCGGAGCAGCACCGCGATCTGCGCGGCCGACTTCCCCGCTCCATAAACCACCTCCGCGGCTGCGGTTCGGTGACGCCGCTCCAGGTCGAGCTGGGCAAACCCCAGCCGCGCCTCGGAGCGCAAATGCCCGAGCGCGGCTTCAACGCTGATCGTGCCCGCGCTCACCGCTTCGAGCACGCGCCTACGTTCCTGTTCGTGCATAGTAGGTCCCCGCCCCCGCCTAATCCGGCAGGCCTGACTGATGCTGCTCCTCCTGACCTCTGCCCTTGCCGGCGACCTCGTGCTCTACCGGCGCGCCCTCGATCTCGTCGAGCGCCATTACCTGCGCCCCGAGCAGATTGAGCTCGAGGAGATGCTCGCGGCCGCGGGCGAGCGGCTGGAGAGCGATCTGGAGTGGCTGCTCGTTGATACTCAAGGACCTACGGTAGTGATGCGCGATGGCCTCGGCGCGTGGACCACCACCGTGGTCATGGAGGAGCCCGGCGGCCTGGCCCTCGCGATGGCGGCCATCGAGGACGCAGTCGTCGGGGCTGGCCTGCCCATGGGTAAGGTAGATGCTCGGGTATCGCTGCTAAGGGGCGCGCTCTCCACCCTTGACCGTCACTCGACCGTGCTCCACGCGGAGGGCCTCGAACGGTTCGACGAGCGCCTCAACGGCACCCTGTCCGGGATCGGCGCTACGATCGGGGTGAGGAGCCACCGCCTCGTCGTCAAGGCCCTGTTCGACGACGGCCCGGCGGCCCGCGGCGGGCTGCAGGTCGGCGATCACGTGCTCAAGATCGGCGCGGTCTCGACGGTGGGCATGGACGCCTCGGACGCCACGCGCTTGATCCGCGGCGAAGCAGGTACATCCGTGAGCCTCACGGTCGAGCGCGCCGGCACGCCACCGCTGGAGATCCACTTCGAGCGGCAGGAGCTGACCATCCCCAACGTCAAGGTCAGCCTCGCTCCTGGAGATATCGGCGTTCTGACCATCGACCACTTCAGCGAGCAGACCCGTGGCTATCTCCAGCTCGGGCTCGACGAGCTTGCGGACAAGGGTGTCCTCAACGCAGGGTTGATCCTTGACGTGCGTGAGAACAGCGGTGGTTCGTTGATCGAGTCCGGCCGCGCGGTGGACACCTTCGTAGAGACCGGGGTGATCGTGACCACCGCCGGACGTGAGAACAAGCCTGTCACTGGCCTTCTTCCTCGGGTAGATGCCCGGCCGGGCAGCTACGACCTCCCGCTTGTGGTGTTGATGGACCACGACACCGCCTCGGGCGCCGAGATCCTCGCAGGCGCCCTGGCCGAGCTCGACCGGGCGCTCTTGATCGGCCAAGGCTCCTTCGGAAAAGGCACGGTGCAGAAGGTCTATCCAGTCGGCCCCGACATCAAGATCAAGCTCACGGTGGCGGAGTACCTCGTCGCGGGCACGGGCCGGGTCGCCGACGTGGGGCTTGCCCCGGACGTCGCGCTGAGCCCGGTCCGGTTCAACCGGCTCGGCGTGTGGTACCCGGAGCCCGAACGAGAGGCGCGGCAGTTCTCGAAGGAGACACTCCACTTCTGGTGGGCCGACGAAGACGACGGCTGGCGAGAGGGTGAGCCGCCGGTGGAGCGGGATGTGGTGCTGGAGGTGGCCGCGGCGGTGGTGGGCGGCGCACAGGGTACGGGCCGCGACGCGCTGCTCAGCTCCGCGACGCGCCAGCAGGCACGCATTCGTGCCGCAGAAGATCAGAGGTTGATCGATACCTTTGCTGCCGGTGGCATCGACTGGCGCGCGCCGGCGGAGCCCACGACGGTGGTGCCCGAGGTCGAGGTTCGGCTCGAGCCCGAGACCCATCCCGAAGCCGGCGCCACGGTGTTGCTCAACGCCACGGTCGTGAACAACGGCCCAGCGCTCTACCGGACGGCGGTGCGGCTCCGCTCCGACAACCCCGCGTGGGACGACGTCGTCCTGCCGATCGGTTTCCTCGCGAGCGGCGCGACAGCGCGCGGCCAGAGCCGCGTCGAGATAGGCATCGGCTCGCCCACCCGCACCGACACGCTGGAGCTCCGCCTCGAAAGCGCAACGTCGTCGCCCGCGAGCGTCGGCCGCCAGACCCTGCACACGATCGGGCACGCGCTCCCGAGTGTCGCCGTCAACGCCGCGCTTCTGCCCGACTCTCGGGTCAGCCTCACGGTGGAGAATCGAAGCGACCGAACACTTCCAAGCTTACGTGCTCGATTTTCCTTTCCCGACACCCCAAATGTGGTCCTCACCGATTTCGGGACCGAGCCCGTGACCCTGGGCCCGCGCCGCACCTCAGCGGGCTCCATCGGCTTGACGTTGAGCGGGGACGCCGCCACCGTTCCGCTCGAGGTGCTGGTCGAAGCAGATGAAATGCCACACCTCGCCCGCTGGGACTTCGAGCTCGCGCGCGACGGCACGAGCCTGCGCCTGGAGGCGCCGGTCATCGCCGTCGGTCATACCAGCACGGTCAACGGCAGCTCCACCCGGCTGAACATCAAGGTGAGCGACGACCGGCGCATCGACCACGTGGTCGTCTACGCGGGGACCGAGCGGGTGGACCGCAGCCGCTACGAAGCGAGCTCCAAGTACGACGCGGACAAGGTGGCCTGGCAGCCGGGCGCAGGTCGAAAAGTCTTCTTCAGCCTGCCAGTTCCGGTGGAGGCGGGTACCAACCGTTACGTGGTGGTGGCCGAAGATGATCAGGGGCTGCGCGTGAGCCAGGACGTCTACGTGCTCGGCACGAGCACCGACGCGGGGGGCTGAGGTGGGAGGCAGCGCCGCACGCCGCACGATGTTGTGGTGGTTCGACGGGCCCGCCGGCGCCCACGTCTCTGCGAACGTCGGCGTCGACTTCCTGGCCGCGCAGGCGTGGCTCGACAGCCTGCCGAGCCCGCGGCCGACCGTCAACGCACTCGTCGCCGCCGCGATCTCGCGCACCCTGCGCGAGTTCCCGGAGGCCAACGCCCGGATCATCGGCGGACGGATCGTGCCGCAGGAACGCGTCGGGATCGCGATGCCGGTGAACCTCATCGGACACGCGGGCGAGCACCGCTCCGAGCTCAGCATGATCTGCGTCGCGAATGCCGATCTTCGGTCGGTGCGAGAAATCGACACCGAGCTTCGCGGGCAAGTGAAGAAGGAGCGGAGCGGCGAACCCGGCAACGTCTTCATCAAGACCATGTTCCGTCTCGCCGAAGGGCTCCGCAACCTGCCTTTTTTCGGGTGCTCAGCGGTTTGCATCATGCGATGCAGCGCCCGCGGCTTGCTTCGCACGTGTACAAACTCGTACCCGCAACCACCGCGCTGACCAACCCGGGCGCCGCCGTCGGGGCGGTCGGGCTCAAGGGCGCGTGGTTTCGCGGTGGAGCTATCCAGATCCCGCCGCGGCTGGTTCACGTCGGCACCCTCTGGGGCCTGGGCGCGGTGCAGGAGGAGGTGGTGGCGGTCGGCGGAAAGGTAGAGGTGAGGCCGGTACTTCCGGTGCTCTTCGTATTCGACCACCGGCTGATCGACGGGGTCAAAGCGACGCGGCTCATCACCCGCTTCGTAGCCCTGCTCCAGGACCCGGTCGCCGCCTTCGGGCCCCTCGGGGAAGCTGCGTAGGGCCTTTAGTCCTGGCGAATGCGGATGTAACGGTCCGCCTCGGGCGGCGCCCAGCTCTCCGGATCGGCGTCTACCTGCTCCCCGCTACGGATGTCCTTCACCCGATGTGGAACCCCAGCCTCAAAGGACGGGAACCACACGAAGGGCACGCCACGCGTGGCGGCATAGTCGATCTGTTTGCCGAAACGCGCCGGCGCGTGGAAGACCTCGGTGGCGATCCCGCGGGCCCGGAGCTGGCGCGCGAGCCCATGGCAAGCGGGGCGCTGGGCCTCGTCGGGTAGGGTCACCAGGACACAGGTCGGCACCTTCCGGGTGGCACCGACGCGCTTCTGGTCAAAAAGTCGGCCAAGGAGGCGTGATATTCCGAGAGAGATCCCCACACCCGGGAGCTTGAGCTTACCTACGCTGGCCAGCTCATCGTAACGACCGCCAGAGCATACGGTACCGCTTTCGGGCGCGTCTCGCAGGACCCCCTCGTAGACGGTGCCCGTGTAGTAGTCAAAACCCCGCGCGATCCGCAGGTCGGCCACCACCGCCTGCTCAGGTAAGGACGACAAGGAGCGGAGCACAAAAAAGAGCTCGTCCAACCCCTCTTCGAGCAGTGGATGCCGGCCGTTGAGCTCCCGCACCCGCCGCACCACATCTTCCCCGGAACCCCGGATCTCGCCGAGCGCGAGGCACCGGGCGGCGTCTTCGGTCGAGAGACCGAGCGCTACGAGCCCCTGGGCGACCTCGGCGGCGCCGATCTTGTCGAGCTTGTCGACGACCCTCAGGACGGGCGCGACGTCCTCTACGCCGAGCGAGCGGTAAAAACCCTCCAGGACCTTCCGGTTGTTGATGAGGATCGTGACGGGAGGGACGGGCAGCGCCGACACCGCCTCATAGGCGAGCGCGGCCATCTCAGCGTCAAAATGAAGGGGCAAACTGCCTTCGGCGATGACGTCGGCGTCGGCCTGGTAGAACTCCCGGTACCGACCGGCCTGGGGCCGCTCGCCGCGCCAGGATTTCTGAATCTGATACCGCTTGAAGGGAAAACACAGCTGGCCGCGGTTTTGTACGACGTAGCGCGAGAGCGGCACGGTGAGGTCGTAGTGAAGCCCGAGCGTGCTGTCGTCGTCGGCTGCGGCATGCAGGCGCTTGACGACGTAGATCTCCTTGTCGGTATCGCCCTTCTTGAGGAGCACGTCGAGCGGCTCGACCGACCGGGTCTCGATCGAGACGTAGCCGAAAGACTCGAAAATCGCGCGCACCCGATCGAGCACGATCAGCTCCACCGCTCGCTCTTCGGGGGACCACTCGGGGAAACCCGTCAGGGGACGTACACTTGCCACAGCGACCTCAGCCGCCGGACCGCTATCACGGGTCAGAGCGTGACGCCGAACCAGTCCTTCAGCAGGAAGCCCGCCGCGAGGGACGCTCCAAAAAACCACAGAAGCACGCCGCCTTCACCGTCCGGGAAACCGTCCAGCTCCCGCGTCCGCGCCGCCATCCGCAGCTCCTCGACGGGCGCGTCCGACGGCATCGCCGCTTCACCCGGGTACAGGATCGCCTCCCAGCTCTTGGTGCGGAGGACGGGCATCTTCGCCGGTTCCCCCCCTACCACCACCCGTTTCTCGAAACGCTCCCCGTCCACCACCACGCCGACGACGTGCTCCCCTTCGCCCACCATCCGCAGCTTCCACACCACCTCATCCTCGGTGCGCACCGCGGGCACCGCCAGCTCCAACCCTGGGGGCAGCTCCAGCTTCACCTCGCGCGTCGCCGTCTGGGTCACCGAGCGGTCGAGCTTGACCGAGAGGAGCTCCGTGTCCCCCCTGGCGTGAGGGGCATAGCCGTAGTTGGCCACGAGCTGCACCAGGATCACGGTCATCGGCCCGAACATGACGATCATCGGGAGGATGTTGTGGCCAACATACAGGGCGTTCTGCACCAGGACCCGCGCGGTGGACACCAGCACCGAGACCAGGTTGTCCTTGTAGAGCAGGACCTCCAACAAATGTACGGCAATGCTGTTTTTTGCGCGCGCGATGCCCGCCTGATTCGACACCCGCTTGTACACGAGGAGCGCCACCACGCCCGCGAGCACCGGCCAAATCAGCAGGTCAAACGCGGCGAGGCGGTGACCCAGCGGCGCCAACAGCACATCGAAGATCGCGCTGGTCACGAGGTTGAAGCTGTACATTCTGGAGCCTGACCCTTAGGAGATGTAGCCGAGGCCCTTGAGTTTGGCGCGGATGTCGCCTTCGTTCCGGGTGTCCTCGAAGTGCAACATCTCCTTCTCGAGGATGTGCTGGATGAACTCGTCGGCGGTGGCGTAGCCGGCGACGTCCGCCACCTTCTTCACCCGCTCATACAGTTCTTTATCTACCTTCACACTGACATTTTTCCCGAAACCGAACATGGTTGCTCCTGCGAGTTGCCGAGGACGACTAGGATTACGGAGAGTAGCCGACTAGGGCGAAAGGAAAGATTGCCCCGTGATGTCCGGAGCCGCCACCCCAAAGTGGCTGAGAATGGTAGCGGTGACATCGGCCAGCTCATGGCCTTCACCCTTGATCTTCTGATTGCTCAGCAGCACCCCGGGCACGACCTCCGGTGCCATCAGATGGTTGCCCGACCAGCGGGACGTGTTGTCCTTCAACACGGCCGCCTCAACTTCACCGAGCGTACTCTCGTCTGAACAGCCAAAACCGCGGTCGTACCCTACGACCAGGTCGGGAGCCTCCCCTACCCTCGCCCCGTGGTACACCTGCTCCGCCCGATCAACCCGCAGCACGACCCGATCCGGACCGTCGGCAAAAGCAAGGAGCTTCGCGGAGAGCTCGGCACGCAGCGCCTCAGCGTCGGCGGCGCTCACGATACCCTGGCTCTCTCGCCCGACGAGGTTGAGATAGAGGCCGTTGAATCCAAGGCCGTAGGCGCGGGTTTTCGACCAGTCCACGTCGCCGGTGGCGATGTGGCCCTCGGTCTTGCCGTCTTTGAGGACGAGGTAGCCCTGATCGCGTAACCAGGCGTTCAAGTTGACTTCTCGGCGATAGGGCTGGAAGCCGTGGTCGCTCATCACCACCAGGGTCGTGCCCGCCGGCAGGCGAGCCTGCACCGTACCAAGCAGGGCGTCGACGTGCTCGTAATAGCCCTCGATGTCGTCGGCGTGGTCCACCGCTGCATCGGCCTCGTACGCCGGGTGCACCGGAGCGTTCGGGTGTTTGGGATCGCCGTGGCGCCACAACATGTGGCATTGAAGGTCGATGTTGGAGAGGTACATGAAGCTCATGCTCCCCGGCTTGAAGCGCAACAGCGCCACGTCGAGCATGTTGGCCGTGTCGGACTCCACCAGGCCGACCTGGGCCTGGTAGTCGTTGTCGTCAAAGATGCGATCTTTGAGGGCGTTGGTCTCCTCGGGCATACCCTGGGTGTAATAACGACCGAGCAAGGCGCCGATGTCAGCACTGAACTCGTCAGGGGTGCTGATCGGTTGGGCTGGCGCGTTGGGGTCGATGTTGACCGGAGATGCGTAGAGAGCGAACCCCGGACGAAGCTCCTTCGCGTAGAACCTTACCATCCCTTCGAGCGGCATCATCCCAGCCGGGAGCGCGTCGTAGGTGACCGGCACCCAGTCCGACCAGCCGCCCTCGGCGACCACGGTTCGGTTGCCGCCGACGTCGACCAGCGCCACATCGTGTTCGGGATCGAGGGTCACCGTCACCGACGCCGTGAGATAGTCGGCGTCCCTCGGGAGCTGTCCCGGGGCGAGATGGAAGAAGTCAGGGGGGCCGCGGAGCACGCCGCGCACCGTCTCGGGGGTACCGTCGAGATCCTCGTCGGACGCGCTGACGAGTTGGATGTCGCCTTTGAGCTTCTCTTTGTTAGGAACCGGCTGGTCGGTGTACCAGGTGTAGACCCCGTAGCCCCCGCGCATGTCCACCGTCCCCATGCCGGCGAGCACCTTCGCGTCCGACGGTGTGGGCGGATAATTGCCGGGGATTCGATAGACCTCTACATCGACACCCACCGCGTGCAACCGGTCCCAGAAGGCCGTGCCGCTGCGGTTGTTCTCCGGAACCGGGGCGTCTACCGGAAGGTAGAAGCCTCCGACCTCCACGGCCGTCCCCGGATCGTCCACCGGCGGAGTGGCCGACGAGATCGGCATGTAGGTCTTGGGATCCCGGTGGACGAAGTCGAAGATGCCGTGGCCTCCCGGGTCGAGTCCGGTCACAAAGTTGGACCACGCTACGGGGCTTTGCGGCGGCGTCGACGTGCCCAGCCGATGAAAAGACCCGTTGGTCGCCAGCTCCTGAAAATGGGGCATACGGCCCTCGGCCATGAGCCGTGCCAGGATGTCGGGGTCCATCCCGTCCACCCCCAGGACGAAAAACCCTGGGACTTCGGGGGCCTTGGGCGCCGGACAGCCCGGCGACACCGCGACCGAAACGCCCATCAGAACGACAATCCTCAAACGTTCCAACCTTCCATCCCCGGACCCGCGCCCCTCGCGCAGCCCCAACAGCCGCAGCCTCAGGCGGCGTGAACCCGAGCCCCCGGCGCCGCGCCCGACTGGCTCAGCACCTTCGAATCCAAGAGGCCTCCGACCGAAGCCGCAGCTTCCGGAGTGCCAAACAACATCCGACCCTGCATATAGTCAGGCGGAACCTGACCAAACAGGCGTAGCACCGACGCAGGCACATCCACCAGGGCCGGCGCCTCGGCGGTGATCGGGCGGTTGCAGAAGAACACACCCGGGACGATTGACGGGTCGACACAATGATCGCCCGACCACGACTTGGTGTTGTCCTCAAAAACCGTGGTTGTCACCGCGCCGGTCGCGCACGCCCAGGAATTCCGGTAGCCGCCCTCATAACCGACCAGCAGGTCAGGGGAATCCAGCCGATAAGGCCCGGTAAACGTGCGATAGGCACATGCCACGCGCCGTACCGCGCGCCCGCCGGTGGCCGGGTCGACGAGCGCCTCCAACCTCTGCGCCAGCTCGTCGCACAGGGCCTGGTAGCCGGGCCCCTCCTCCACGATGCCCGACTGCTCCCGACCCTTCCGGTTGATGAAAAGACCGGTCAGCCCAAGAGAGAACGCGCGCGTCCTGCTCCAGTCCACGTGCTCGAACCAGTCGCCGCTGGTCTCGTGGCCGTCCTTCAGAACCAGGTAGCCTTCGGCTTTCAACCAGGAGTTCAGGTTGACCCCGCGCCTGAAGTTGGTGAACCCGTGGTCGGAGATCACCATCAGCACGGTGTTGGGGTCGTCTCCCACCTTGTCCATCACCCGTCCGAGGACCCCATCCATGTGCTGGTAGACCCTCGCGATCGCGTCGGCGTACTCGCCGCCCGTGTCCTTCCCGGCGTTGGCGGGATGGTCGGGGTCGAGGTAGCGATAGAACATGTGCTGGACCCGGTCGGTCGTGTCGAAGACCGTGGTCACAAAGCCCTGCCGCGTCCGCTCCAGCGCGTCGAAGAACATCTTCTCGCGCTCGGCGCAGATGCCCATCGCCTGCTCGAAAAAGGCCTTCTCGTCGATCACACGCTCGTTGAGCGCCCAGGTGTCCTCAGCGAGGCCCAGGGTCGCGAAGGGCCCGAACTTCTTGGCGAGGTAGACCGCGTAGACCTTGGGGTGACTGATCGGCATCGCCGGCTCTTCCGGGTCGATGTGGATCGGCGTCATGTAGAGGTTGACGTCGGGCGAGGTCTCCGACAGGTAGAATTTGGCGATACCCGCCACTTTTACGCCAAGGCCCGCGTCGAAGTGCAGGTGCACCCAGTCGGTGTACTGGTGGAGGGTGAGCGGTACCGTCTCCCCTCCGTCGATGCTCAAGCTGCCGGTACGACCGTCTGGGGCGATCGTGAGCGAGAAAGGCAAGGTCATTCGCGGGGAACCCTTGACCATGCCGTTGTCGGGCCCCACGATGCGCGAGCGGATCACGCTGCCCTTGCCACGCCGGAGGACGGTCTGCTCACCCCCGGTGAACACCGACGCGCCGTCCCGCTGAGCGGTGGAGAAAAAGGAGAAAGTACCCTGACTCCCGCGCAAGTCGGGCACACACATCCCCGAGAGCAGGAGCCCACGGAAGGGCTCCGGCGGAAACGTGATGGGTACCCGCTGAATGATGCTCGGAATGTACTTGTCGCCCAAGAGCTTCCAGAAGGACACCCCCTTCCGCAGGAGCGTAATCTTCGGCGAACTGAGCGGGATGATGTACTTCCCGATGTTGAGCACTCGGCTCGCCTGCCCGATGTCGGTAGAAGACAGGAGCGGAGCGTAGGTGCAGGGATCCCGAGTGATGAAGTCGTAAATGCCGTGGTGAGACGGGTCCACGCCGGTCGAGAAGGTGGACCAGGCGACGGGCGACATCGACGGATTGCTGGTGTCAAGCGGACGAAAAACGCCCTTTTCAGAGAGTTTTTTGAAGTTCGGGAGCCGCCCCTCCTGGATGAACCGAAGCGCGAGGCCGGGGTCCATGCCGTCGAGCCCGAGCACCACCACCCGACGCGCCACCGCCCGCTTGTAGGGGTTGCCGACGCGGATCATCCGGTACAAGAAGGTGAACGGCCAGAGGAGGATCGTGCCCAGCGCGAGGGCAAACGCGGCCACCAACACCGCGAGCGAGCCCGCGAAGGCAAAGCCGGCGCCGGGCCCCACATAGGCGTGGGCCGCGACCGGCCAGAGGAGGGACGCGGCGAAGAGACCGACGATGAGGCGCTTGGGGCTCATGAGGGGCGCCACTATAGCGCGGGGGGAAAAAGAAGAAAGCCCGGCCGCGTCTTCGATGGTCTCGGTGACGGGTGGATAGCTTGAGCACATGTCCGGCGTCACGCTTTTTGCCTCAGCCCAGGCGGCGATCCATGCGGCCCCCCCGCCGGTCGCACAACGCGTCGGGATCGCGATCCCCGACGCGACTCGGCCGTTTCCCGTCACCGATGCGCTCGCCGCCCTTCTTCCCTTCGTTGGCCCGACGCCGCGCGTCGTCGTGGGGCTGGGCCTGCACCGTCGCCTGCTGCTACACGAGCGGCCTCAGAGCCCGTGGCCGGTCCTGGAGCACGACCCCGACGACGTGGTGGACCTGAGCACCGCTGACATCGCGGCGCCCGCGACGCTGTCGCGCCACCTCGCCGATCAGGACCTCGTGCTGGAGCTCGGCGTCGTGGAGCTTCACCAGTATGCCGGCTTCTCCGGTGGCCATAAGGCGCTCGCCGTCGGGTGCGCCGGCCGCCGCACAATCGACTTCCTACACGGGCGGGACCTGGTGACCGCTCCGGGAGTGGAGATCGGCCGACTCGAGGGAAACCCGTTCCGCGCCGCGGTAGACCAGCTCGGAGCACACTTTCGCGGGCGCTGGTGCCTGTTGTGGTCTGGAGCCGGCTGGCTCGCGGGGGAGCCGATCGCCACACTCGCAGCCGTGGCGGCCGCGCTCGACGTGTGGCAAGACGTCCCGACGCCCGCGCAGGCGGCGATCCTCACGGTTCGTGGCACGAAATCGAGAAACTTCTACCAGGCAAGCCGCGCCGCGACCTACCTCGGCCTGTCCCCGCGCCCGCCCCTAGTGCCCGGCGCCACCCTCTACCTCGACGCGCCCTGCCCCGAGGGGCTCGGTACGGGCGACGGGGAGCGCGCGTTTGCCCGGGTGCTCGGCGCGGGCCCCGCGCCTTGGGCTCATCTCCTCGACGGTCCCGCGCCGGTCGGTGGCGGCACGCAGCGCGCGATCATGCTCGCGCTGCTCCTCCGCCGGCACCCGCTCGTCGTGTGCGGCGTAGACGATCCGGCTCCGTTTCGGGCCGTGGGAATCGACGCCTTCCGCCAGCCTGCGACCGAGCTTGCGCCCCCCGACGCCTTGCACGTGCCGGACGCCTTCCACCGCCTGCCTCGGCTTGGTGTGTCGCCCCCTGAATGAACCCCGATGCGCTGCTAGGTGCCCTGCGGCCAGGAGGTGTCAAACATCTCCGACGCTTCATCCTGGGTATGTTCCATGGCCCAGTCTTCGGTGGGGAGTTCGTCCTCTTCTTCGAGCGCCGCTCGACTGATGAGGCCGAGCGCGACGGCGACAACGAGGGGGGAGGTGACGAAACGCATGCCCAATCAATAGCCACCCGCGTGGCTGTACGCTTGCATGTGTATGTATCCGTTGTCGCAGATACGTCACGACCCCGGGACGTCGCGGACGCGCGCTTCAGCTCATCCGGGCGGGGCCGCCATGATCCACGCTGGCGCGCGTGCGCGGTCGCCAACGGACAGGACCTCGCCGGTCAGGAGGTCCTCCCCAGCGCCCGCCAGCTTCAGCTCACCGTCGAAAAGCAAGGCGCTCCCGTCCCCAAACCGAAGAAGCCCCGTCGTCTCCAACCGTGCCCCCGCTACCGTCAGCGGCCGCAGCCGCGCGGCGAGCCTCCGGTAGACCCCGACCGCGCGCTTCTCACCGAGCTCCCCGCCGCTGCCCAGCCGGTACAGCGACCCCTGATGAAGCGTATTGAGCTCGGCCGCCGTAGGAGGCTCCACGAGGCTGTGCCAGAAGAGCGCGGTGGCGCCACCGAGGATCGCTCGGGCGTGTAGCGTGGCGACCATCCGAGCTTGAAACTCCTCGTCAAGGTAGTCTTTCTTGCCCGATGACGCGGCGTTGGTCTCCGTCACCCATACAGGTTTACCCGGCATGAGTCGGCGGGCCACCACGAGGCTCTCTGCGAGCAGTTCGCCAGCCGGGTCGTCGGAGTATGTGTGGATGGAGACCAGATCGAAGCTCTCGAGGACACCCGGCACCGCGACGACCCCCCGGATGTACGCTTCTCCGACGTCGGCATGAGGCCGGTAGAATCCGCCGACCAGGACGCGGGCGTCGGCGCTGGCCTGCCGGATCGCCGCTGCGCTGGTCAGCAGGACCTGGGCGTACTCCGCGGGAGTGCAGAACCCGGAAGGATCGAACCCGTGGTTTCCCTTAGGTGGGAGCGTATTTTTCAGGTCCGGCTCGTTGTCCACCTCCCAGTATCGGATCGGCTGGATGAGCCCAGGCAGGTCGTCCACGCCGTCCCCATCGTACCGTTCGACCAGGGCGCCAACGTATGCGGCGTAGGCCGCCAGATCATGGGGTACGTAGCCGGACCCCGCTCGAATTGCCGCCTCCGCACTGGCATTTCCTGGCCAGGGGCTCACCATCATCACCCCTTCGAGCCCCGCCGCCCCGACGGCCATCACCCAGGCATCGGCGAGCGCTATCGGATCGGACACCGCGGCCGCGGCTGGCGGCGTCCCCGGCCTCCCGCTCGCCTGGAGGCGTAGCCCGGCGTAGGAGACCGGCGGAAAAGCCCCGGTGTGCGCCCGCACGATCGACGCGCCAAGGCCGGTCACCAGCGCGGCGTCAGCTTTGAGCTCCGCTTCGATCGAGGCGATCCCGCCGGTGCGCTGTTTGGCCGGTACCGCCACCCCTTCGTTGATACCAAACCGAAAATCCCCTGTCGCAGCCGGAAACTGGGGGGCGGCGCTCTGGCGCCTCAGCGGTGGCGGGCGAAAGGACTCGGGGATGTCGTCCTCCCGGACGCCCAGACGAAGGTCTCCGAACTGACGCAGCAGGAGCAGACCGCAAAGGACAACGACCGCTATCACCAGGGCGAGGCTCCCGGGGAGCCTCGTCCGGCTCGCAAACAGACCGGGTGTCATCCCCTCACTTGACCACGCGCAGCACGGGTCGCCCTGGAGGCTCGGGTGCCGGATTGGCAGGCGGGGAGGCGGAGGCCGCGGGAAGGGTAAGCTCTACCTGCCGAAACGCCGTCCACGGGAGCTCGCAGGGATAGAGACGGTCAAAAGACAAGACGCAACCGAAGTAGTCTTTCTCAAACCTTGGCTTATGGTGGCGGTGAAACTTCACCGGGAAGCGCAACGGCAGGAGCTCGGGGTAACGCGCGAGCACCTCGGCCGGGATCCCGCTCTCGCGCAGATGACGCACGTCGAGGTGCACAAAGATATCGACCGCGAGCGCAAACCCGACACGTAGCGCTTGGAGGGCGACGTTTCCGGAAGGATCGGGCTCCCAGGACTCGTCGTCCGGCGCTGCGGGGGCAGGGTCAGGGAGGACGGCAAACCGGCTCGCGGGCGGAGGCGGCTCCGCTGAGGGCGGCTCCTCGGGGGCGGGGGTGACCGCGGCGGCGCTATCCGCCTGCGCGAGACCGGCGGGATCCAGGTCGAGGGCCTGGGCAAGCACGATGAAGTTGTCGACAGTGAGCGCCTCGGTGCCCGCCAATTCTCGTTTGAGCGACGCTCGGTCGAGCCCGCAGCGGAGCGCAAGCTCGCTCGTGGTGAGCCCCTTTTCACGAATGCGGTCACGGAGCAGCACCAGCAGCGGCTCGGACGGTCGGGAGGAAGACGCACGCGTGGCCACGGTTACCCTCAAACACGGCCTCGTAGCCAACCGAGGCGCTCCGCGCACGTTCGGCGGGCAGCGGCGGGCTCCAGCACGCCCGAGTTATGGCCACAGATGTCCTTCTCACTACACACCTGGGCGCCGCCCCGACAGGCGGAGGTTGACGCCGCCCTGCTCGGCGCGGTCACCGACGTGGTGCCGGCGGCGTTTCAGGGCGCGTGTGCCTACCCCCTCACCACGGGCGGAAAACGTATACGACCCCTGCTCTGTTTTGCCTCCGCCGAGGCGCTTGGCGCGCCGTGGCGGTCCGCCCTGCCCGGTGCGCTGGCGATCGAGCTGATCCACACCTTCTCCCTGGTCCATGATGACCTCCCGTGTATGGACAACGACGACCTGCGCCGAGGAAAACCTACAGTACACCGTCAGTATGACGAGGCCACTGCGCTGCTCGTGGGCGACGCGCTGCTCGCGCAGGCCTTCGTTGTCCTCGCGCAGAGTCCCGCCCTCGCCGCTGGCGTCCACGACCTGGCGTTGGCGACCCGGCGTATGTGTGAGGGGCAGTTCCTCGACCTTCAGCGTGGATCCGACTCGGGCGAGCTCGACGCGCTGATCCGGCTGCACCAGGCCAAGACCGGCGCGCTGATCGCGGCGTCCGTGAGGCTGGGCGCGCGAGCCGCCGGCGCCTCGGAGGCCGAGCTTGACGTGCTCACCTGCTACGCTGACCGCGTCGGCCTCGCGTTCCAAGTGCGGGACGATGTGCTGGACGCCCACGAGGCCGACAAGGCAGGTGGCGCGCCCAACTTCATCCGCCTACTCGGCCTGGACGCGACCAGCACCTTCGCACAGCGCCTGGCTGGAGAGGCGTCCGATGCCGTAGCGTCGCTCCCCGACCCGGCGGCCCTGATCGCCCTGGCGCGTTTTGCGGTGGACCGGGAGAGCTGATGGCCGCGCCTCCGCGCCTGGACGTGGTGATGGTGAGCCGCGGACTGGCCCCGTCGCGCCAACGGGCGCAGGCGATGATCCTCGCGGGCGACGTCCTCGTGGACGAGACGCCGTGTGACAAAGCCGCGACCCCCATCCGCGACAGCCAGATCGTTCGGCTCCGCGCCGAGCCGCTCCGCTACGTGTCCCGGGGGGGCCTGAAGCTCGAGGCAGCGCTCGAGGGTTTCGGAATCGATGCCTCGGGCCGCGTCTGCGCGGACCTGGGTGCCTCTACGGGTGGTTTTACCGACTGCCTGCTCCAACGGGGCGCGGCACGGGTGTACGCGGTCGATGTTGGCTACGGGCAGCTCGCGTGGAGCTTGCGGCAAGACGCGCGCGTGGTCGTGATGGAGCGCACCAACGTAAGGAACCTGGCGGCGTTGCCCGAGGCCGTCTCGCTCCTGGTCGGGGACCTGTCGTTCATCTCATTGCGGCTGGTGCTGCCGACCGTCCGACGGCTGCTCCCACCGGGGGCGGACGCGGTCCTCCTGGTCAAACCCCAGTTTGAGGTCGGGCGCGACCAGGTCGGAAAGGGCGGGCTCGTGCGAGACTCGGCGGCGCGGGCGCGGGCACTGGAAGGCGTCGCCGCCGCGGCCAGGCTGCTGGGCCTGACGGTGCGGGGCGAGCTGGAGAGCCCCATACCCGGCGCCAAAGCAGGCAACATCGAGTCGCTGCTCCACCTCGTAGGATGATGGCCTGCCCACCTCGTGCCGTGGCCGGCGCCCACGCGCGCGGGGGCGCACCATCCAGAAGGACACGGGCAAGCGGCCGAATGTGCCGGCGCCCACGCGCGCGGGGGCGCACCCCGCGGACCGACGACCGGAGTACCCGAGCACGATTGACGCGGACAACAACTGTCCGCGTGCGCGCGCGGCCCTTGTCGCGCCCCCAAAGCTGCCTACCGTTCCCGGAAGCGCCGCTGAGTGCGGGGGGTGGTGATGGTCGTGTGTCCTTGGTTTTCCCTCTCTCAAGTGGCCGCCCACGTCGATCTCTGGCCCATCATCGGCCGCCTGGGAGGCGCGAGCGCCGCCGCGCGGGCGGGGCCCGCGGCCTGGGTGGCGGCTGGTCTCCCTCTCGGCCACATCGCGCTCCTGGATCGACCTCCCGATGGGCCCGGGGTTCATGTCGCCGGACCCGACTGGCCATCTCGCGCGACTGGGCTCCCTTTTGGGCCTGTGGCCCTCTATGCGGAGGGCAACATCGCCCGACTGCGTGCCCCGGGGCTCGCTATCATCGGCGCGCGCGCGTGCACCCCGAGCGGCCGCGCGCGGGCGCGACGATACGCGGAGGCGGTTGCGGCCGCAGGGGGGGTCGTGATCTCCGGCCTCGCCGCCGGCATTGACGCTTCGGCCCACGAAGCGGCCGGCGGCGCCACCATCGCCGTGCTGGGCCAGGGTTTCGGCGCGCCGCTCCCCTCGTGGCAAGCGGCGTTGAAGGAGAGAATCCTCACGGCCGGCGGTCTGATCGTGACCGAGTTCCCTGCCAGTCAGGCCGCTGCGTTGTGGACCTTCCCGGTACGAAACCGGGTGATCGCCGCGCTCGCCTCGGCAATCGTCGTCATCGAAGCCGCGAGCCGATCGGGCACCAAGATCACCGCCCGCCTGGCGCTCGAGTACGGACGGGAGGTGGCCGCCGTCCCCGGCCCACCCGAAGCGCCGACCAGCCAGGGCTGCCTCGACCTGATCGAGGAGGGCGCTCGCGTCGTCCGGGGACCAACCACGGTGCTCGACTTGCTCGGAGCGACGCCGGTTCGTGACGCGCCACCCTCCTCGACCCAGGCGGATCCAGTGCTCACGCTCCTGGGCAACGGCGCCACGGTGGATGAGCTCGCCGAGCGCTGTGGCCTGCCGACTGCGACGTTGCTGGCGCGCCTGGCCGCGTTGGAGCAGCAGGGCCAGGTTGCCCGCGTAGCCGGAGCCCGGTATGAGCCCCGGACATGCGCCCTCCGACCCTGATCCAGCACCTCGAGCTCGAGCCCCGCGCCGCCGACTTCCTGGAGCTCCTGCGCGAGCTCGAACACGTCGATGAGCGGGTGCTCGCGCGTATCACCGACCGCCTGGTGATCGCCCCCCGCAAGGAGACCCGCATCGGCTTCGACGAACTACGCCGCGCGGTCGCGATCGAGCTGTTCGAGAAGCCTATGCACCAGGACGCGCGGGCAACCCTCGACGCCGAGTGGGCTCGCCTGTTCTCGTAGGGCGCCCGTTCGACGAACGAACTCGCCACGCCCGCGCGAACCGGAGGGTCCCCGCGGGCGCTGGGCGTTGTCACCGTCCGGGGCTGGAACGGGGCCCTGTGGGACCCCAAACGGCCACCCGTGTCAGAGGACCTCACCCACCCGACGAACGCCCACTACCCGGCCACCGGAGCGGCGCGCCGCGCCCGCGAGGGCGCTGGCTGCCGCGTCGGAGATCTCGTTGCCGAGGATGTAGAAGGTCTGCGTCGCACCGTTGGACTCGATCTCGACCGCGAACACGGCGGCGGGAGCCGCAGCGGCAGCGGGAGCCGCAGCGGCAGCGGGAGCCGCAACGGCCGCCGCAGGAGCTGCGGCAGCGACGGCGGGAGCCGCGGCGGCAGGAGCCGCGGACGCGGCAGGACGACCACGCGCCGGCGCGTCGGCCCCGCGCCAATTGGCGCCGATCCCACGGCGTTGGCGATAGGTACGGACGTTCTCGGCGGTCACATCGGCGAGCTTGGCGATCTCCGCGTCAGCCACGGTGCCCAGCATGTTGACGTAGGCGTCAAGCGCGGAACGACGACCACGGAAGCTGCGGCTGTCGGCTGCAGGCGCGGCCTCCACAACCGGGGCAGCCTTGGTAGCCTTGGAAGCTTTAGGAGCCTTGGCGGCCTTGGGGGCCTTTGGAGCCTTTGACGCCTTGGCCGGGGCCGCCGCAGGCGGGACCACGGGCACCGCAACCTCGGCCTCGTCGCTCTTACCGCGGCCCTTTCGGTGCCCATCGTAAGCCTCGATGCCCAAGCGATTACGGTAGGCCACGGTCACTGCGCGGGACACACCGGCTTGATCGGCGATTTTCTGGTCGGGAACCCGGCCCAGGAGCTGGAGGTAAGGTTTGAGGGCGCTCTCGACAGATTTTCTGGCCATGGTGTTCTCGCAGAAGGTGGTTGGAGAATGGACGCGGATGAAACAACGAAAGGACACGACCACCGCCACGGGACAGGTGCCCCCGCGCGGCCGACGTCGCGCCACAAGACTATTACACACCCATCGAATGTCGAGTCGCTTTCTCTCGCCTGTGGCTTCTACTGACACTTCGGGACGCCGCGCGGCGGCCCCAAGCCACGACTGCAAGCTAAGCTAAGCCCCAGTGCAGCCGGTCGGGCGCACACGACCCGGACTCCGCGACCAGGCCCGCCGTAATAAGGACGATGCTGATGCTACTTCTCCTCGCTTGCGCCCCCGACGAGGTCACGCTCGGCAATCTGGTGGTCCGCGTCACCGACGACCAACGCCTCGAGCTGGAGCGAGACGGGGGCGTGCTCCTCGAAGTACGTGACTTTGCGTTCGCGTCCGAGGGTACCGAGGTCCAGTTCCTGTCCGGCGCCTACAAATTCACCGACGCCGAACCAAGCTGGCGTGCGCACAGCAGCATCGACGTCGTTGCCGGCCGCGATCAACAGGTATTCTCGGCAAACCTGCTCAACTCGGAGGGCGATCGCCTCGGCGCCCTAAGCGTCTTCACGGCCGGCGCTGACCGCCTCGTTCTCCGGGTCGCGAGCGCCAACGCCAGCACGCAAAGGGTGCGCCTCTCTTATGATTGCCGTTCTGACGACATTTTTCTGGGTACAGGCGAACACAGCTTCGACGTTGAGCACCGCGGAGAGGCCTACACGCTCTGGGTCAGCGAGCCGGGCGTCGGGAAACGTTCGGATGACACCCAGGGGGACGCCTGGTTTATCGAGGGCACCCGTCACAGCACGAGCTACCCCGATCCGTTCATGCTCCTGCCGCGCCGCCCCCTCGGGCTCTCGCTCGAGACCGAGACCCGCGTCGACGTAGACTTCTGTAAGGAAAATCCGCAACTCTGGTCCACAGTGGCCTGGGCCGGCGGGGCCGACTTCGTGGTCTGGACCGGCGGCCGCCCGCTCGACATCGTCGCCGCACGCGCACTCGCCGTCGGCCCACCCAGCATACCGCCAGACTGGGCGTTTGCCCCATGGAATGACGCGATACGCGGCGCAGACCGCGTCAGGGAGGTGGCCGAGAAACTCCGGGCCGCACACGCACCCTCTTCGGTGATCTGGACGGAGGACTGGATGGGGGGAGTGGAGACCCCTGTCGGATACCACCCCAAAGGCGAGTGGGAGGTGGACACCACGCTCTACCCCGAGCCGGAAGACCTCGACGCCGAGTTGGAGTCTTTGGGCTTCAAGTGGCTAGCCTACTTTGCGCCCTTCCTACGTGACGGAAGCGGCGTGATCGACGAAGCCCTTCCTTTCGCCATCAAGGATGACAATGGCGAGCCCTATTGGTTCCTCGGCTACACCCTCGAGCAGATGACCATACTTGACTTGTCAAGAGAAGACACTCGTGACTGGGTCATCGGGAAGATGGACGCGGCGCTGTCAGTGGGGTTCGACGGCTGGATGGGAGACTTCGGCGAGTGGGTGCCACCCGACGCGCATTTCGCGGAAATGCACGCCTTTGACGACCACAACAGCTATCCACTCTACTGGCAGGCCGTGAGCGCCGAGGCCCTCTCGGACGCCGACGGCACGTTCTTCTCCCGCAGCGGTTGGACGGGCAGCCCCTATTTCGCGCCAATCCACTGGGCGGGCGACCAGCGTACCAGCTTCGACGCCGATGATGGCCTGCCTACGGTCATCCCGATGGGCCTGGGCGCGTCCATCGCGGGCGCCGCGGTGTTCGCCCACGACATCGGCGGCTACCAGTCGGCCGGAAATCCTCCTTCAACGCAGGAGCTCTGGTTCCGCTGGTGTGCGCTCGCCGCGTTCACGCCGATCATGCGGACCCACCACGGCGCTTACTCCGCGGAAGACTGGCAGTTCGACACGGACGAGGCGACGCTCGCCCACTACGCCCGGTACGCCACCGAACACGCCCGGCTGTTCCCCTATCTCCGAGGCCTCGGCGAACGTGCAACCACCACCGGCACGCCGATGCTGCTGCACCCCGCGTTGGTCTACGAAGGCGCGGACTGGGGCGGCATCGACACCTGGCTGCTCGGGCCCAACCTGCTCGTCGCGCCGGTGTTGTCCGAAGGCGCCGTGGGTCGCGACGTCGCGCTCCCGTCGGGGCGTTGGTTCAACTGGTGGACCGGCGCGGAGGTGACGAGCGGCTGGCACGAGGCGGCGATGGGCGAGATCCCCGTTTTCGTCGCTGATGATAGTCTGATCCCTCTACTCACCACGGTGCCCGACACGTTCGCGGACGCAACCGCCCCGGGTGTGACAGACTTGGCAGATGTGGAGAGTGAACGTACTCTACGAGTCTTCGGGACCGGTGGTGGTTTCACCGAGGCGGACGGCACCATCTACACGAGCAGCGGCACCGCGAGCGCCGCAGGTTCGAGCACCCAGAGCCTGAGCTCGGGCACCATCACGGTGAACGGGCTCAGCGTGACCATCAAGGGCACGGTTACGCGGGCCTACACGGTCGCGGTCTGGCCCTGAGCGTCATCGTAAGCCGGTGATCTCCTCGCCGACCAGATCGATGGCCTCGGCCTGGGGGCGCTCCGGCAGTCCGGGCATCCTCAAGATATCCCCGGTCAACACGACGATAAAGCCGGCGCCCGCGTTGAGCTGAAGGCCACGAACGGTGATTTCGAAGTCGCGCGGCCGGCCGGGGCGACGCGCGTCGTCCGACAGGGAGTTCTGGGTCTTGGCGACACAAACCGGGAGGTTGCCGTAGCCCAGCCGCTCAATCTCCTTGAGGTCCTTCAGGGCCTGCGCGCTCATCACCACGTCACGCGCGCCATAGATGGTGCGCGCCACCTGCTGGAGCTTCGCCAGGAGGGGCTCGTCCAGTCGATACATCGGCGTATACGGCACACTCTCCGGCTCAGCATGAGCTTCCACCAGCTCCGCGAGCTCCAAGGCGCCCTCCCCTCCCCGCATGAAGTGATCGCTCTCCGCGAAAGGCACCCCCGCCCCGGCACAGTAGCGGGCAACTACCGCGATCTCGTCAGGATGATCGGCGTAGAAGCGGTTGAGCGCCACGATGGGACGCTCACCGAACGCACGGACCGCGGCGAGGTGCTGCTCGAGGTTCCCGAGACCGCGCTCCACGGCCGCCGGATCGGGCGCGGCGAGGACGTTTTTTGCGACGCCGCCGTGCATCTTCAGCGCACGGACCGTCGCGACCAGCACCACCGCGGCCGTGTCCAGGCCAGCCACCCGGCACTTGATGTCGTAGAACTTCTCCGCACCGAGATCAAAGCCGAAACCTGCCTCGGTGAACACCCAGTCGGCGTGGTGCAGCGCCATCCGGGTAGCGAGGATGCTGTTGCAGCCGTGCGCGATGTTGGCGAAGGGGCCACCGTGTACAAAAGCGGGCGTTCCCTCAACACTCTGCACCAGATTGGGCACAATGGCCTCACGCAAGAGCGCCATCATGGCGCCTGGCGCCTTGACGTCCGCGGCGGTCACCGGCTGGCCGTCGGCGGTGTAGCCGACGAGGATGCGCTCGATCCGACGCCGAAGATCATCGCGGCCGGTCGCGAGGCACAGGATCGCCATGATCTCGGACGCCGCGGTAATGTCGAATCCGCTCTGCCGCGGCACGCCGTTGCCGGTGCCGCCCAGGCCGAGCACCACCTCCCGGAGGGCCCGGTCATTCATGTCCAACACCCGCGGCCAGCGGACCCGACGTGCGTCCAACGCCGGCGATCCACGGAAGTGCAGGTGATTGTCCACCATCGCAGCGAGCAGGTTGTGCGCCGAGGTGATCGCGTGGAAATCCCCATTGAAATGGAGGTTGATGTCCTCCATCGGCACCAGCTGGCACGCGCCGCCTCCGGTCCCCCCTCCCTTCACCCCGAATACGGGGCCC
>CANKTH010000087.1 GCA_947486185.1 Deltaproteobacteria bacterium
GGCGGTTCGAGGACACGATCAACGAAACCCTACCTCTCAAGATGGAGATCGTGAAGCGGCCGGGAGCCGGAGGCACCGCGTGGACCGGCGAGGGAGAGCCGCTGCCCACGCAGGAGGCGGGATTCACGCTCGTGAGGTGGCGCTGGATCGTGGAGCGCACGTTCGGCCGGCTGGGCCGCTACCGGCGGCTCGCCAAAGACCACGAGCGTACGATAGAATCCTCCAAGGCGCACATCTTCCACGCGATGATCTGCTTGATGCTCAACCGGCTCGCTCCAGATTAAGTTATTCTTGCCAAGTACCCTCTTAGAGTGCCTCGGTCACTCCGCCCGGACGGTGACGCGGCGCCGGGCCGGCACGTCCAGGAACTCCTGGCGATCGCCGCCCGGCCACACGACGGCCAGACGATCGGCGTGGACAGCGTCCCCGAGCCCGAACCAGGCCATGGAGGGCGACTGGCCGAGCGACCGGAGCCCCTGGATCTCCTGGGTGTAGCGGCGGTCCCCTACGTCTACTTCGATACGGGCACCCAACCCCGCGCGGTTGCCTGGCGGTCCGACCAGGTCGACCGCGAGCCAGGCTTCGGCGCCGCAGTGGTTGGCGTAGAGCTGCGGCCGGCCCAGGGCGGGCAAGATCACCATCTCCAGATACCCATCCCCGTCGAGGTCGGCGGCGGCCGCCCCGAAATCGTCCCCGTCGCTCCCAAATCCAGTCGCCGCGCTGATGTCTTCGAAGCCTTCGGGGGTCCCCTGGAACAGCAGGTCCGGCTGCAGCGCGGAGGTCGCATCCGAGCTCGGGCGGCCCGCGGAGACGAACGCGTCAAGGAGCCCGTCGTAGTCGAGGTCGACGATCTCCACGCTCCAGCCGAACCAGACGGCGGGATCGGAGACCGATGGCGTCAACCCGAGCGCCAGTCCTGCGTCGTAGTAGATCTCGTCCCAGGAGTAGAAGCAGCGGACGGGGCCAGCGTCACTGGCGCAGTAGTCCAGGCGGCCGTCCTCGTTGTAGTCGCCGGTCGCGAAACCCATTCCGGACATCGGGATCGCGAGTTCGCGGGCCTCGGCCTCGTCGACCCACACGATCTCGCCGTCCGGCCCGGGGCCGTCGTTCCGGTAAAGTGCGTTGGGCGGTACGTCCTCTGGCGCCAGGCCCGAGTTCGAACGGTCACTCAGCACAAAAAGATCCAGGTCACCATCGGCATCGTGGTCGGTCATGGTGGCGGCGAGCGACCAGCCGTCCACCTCACCGAATCTGAGGGTCGCGCCGACATGGTACGCGCCGCCGTCATTGACGAGGACGGTGACCGGTCCGCCGATGCCCGAGGAGGGACAGCTCCCGTCGAGCTCGCAGGCGTCCTCAACGGCGCCCGAAGCCGGCATCGCGAGGTCGATATCGCCGTCGAGGTCGATGTCGCCGGCGGCGATGGTGGCGCACAAGGGGTAGGGGAGCGGCAGCTCCAGCACCGTCTCCGGCTCAGAGAAGGCCAGGCCGCCAAGGTTCGTCCACACCACGACCCGGCCGACCCCACACTGCACGAGCTCCGGAAGGCCATCGCCGTCGAGGTCGGCCGCGAGGTGGGCCAAGACGGAGGGGACCCCGGGCACCGGCGGCTCCTCGGTGAAGTAGCCGCTCCCATCGTTGCCGAAGATCCGGGGCCTCCAGAAGTTGGAGGGGAGGACGAGGTCGATGTCGCCGTCAGCGTCCATATCTTCCGCCACCAGCGTGCCGGCCCTGTTGCCGCCCGACAGAACGGGACCCTCCTCGCCCAGCTCGACCCCCAACCCACGGGCGTCGGTCTCGTCCACAAATCGGTCGAGCCCCGCCACGGGGTCGGCGCACAGTTGCTCGTCGCCGAGGGTCAGCGCTGAATCGGTCGACGCCGGGGGCGGGGTCCGATGGGGTGTCGGGCCGGCGACGCACGCGGCGGTGAGGGCGGCGGCTCGAAACACGAAGCTCCTTTCACACGTAGGCCCGGCGCTGGCAAATTCGGTGCGGCGTGGCCGGTGATCTCGGCGGCCCGCTGGCTTCGGGCCCTGCGCCACGTTTCCAGATAGGGCTCCGGCGTGAACGTCGAAGCGCCCCTCTTCCTCCTTGGCCTCCTCCCCGCCGATCTCGCGATAGCGCTTGAGCAACGCGGCATACGCTGTTCGCCCGGCGAGGCGCGGCAGGTCCTGTCGCGGGTGATCTCCGAGGGTGCGTCCGACCCGACCCCCCGGCGTGAGCCCCGTCGGGCCCTGGTCGAGGCGCTCAGGCGGGAGACCACCTGGCAGCGGCTCGAAGTTCTCGAGCGGGTGCCGGACGAGGACGGGAAAAGTGTACGTTATCTCTTTCGTTCTCCCGATGGCGCCCTGTCCGAGGCCGTGAGGATCGGGCTTCACAAGCCCGACCACTACACCGTCTGCCTCTCGTCCCAGGTGGGCTGCGCGATGGGCTGTGCCTTCTGCGCGACGGGTCGGCTGGGATTGAGCCGCAACCTCGCGCCTTGGGAGATCGTGGCTGCGTTTCTGACCGTACGCGACGAGGCGCGGGACGGAGTGGGGGGCCGGGTGAGCGGCGCAGTCTTCATGGGTCAGGGAGAGCCTTTCCATAACTACGACGCGGTGATCCAGGCCGCCCGCATCTTGTCCGACCCGGCGGGTGGGCGCGTAGCCAAGGAGAACATCACGATCTCGACTGTCGGCCTCGTCCCCCAGATTCGCCGCTTCACCAAGGAGCGGCAGCCTTACAAGCTGATCATCTCCTTGACCTCGACCGTCGCCGAGCGGCGGCAGTACCTGCTCCCCGTCGCCGGCCGCACCGACCTCGCCGAGCTGGTGGCGGCGATCCGGGACTATTCCGAGGTGGCCCAGGACCGGACCACCGTGGCGTGGGTGGTGCTCGGGGGGGTCAACACCGGAGAAGACGAGGTTGAAGGCCTGCGTACCCTCCTCGGTGAGCTCCCGCTGCGCGTCAACCTGATCGACGTCAACGAGGCCCGTCCCGATGGCTTCCGGCGCGCGAGCGTGACTGAGCTGAAGTCCTTCATGGACCGGCTTCAGGTGCTCGGGGTGCCGCTGGTACGCCGCTATTCGGTTGGCCAGGACCAGAACTCCGCCTGTGGCATGCTGGCGGCGTGTCGGACCTTATCGTCTACAGGGTGAGCGGAGGCCGGACCGGGGCGTTGAACGCCCATCATGGCCGTACCGGCTCAGCTCGGGCTTCGTCCGGCCTTGCGCGCCCCCGGTCACCGGGGATAGGCCGCGAGCGCCTCTTTTGGAGCCTCCATGTCCGGTCGTCACGATCCTCTGCTCTCCGCCGCCCTCGCGGGCCTCCTCGCCGGCTCTCTCGCTGCTTGTGGCGGTTCGACTGCGCCGACCGCTCCGACCCCTCCGGCCCCTCCGACCGCTCCTGCCGCGCCGACCCCGCCCGCCCCGCGCGCCGCCGCGGTAGATGCCGCCGCGGCCGTCCCCGGTGCCGTCCCGGCCGCTGTGACCGCGCCAGGCGCCGCCCCCGCGGAAGGCGTCCAGCCTGCCGGGACCGTGGCCAAACACGACTGTAAGGGGAAGAACGAGTGTAAAGGGCAGGGTGGCTGCGGTGTTGCCGGTCAGAACGACTGTAAGGGCAAGAACCCCTGTAAGGGCAAGGGCGGCTGCAACATGTAGCGCGGCCTCCGGGCGCCCCGTCGGGGCCCGGAATCAGGCCACCGGCCGCGATCAGCGCCTCACAAAGCCGAGGCACCGCTCGCGGATCGTCGCTGTGCTGATCGACGCGCACAGGGCGATCGCACGTTCGGGGTCGCTACGTTTGAGCTGGTGCGCCACGCCCTGACGACACGAGTCGGCGTAGGCCCCCATGGTCCCGCAGGCCACCAGCGTCGTGTCGGCATCCCGCTCGGCGGCGCCCCAGCCGAGCCCGTGAAAGCAGTTGTCCCGCCAGCTCTCGGTGGCCACTTCACAGGCCGCGCGCGCCTCGGCGACGTCGCGCCGCGCGAGGTACTTGCCGATGCCGTGCCAACAGGTCGAGCGGGTGAGCTTGTCGCCCACCTCTTCAGCGCAGATCGTGACCGCGAGGTCCCGGTCCGCCAGCGCCACCTCCCCGACCACATCATGGCGGCAGAAGCGTAAGAAGGCCTCGGCGTGGTCACACCGCCCCATCGCGTATTGGGCGTCCGTCTCGGCGAGCGACAGCCCGATGCCGAAGTGGCATTGGCCGCGCCATTTCAGCGTGGGGATCGCGCCGCAGATCGCCTCCGCCCGGCTGCGATTCGCGGGCGCGAGGGTCTCCGCGATGTCGGCGTGGCACTCGTGGCGAAGCTCGACGTCCACTGCGCGATCGCAGATTTGAAGGGCTCCTTCGGGATCCCGGACCGCGCCCTGCCGCGCGAGCGCCTGCCAGCACACATCGCGTACGCCCGAGGCCATATTGGCACAGACGGCCTCGGTGAGCCGCCCGTGGCCGCCGCTCCCTGCGCCCGCGGGGTTCAACGCGCCGTCGTCGACGCCCAGGGGCTTTGGCGGCACGGCCATCACCGACTCACGAACGTCGTTCTTGACCACGGTGGCCCGCTCCGCGTCGAGCCAAAACGGCAGTAAAAAGCGCAGGGCGACCAGGGCGGCCAGCCAGACGAGGTAGAAGAGGGTGAAGGTGAGGGGGCGCAAGTTGGGGCGGAGCTACTGGGTGTAACCCAGGTCCTGCATCCATTTTTCGTACTCTTCGGTGGGGATGTCCTCCAGGCGCTGCTCCGCCGCCGGAGGCGCTGTCTCGCGTGACCACCAGCTAAACATCCCCGCCCCTAAAGCCACTACCGCTACGGCCAGAGCCCATCGACGTCGCATTCACGGAGCGTAGCACGCACACCCGGGGATGCAATCTGGCCCACGGGCGGAGCCTGTGGTAGAACGTTCCGTCCTTTAGGGAGAGCCTTTGCGCCAGCTTCTAAGTCCTCGCCTTCTCCTCCTCGCGGCTTTGCCGCTGCTCGCAGGGGCCAACGACTACCCCAAGCTCAACAAACTGGATGTGAAGCTCCCTCCATTCGCCGTGGACCTTCAGAGCTTCACGTTTCCGTCCGGGCTTCGCGTGCTCTTCCAACCCGACCACTCCGTGCCGGTCGTCTCGATCACCTACGTCAGCGACCGTGGTTCTACCGCGGATCCTGAGGGGCTCGAGGGTATCGCGCACGTCGTGGAGCACCTCTGGTTCCGCTCCAAGCAGCTCGACGCCAACGGGCAGCGTTTACCGAAGATCTGGGACGTGCTCGAGGATCTCGGCGCGGAGATCAACGCTTTCACCGCAGATGATCAGACGGTGTACATGACCGTCGGGCCGCGGGAGCAGCTCGAAGCCCTCATGCGTATCGAGCGGCTCCGGCTCTTGAGCGCGGTCGAAGGCGTGACCGCCGACGTGCTCGCCGTCGAAATCGACGTCGTCCGTAACGAGCTGCGTATGCGTTACGAAAACTCCACCGGCGCGGTTTGGGGGGCGCTCAACGTGCTGCTCTACCCCCGGAGCCACCCCTACGGAAAGGCGGCGTTTGCGGGCATCGGCAGCCATGAATCCCTCAACAACATCACGATTGAGGACGTGCAGCAGTTCGTCAAGAAGAACTACGGCCCCTCGTTGACCACCATCGTGGTCGCCGGCGACTTCGACATCAAAGACAGCGCGAAGCTCCTGGAGCACCTCGGCGCCGAGGTCATGGTCGATCCCAAGAACCCGACCGCGCCCCTGGCCTTGGTGGAGAACGCCCCGCCGCGGGTGCCGCAGGTCAAGGACTCCGACCCCGTTCCCCCACCCGCGGTTCCCGCTGAGGTCAAGGGCCGGCTCACGGGTATGAGCCGCGTCAAAGGCCCGGTCAAAGGCCCGGTGATCGCCATGGGCTGGCGCTTGCCCAAGGGCTGGCGCGGTGACGAAGCCCTGTGGACGCTGCTCTCCGAACGTGTCGGTTATGCGATTTCGACCTCGCTGGTGGACGACTGGGAGTGGGGTCAGGCGGAGCCGGCGCTGGAGGGTTTCGGGTGTTTCCCCCAATCCGCGCTCGACGGCTCGGCGCTCGCGTGCGTCATCGAGCTCAAAGCCGGTGAAGACGCGAATGAGCGCGCGGAGCGGGCGCTCGACGGCCTCTACCGTGCCTGGACGCTGCCGGACGGCTTCGAGTCCGACGCGGGCCTCGTACAGAAGTACAACGGCATCGTGTTGATGTGGGACAAGATGGGTGGCATGGCCAGCCTGCTCCAGTCGGTTGACCTCATCGCCTCCTTGTTCTCCGAGCGCGTCACCTCCGCGGCGATGTACACCCACTACACGGGCGACGCTGCCTACTTCAGCGCGATGATCAACCAGATCAACGGTGTGACCAACGAGCAGGTCACCGAGCTGGCCCGCACGCTCATCACCCGCGACCGCGCGGCGATCACCGTCATGGAGCCTTACGAAAAGGAGGACATCACCCGTGACTCGTCGGACTCCTCCTATCGTGGTGCCAGTCGTGAGTCGGAATCGTCTACCGTGCTCAGCGGGCTCAACCGGGATCGTATCGTCGGCGTGGCCAAACCCCCCGACCTCGCGAAGCTCACCGAGACGACGCTCCCCAACGGCATGAAGGTCCACGTGATGGACCACGGCGACAGCCCGCTGCTCATGGCGGCGTTGCGCTTTGAAGGCGGGACGCGCAGCTTGCCCGGTTCCCTGGGTGACTTCGTTGACGCCAGTTTGGACGTCGACTGGCGCGGCGTCGATACCGCGGGCCTCGCCTCCTACGAGAGCGTGTCCGTGGGCGAGTTCAGCACCGACTTCTCCTTCGCCGGATCGGCGGGGAACATCGAGGAGTCGCTGTTTGTCTTACGCACCATGGTGGAAGGCCTTCGCGCCGACACCTCGGGCAAGATCGATTGGGTGGAGGCGAAACAGAAGGCGGTCAAGCGCTGGATGAAGGAGCCCGAAGGCTGGGCCGACATCCTGCCGTGGGAGCGTCTGGCGCCTGGCCATCCGCTGGGCGACTGGGAGGACCACACCGAGCTGAAGGAATACAAGAAGCTCGGAAACGCAGACGTGAACAGCGCGTTCGCCAGCATCCTGCGGCCCGAGCGCGGACACCTCGTCCTGGTGGGCAACGTCGATGCCAAACAGGTCGCGGATCTCGCCAACACCTACTTCGGGAGCTGGGCCGGGTTCGGCAGCGCCAAGAACGTGCAGCCGCTGAAGATGGGCTACGATCCTCTGCCGCCGCCGCCCCCGCGGACCGTGCTTCTGATCGACAAGCCGATCTCCTCGCAGGCCGACATCACCTACCGTTGTCAGTTGGCCAAACGTACGGTGGAGAACTCACCCGCGATGACGGTGCTCGCCGCCGCTCTGGACGAAGGCGCGTGGATCGCGCTCCGCGAAAACAGCGGTAAGAGCTACGGGGCAGGCGCGGGCTCCAGCAAGTACCTGGGCGGTCCGGCTTTCCTCACCATCAGCAGTCTGGTTCAGAACGACGGCGCGGTGTTGGGTGTCGAGTCCTTCCTCAAGCTCGCGGAGGATGCCAAGGCGGGCAAGCTCGATCCCAACCTCGTCGCGCGGAAGCAGTACTCGATCAACGGCAGCTACGTGATCGGGCATCAGTCCGTGGCCCAGATGGCGTCACGTCTGTTGGGGCCAATCGCCTGGGGCGAGCCGATGACCGATCTCGCGGCCTTGCCCGCCCGGATCGCGGACGTCAGGCTGGCCGACATGCAGGCAGTGCTCGAGCCCTGTGTGGGGCACGAGGTGATCACGGTCGTCGGCCCGGTCGATGTGCTCAAGCCGATGTTTGACACCGCGAAGATCCCGGTCGAGGTCTTCGATTGGGAGCAGGCGCGGAAGGACTACTACGCCAAGCACAAGCTCAAGCTGCCCAAGGTGAAGGACGAGGAGAAAGAGGGCGAAGAGACCGGCAAGTAGGCGGCGGGGGCGCCCTAGCCCTGCCAGATGAGCGCGGCCGAGGCCATTGTGAAGCCTCCGGCCGCGCCCATCAGCACCAGCTTCATTCCCGGCTTGATCCGGCCTTCCCGGTGGAGGTGCGCGAGGCTGAGCATCACCGCGGCGGACTCGGTGTTGCCGTAGAGGTGGTGCAAGCCGGGCGCGCGCTCTTCGGGCTGGCCGAACTCCCGCATGATCTTCCGCAGGACCTTGTTGGAGGGCTGGTGGGCCACGAACAGGTCCACCTCCGAAGGCGCCCAGCCGACGTCTTCACAGAGCCGGGCGAGGTGGCCCGGGACCTCGGAGGAGAGGGCAAAGATCTCGATCGAATGGGAGACGAAGGGCGCGTCGAGCGGAGCGCGGCAGAGGCCCCAGTGCTCGGACAGGGTCTCGCTCCGCACTCCGACTACGCGGCCGCAGGGGCCCCGGGGCTCACGCGTCAGGGTCATCGCGGCGCTCGCGTTCCCCACCGTCAGGCCGGCCGCGAGCAGGAGCGCCGTCTCATAGTCGGGCATCTTCCACGCGATCCTCCCGGGCTGAATCGCCACGGTGGTGATGAGCGCGTTCTTCAGCCGCGGCTGGAGCAGCATGTGGCCGAGCGCCGCCTGGAGCGCCATGAGGCTACCGGAACAGGCGGCGGCAACGTCGAAGGTCAGGGCGCGGAAGGCGCCCAATTTGCCGGCGACCTCGGAAGCTGTCGCCGGCTCGAAGTACTCGCGGGCGATCGCGCCGTAGGCGAGCATGTCGAGATCCGCGGGCCCGAGCCCGGCCGCGGCGAGGGCCTCGCGCGAAGGGCCCAACACGTGGTCCGCCAGAGGCAGCGGTCGCTCTTCTTCGAGATACCGGACGTCCGACTCACAGAGCCGAAACACGCCTCGCAGGCGGCGTTCGATCGGGGGCCACAGTTCGTCGGGACCCTCGAAGGCGGCTCTCACCCGGCGGAGCACCGCGTTGTTGTCCAGACACGTGGCGGGTAGCGCGACGACCGGAACGCCAAGGTAAGCTTCAGGGAGCATCAACGAAGGTCGAGCACCGCGAGGTAGAGCGGCGCAGGATTTGTGCCGAGCGTATTCTGCAGCGCGACCAGGTAGAGCCCGCTATCCAAGCCCGGAAAGGCCGAGCCATCGGCGACAGCGGTGAGCGCGCTCAGCTCGAGCGTGGTGCTGCCCCCGCTGATGGTCGCCTCCCACATGCCGTCGGCGATCAGCTCGATGTCGAAAAACTGGGTTTCAAGGTCAGCCACGGTCGCAGTCTCGTAGCGCGCGAGGATGAGCCGGTTGACCGCGAGGGGGTTGAAGAGGCCGCCGGCGGCGTCCAGGGCCACGAGCGACCAGTCCAGGCTCTCGATGCCCTTGGCCGCGCCGTCGAGCGGGACAGCTCCCTGGATATCGGCGTTGAAGTTTACTTTACCGCAGTCCGACCTGATGGAGACCGAGTCGGTGCCGTCCGCCCGGATCTGCATGAGCTTCGCCATCCGGGTGTTGTTGAGGTCCGTGGTGAGGCGGATGAGCCAGTAGCCGCTCTCGTCCAGGAAATAGGTGAGCGGGTCGAAGGGGTTGGTCCCGAAGATCAGGAACTCGGACAGGTGGGCCGACGTGGCGCTGCCGACGTTCTCGAAAGTGGCGATCACGTCGGTCATCTGCTGGGTGAGCGCGTCGGCGGCGATGACCTCCTCGAGCTCGGACTCGCTCATGCCGGGGAAGGAGATGAGGAAGGCGTTGTCGATGTCGTTGGCCGGATCGACATCATGGAGCTGAAGATCTTCGGTGAGCGCCGACCAGTCGACGAGGATATCGGCGGCCGACTGCACCCCCGCCACCTGCAAGTCGATGGTGTTGGTGTAGCTGTAGTTGTTCTCGTCACGCAGCTCCAGCACCGGCGGGCTCGTACAGCCCAGCAACCACAACCCGATCATCACCGCTCCGTTGGCCGGAGAGCTTAGGCGCTCTTCGGGCCACCCGCTACCCGAGGGACGCTGTTGGCGCGGCCCTCAGGTTATGCTCCTCGTATGTTGACCCTGCTCGCCGCCGCTGCCTGGGCCTGTGATGCCGGCGTGCTTTCGGCCATTCCGGCCCCGCCTCCCGATCCTGATAGGCCAGTGGTCGCCAACGGCAGCTATGAGCTCAACGGGGTGTCGTTGGTGGGCTCCCTGGTGACGATCCTGAGCGCAGAGCCGCTTGAGGCCTGGAAATCGGTGCTTGCCAAGCCGGAGAACCAGGACGAGTGGCACCCGGCGCAGTTTGGCACGAAGCGGGTCGAGCGCCTCGGCCCCGGGCACGTGTTCCAGCACATGGACCTCTCGGTGCTGTGGGGCGCGGTGCACATTCGTCGGCATGCGATCGCGCGTATCGAGTGGTTGGAGTCCTCGGACAGCCGCTTTCACAACTGTTGGCAGGCCGAGGCGCCTGAGCCGTGGTTGGAGAAGGTCGCCGCGTGGACCGAGCCCGAGGTGGAGTGGAACCGAATCGGCTACGGCGGTTGGTTGGTGGACCGGAGGCCCGAGGGGGGCACTCAGGCGAGCTACCAGTTCTGGATCGAGTCGCGCATCATGTTTCCCCAGCTTGAAGCTTGGGCCAGCTCGCGCACCCTGCCCGACCTGATGCGCGCCTTCGACGCTCGGGCCGCGATCCAGCGTTGAACGCGTGACCGAGCTCGACGCGCCGATTCGCGCCGCTACCGGGCGGCCGCCGCCGTTTGACGCGGTGCTCGTGATGGGGAAGGAGCTCCGGCGTGATGGGGCACGCGCCCGCCGCGAGCTGGGTGCGAGGGCGGCGGCCGCGGCAGCCGCATGGCGCGCGGGTGCGCGACGGATCTACTCCTTGGAAGCCCAGCTTCGGGGCCAAGAGCAGAGCGGCAGCAGAATCGTGGCCGGCATGCTCGCCGAGCTGGGGGTGCCACCGGCCGCGATCCACCTGGAGACGTGCACGTGCTCCACCCGAGAGGAGGTGGTGCGTGGCGCGGCGCTCTTTCAAGCGCACGGGGTGCGGCGGCCGCTCGTGCTTACCGCGTCCTACCACGTGGCGCGTACCGCCTGGCATTTTGCGGACGTAGGCGTGCGCGTGTCCGTGCAGGCGCCGACCGGCTTGTGGCGTTTTGCGTCGGACACCGAGCGGAAGTGGATCCGGGCCGGTGAGCCGGACGCGCAGGCGATTCGCGACGAAACGATGGTCGAACAGGCCTTGTTCACCGCCGCTCGTCTGTTGCGGCCTCTGCCGCGGGGGCTTCGGAGCCGCCTGGAGATCCACGCGGGGTGGGGTTGGCGCCGAGGGAGCTGAGCGTCTCTGGGGGTCAGGGTCCCCAGCTTGCGTCCAGCCCGGCAGCTACGCGCTCCGCTCTGAGTCCCTGGTCCGGAATATGTAGGAACATTGTCTCTAAACCGGCGCCCGCGAGCACGTAGGCCCACGCGTTGCACACATAACGGCCGGGGTCGTCCGACACGGGCACCCCCAACGCACTGGCGAACGCGGCGCTCGGGCCCGTCAGGGCGCGCCTGTCCGGCCCTCCGGGCTCAACGCGTCCGGGGCACACTCCGTCCACGTCGTCGCCCTGGACCACGTTGTAGCCGAAGGCCTCCACCCGGGCCTCCGAGGCGCCGCGCGCGACGCCGATGCCCAGCACGCGGGAGCAGCCCGCCTCCGACGCGAGCCGCAGGGTGAGCTCGGGTGCGCGGCGGTAGCTGACGGGCATCTCTCGCCCCAGTAGCGGCGTTCCTCCGATGCGGCGGCGGTCCAGTTCACGCGCGAGGCGGGACGCTGGGTTGTCGAGCACCAGCCCAAACGGCCCGAAGCCGACCACGAGGATCAAGGAGTGCCTGTCTGGCCCCGGGAGAGCTGGGCTACGAGGCTCTCAATTGACGCGAGCCCGAAGGTGATCTTCTTGAAGAAGGAGGGGTTGTGCGGCACCAGCACAAAACGCGGGTGTTGTTGCCAGATGGTCCGCAGCCGGGCATCCAACTCACGAGCAGCCTGCAGGCCCTCGGTGCGCGCGGGGTTGCCGCCCTCGATGTCCATGCCGCCCACGGCCGCGCTCTCGAAGAAGATCACGGCGTCATACCGTGACAACTCCGCCTCGAGCGTCGAACCCACCGCGGCGAAGAACTCCTCCGGCGCGCCCGGCCAGTACGCGGCGCCGTCGACGGTGCCGCGGTCGCAGATGAGGAAGCGACCGGGGTAGCGGATGGACTGCAGGTCTTCGAGGTTACGTTGAACGTGGAATATCGCGCGTTGGATCGCGCGACGGCCCACCTCGTCGTCGACCCGAGGAAACCCGCCGGAGAACAGCAGGGTCGCGGCTTCGGGCACGAGGACGGCGCGCTCGCCGATCTCGCGGCGAAAGAGATCGGCCGCCGTGGTTTTTCCGCCACCTGGCCCGCCCGTCAGCGCGAGGCGGACCCGTCCGTTGTTGGCCCCCGCCATTTCAGCCTCGCCGGTTGCGATAGAGGCCCGCGTCCACCGTGGCCGCCATCTTGGACTCGTCGAGCTTGCCGCCGAGGAATTTGTTCACCAACGCGGCGGCGCCGGCCGGCTGACCGATCGCCGAATCGTAGCGTACTTCGAGCATCTCGAAGTTATCGCGTTTCTTGGCGAGGATTCGCACGGACGCCAGGTGGTTCATGTAGGCCTCCGTCATCACCTCGTCTTCGGCCGGGTTCGCCTCGCCGCGGTTCACCAGCATCTTGTTCTGCGAAGCCAGCACCTCGCTTAGATCCCGACGCATGAACACGATCCGGTAGTCGTTCTCGTCGGGCAGATCCTTGAGCAGGAAGGAGATGACCTTGAGCACTTTGCCCCGGGCCTCCCGGACGTAGCTTTTGTCGGTCTCTTTTTCGAGGTCTTTGACCCGCTCGTACTCGTAATAGCCCTTGGGGTTGTCGATGTCTGCGGTGCGGATTTGATCGGTGAGGATCGGAAGTCCGCCTCCCTCCAGCATCTTCATCATCATGCTGGTGCCTGAGCGCGGCAGCCCAGAGACGATGATCACGGGTTCGCCGGCGCGACGGCTGCGGAAGAGCTCGGAAAGGAAAGACACTTTTGCCTCAGAGCGCCATGAGGTAGCACGCCCGCTGGCCAGCCGCAGCGGAAAGGCCCGCAGCGCGCTTCACGATCCCCAAAGTGCACGATGACCCTGGCGCCTTTCGCCCGAGGCGCGACGGGACGCCCCCAGCGTCAGCGACCCGCCTCGCCGCCCACCAGGTCCACCCCGGCCACCGGGGCGATCAGTCCGGCCGCGGCGCCCTCGGCCAACAAGGCTCGAATACCGGCGCGACCGTCATCCCCCCAGTCCAAGGTGTCGGCGTTGGCGTAGAGGGAGAGGTACGTGTCCACCAGCTCGGGCCGGTCGAGCGGCCCGCCGCGCTTGAGCAGCCAGCCGATCGCGGCCTCTCGGTCGGACAGCGCGTGTTGGATGCTCCGGTGGATCAGGCGGTCGGCGGCGGCGATAAGTGTGGGCCCGAGATCCCGGCGGATGACGTTGCCGCCGAGCGGCAGCGGCAGGCCCGTCCGCTGTTGCCACCACTCCCCCAGGTCCAGGAGGTTGGCGAAGCCCTCCTGGCGATAGGTGAGCCGACCCTCGTGGATCAGCACGATGGCCTCGACTTCCCCGGAACGAAGGGCCTCAAAGCTCCGTTGTGGTGGTGAGATCGGGATGACCACGGGCACGATCTCCGGCGCCGCGAGCCGAAGCACCAGGGCGGCGGTCGTGCCCAGCCCGGGTACCCCTACACGACGCCGCGCCAGGGACTCGAGGCTCCGGGGCTGGCGCGCGATCAGCACCGGCCCGTAGTTGCGGCCCATGCTCCCACCGTGGTTGAAGAGTTGGTAGTGGGCGGCCACCGCCGGGTAATGCGCGATCGAGATCGCGGTCACGTCCGGTCCGCCACCCGAGGCCATCTGGTTGAGCGTGTCGGTGTCCCGCGTCTCGACGCGAAAATCGAGGCCCTCGGTGTCGATCAGGCCCTCGAGTAGCGCCCGGAACATGAACAGGTCGTCCGCGTCCGGGCTGATAGCACAACGTAGACGCACCGCGGCCTCTCGGTAAACTGAGCTCAGACGCTCGACTTCAGAAGGGGCTGCGCGTGAGCATGTCGTTGGCGCCGCGGAGTCGCGCGCCCAACACGCGGAGCAGGCGCCACAGGAGGGCGACGCCGAGCTCGGGCTCACGCCTGCAGAATTCATCAAGGTGTTCTGCGGAGATCGAGATGGCGTTGCCGAAGGTCACCCCGACCACCGACGCGGAGCGGGGCTGCTGATCCACCAACGAGAGCTCCCCAAAGTGCTCGCCGCTGCCGAGCCGGGCCAGCTCTTTGCCCGCTACATGTACCGAGACCTCGCCGTCGATGATGACGTACATCGATGTGCCGGCCGTGCCCTCGGCCACCAGCGTCTCTCCAGGGGCGAACCAGCGCTCCTCGAGGATGCGCGCCACCTGGAGGCGCGCGGCGTACGGCATGTTCTCGAACAGGAACAGGTGCTCGAGCACCCGAGCGCGCACCACCGCGTCGTCGGACTGCGCCGAGCCCGCGGGATCGACCAGGACGACCGTGATGTTGTCCGGGCCGCCCGCCCTGAGCGCGGCGTCGGTGAGGTCGTTGACCGCGAGGTCGAGGTCAGCCATGCCCGCGATCGCCTGTACGTCGTCGGGGCCGACTACGTCGGACAAGCCGTCGCTGCAGAGGAGGATCCGGTCCCCCGGGAAGAGGTCGACCGTCGCCAGGCTTGGCTGAACGGTAGGGTAGAGGCCGATCGCCCGGGTGATGACGTTTCGGTGTTTGCTGGCGCGGGCCTCGGCGTAGGTCATCTTGCCGGTGCGTACCAGCTCGTTGATCATCGAGTGGTCTTCGGTGAGCTGCCGGAGCTCTCCGTCCCGGAGGAGGTAGGCCCGCGAGTCGCCAACATGGGCGAGAAAGGCAGTATTTCCCGCGATGAGCACCGCCACGAGCGTCGTGGTCATCCCCGCTTTGCCCTCGGCCTCCGCCCGCTCGTACACGCGACGCGAGGCGAGCTGGCAGACATCGTCGATCGCGGCGAGCACGCCGTTCCGGCTGGAGACGCTCGGCGCGTCGGTGTAGGCCAGCGCGCGCTCCCGAAGCGCGGCGCCCTCATCCTCAAAAATCTCCGCACACATCGCGCTGGCCACCTCGCCCGCGGTCCGGCCCCCGACGCCGTCGGCCACGACAAAAAGCCCATTGTCGGGCTGGATGGCGTAGGAGTCCTCGTTGTTGACCCGCTTACGGCCCGGGTCGGTGCGCGCGCCGAATTTGACCATGGTGTGCTCCGCCCGGCGCCTTATCACGCCGATGTGAGGTCGCGTACCAGCAACGGGACCTCTGTTGACACGAAGCTCGGTTGGGAGATCGGTTAGAGCATTGGGCTTTGCACCCGAGGGGGAATCATGAGCCCAGACGTTGAGCTCGCCGGCTACGCGGAGCTGCGGGGCGCCGGCTTTCTGGGCGTCGACGGGGCGCCGTGGTCGGTTCAAGAGCGCCTCCGACCCGTGTTCGAGGCCGCGGTCGCGGAGCGCGTCAACGTAGAGGCGGTGGTCGAAGCGCGGTGGGCCCAGGGCCGGCACAACCCCTCGGTGATCAACGAGCTGCTCGCGGACTCGAGCTTGGGTCCCGACCTCAAGGGAGCTGGCTGTGATCTCTCCGCGCCGGCGCGCTACGAGGAGGTCTCCGATTATCTCTCGGTTGAACGCCTTCGACTGGACGTCAACCTCCCTGCGGTCGACCTCAAGATCGGCCGCCAGGCGATCACGTGGGGTTCGGCGCTGGTGGTCCATCCCACCGATCCATTTCCGGAGGTCTTGGCGCTGGATCCGGGTAAAGAGCGCGCGGGGGTCCAGGCGGTGCGCGCAGAGGTGCCCGTCGGCGCTCACCAGGTCAGCGCGCTCGTCGCGGTGGGAGACGATCTCTCCACCTTTCATGCCGATGACACGAAGTTCGAGGACTTGCCCTTCACCGGCGCCGGCCGGTTCACGGTCAGGGCCTTGGAGGCGGATTGGTCCGCGGTCGCGTGGGGCCGACCCGACGGCGTGTGGTTCGGCGGGGCCGATCTGCGCGGCACCCTGGGAGTCGGCTGGTGGGTCGAAGGGGGCTGGCACGGAGCGGAGGAGGCGCCCGAGGTGGTGGTGGGCATCGACTACTCCTTCCCGGTCGCTGAGCAGCTTTATGTAGCCGCCGAATACCGTTATGACGGTACCGGGGCCGAGCCGGAGGCTTACGACTGGGCAGCGCGAGGCGGGGGCATCACCGTACCCTCCAGCTGCGCCGTGTTCTCCGCGCCAGCAACGGCCGAAGAGACGAACAGCGCGCCTCGGTTCACGCTGGGCCAGCATTATGCCCACGGCATCCTCAATGTCCGCCTCACCGAGGAGCTCGCCGTATCCACCGCGGCGGTGGTCAACCTCAAGGACACCACCGGCATCCTCGTGCCCGACGTGAGCTACAACCTCGGCACGAACGCGGTGATCCACCTGGGCGCGCAGGTCCCGTTCGGCGAGGACGGAGAGTTCCGGCCCGATCCCAGTGAGCTGACGGCGTCATTCGGCGGGCTCCCGCCCGACAAGGCGGTGGCGCTGGCCGACGTGATCGACGGCATGCTCTTCGATGCGAGCATCAACGCCTGGCTTCGTTACAGCTTCTAGAACCTGGATGATCTCCCGGGAGGCCACATGCCTGTCATCTGTCAGCTCAAGTCGGTGCGGAAGGATTACCCCATGGGAGACCTCACCGTCACCGCGCTCCGCGACGTCTCCGTCGAGATTCACGCGGGCGAATTCACAGTGTTCTCCGGGCCTTCCGGCTCGGGCAAGTCCACCGCGCTCAACCTCATCGGTTGCCTCGATCGGCCGAGCGCCGGGAGTGTGATGCTCGAAGGCCGGGATGTCGCGACGCTCGGGGATGAGGCGCTCGGAGCGGTGCGCGCTCGCCGTATCGGCTTCATCTTTCAGAGCTTCAACCTCATTCCTGTCCTCACGGCCTACGAGAACGTCGAGCTCGCGCTCCGCCTCGCCGGGGTGAAGGACGGACGAGACGCGCGGGTGAAGAAGGCGCTCAACGACGTCGGGCTCGGTGAGTACCTGGATCGCCGTCCCGCTCAGCTCTCGGGTGGCCAACAACAACGGGTCGCGATCGCGCGGGCCCTCGTCAAGCAGCCGGCGATCGTGATCGCCGACGAGCCCACCGCCAACCTCGACTCCACTAACGGCGCCGCGATCCTCGCGATCATGAAGGAGATGAACACTCGGGCGGGCGTCACCTTCTTGTTCTCCACGCACGATCCCGATGTGGTCGCCCAGGCCCGGCGGATCGTCACGCTCCACGACGGGCTCCTGGTGAACGACACATCCCGGCCCCGAGCGAGCTGAAATGTGGTTCCTCATCACCCTCGCTTTCCGCAATCTGTTCCGGAACAAGTTCCGCACGGCCCTCTCGTCCGTCGTCGTGATGGTCGGCGTAGCGATCCAGATTTTCGGTTGGGGTCTCGTCGACGGTGGCGACGAGAATGTGCTCCGGGCCGCGTCGAGCACCATGACGGCCGACGTGCTGATCCGGCCGTCCGCCTACCCCAAGGACAACCTCTCCTGGCCGCTGGCGGAGTCCCTCGTCCCGCCCCCGAGCCTGCTGGACGCGGCCGCCGCCTCAGGCACCCTCGCGCCGCGGCTGCTGTTCAACGCCCGGTTGGTCGCGGGCACCGAGGCTTCTCGGGTGCTGGTGGTCGGCTACGATCCTGAGCTGGACTTCAAGGTTTTTCCTCGTACCCATTGGGCGATTGACGGTACCTGGCCCGCCGAGGGCCAACAGCAGGTCGTCGTAGGCCGGGCCCTTGCGAGGCTCCTCGATCTGGCCGTGGGACGCGAGATCATCTTGGAAGCACGTTCCTTCCAAGGTGCTCTGAACGCCTACACCTACACGGTGAGCGGCGTCGTCCACACGGACAACTCCATGTTCGACAACATCGGCATGTGGATGCCGCTCGCGCTCGCCGACACGCTCGTGCTTACGGAGGGGCGCCGCACCCACCTGGCGCTCGACGTCCACGACGGGGACGTCGCCGCGGTCGCGGTCGCGCTCGACACGGCCGGCTTCGACGCTGTGACGGTGCGGGAGGAGACAGCAGACATGCTGGCGGTGGGCGACATCCGGCGCCGGGCGGTGAGCTTTCTCGTGCTCATCATCATGGTGATCGCGGCCACGGGTATCGCCAACACGGTGGTCATGGCGGCGTACGAGCGCGTGCGGGAGGTCGGGACGCTGATGGCTTTCGGGATGCCTCGTCGCGGAATTCTTCAGCTCTTCCTGATCGAAGGCGCGGTGATGGGCATCACGGCTGGCGGCGTCGGCGCGGTCCTTGGATCGGCGGTCAACTTATATTTTTCCGAGAACGGCATCGACCTCTCGCGTCAGGTCGGCGTCGCGGGCAGCTCGATGTCGATGGGCTCGGTGCTCTACACCACCTTCGCCTGGACCCCGGTGCTCGCTTCCGTGTTCTTCGCGATCGCGGTCGCGGTGATCGCCTCGATCTACCCTGCACGTTACGCCGCCGGCCTCGTTCCCGCCGACGCGGTGAGGGCTGAGTAAACCTATGATGTTCTCCATCGCGATCCGCAACATGTTGAGGCAGCGGCGCCGCTCCTTGCTCACCGCCACCGCGATCATGTTCGGCACCGGCCTCTTGACGATCGGCATCGCCTGGCAGCAGGGCGTGCTTCAGGGGATGTTGGGAAAAGCCGCGGCGATGGCGGGTCATGTGCGGATCGTCACCGCAGACTTTGCCAAAAAAGAGCAGCTTTTCCCGATCGCCGAGAACATCGCCGATACCGGGCCAGTGGTGAAGGCGGTTGCCGAGCTCCCCGGGGTCCGCGGCGTCTACCCCCGACTTCAATTGCCCGCGACCATGACGGTGGGTGAGGACATCGGTGAGGTCTTCGGCCTGGTCACGGGCGCGCCCTTGGAGTTCTATACAGAGGTCCTCGATCTCGACCGGAACATCGCCCAGGGGCGCATGATGGCCGATGACAAGGAGGCCGTGATCGGGCTCACGCTGGCTGAGGAGCTGGGCGCCAAGCTCGGTGACGAGGTCATCGCGCTCGGGCAGACACAGGACGGATCGATCTCGCCGATCAAGGTCACGATCGTTGGGCTCTACGACATGGGCGGCGGCAACGTCAACAAGATGGCCTATGTCACCTTGGAAAAAGCACGATGGATGGCAGATATACCGGATGGCGCGACTGAGGTCGTGGTCTTCTGCGCGGACCGGGACGACGCGGAAGCGGTGGCAGCGGCCGCGGGGGCGCTACCGGCGACCGCGGGGCTGGAGGTCAAGGCGTGGTCGCAGCGCGAGCCCTGGGCGGGAATGTTGCAGCTCCAAAACACCATTCAGACCATCATCGTGTTGGTGATCGTGATCATCTCCTCGCTCGTCGTGCTCAACACGATGATGATGAGCGTGCTCGAACGCACAGCGGAGATCGGGGTGATGCGCGCGATGGGGCTGCGGCGGTGGCAGACGCTGAGCCTGTTTGTGACCGAGGCCCTCGTCATCGCGTCGGTCGGCGGCCTGGGTGGCGCCGTGATCGGCGCCGCCGGTGGGCTCTACCTCCAAAAAACCGGAATCAACGTTGGCTCCGCGGTGGACAAGCTGCCTGCGGCGTTCCCGATCGCCACCACTGTCTACGCTGATTTCGAGCTGGAGCAGCTTTTCTGGAGTCTGGTCCTTGGTTTTGTCATGGCCGTGGTAGGTAGCCTGCTGCCCGCGCTACGTGCTTCGGCGATCCAACCGGTCGAGGCGATGCGCTCCCGACGGTGATGGTCAGGTCTTGTCCCGTCTTCCTCGACGGTCGCTAGGGCCGGGGCTATCGTGCGTACCCCGGTGGACGGCCCGTCTTCACGTGGAGGTTTCATGCGTTCCTTGCTCCGATCTCTTGTCCTTGTCCTGACCCTGGTTCTTCCTGGCCTGGCCCACGCGGTCACGGTGGACGAGCTGCTCGGAATGCTCGACAAGAACCTCACGTACGACACCCGCGAGTCTACGATGGTCATGACCGTCACCAAGGGCGACCGGGTGAAGACCTACAAGATGCACTCGTATGGGCGAGGCTCGACTGAGGGTGTTGTCGAGTACATGGAGGGCCGTGACAAAGGCACCAAGATGTACCGTAAGGATCAGGAGCTTTGGATGTACCTTCCTTCGGTGGAGCGCGTCCAGAAGATCTCCGGGCATATGTTGCGCCAGGGCATGATGGGCTCGGACATGTCCTATGAAGACATGATGGAAGCGTCGTCCTGGAAGGCCCGCTATTCGGGCGTGGTCGAGGGCGAAGAGAGCTTTAACGGCGTCAAGGTCTGGCGGGTCAAACTCACGGCGAAGTCGGCGGATGTCAGCTACCCCACGCGGGTCGTCCTGGTGGACCAGGTCACCTACATTCCTCTTCGCCAGGAGCTCTATGCCACCTCCGGGATGTTGCTGAAGACCTGGGAGATGAGCGACGTGCGGGTGATCGAGGGCAAGAACGTGGCGATGAAGATGGTGGTCGAGGACAAGCTCCAGGCCGGCTCTCGCACCGAGCTCAAGTTTGAAGCAATGGATTTCTCCGTAGCGGTGCCCGAGGAGATCTTCTCGGTACGTTGGTTGGAACGGAACTGATGTGGTGGGCGGCGGCGCTGGCGTGGGGGCACGGAAATACGCTCACTACGCTCCAGATCGCCGCTGCGCCTGACGCGCCGGAAGAGCTCTGGGTCCTGACGGATGGCTGGGGTGTGTTGCACACCTCCGACCTCGGCGTGAGTTGGACCTGGCACTGCGAGGAGCCCCTCGGGGGCGCGACGCCCAACGCGCTCGCGGCGCTCGCGGGAGGGTCCGTTTTGTTAGCCGAGAATGACGGGGTTCGGCGACTCGACGCGGCCTGTGGCGTGGCGCGCGTCGAGGGACTGCCGGCAGGTGCCGCTGCCCTCGAGGCGGCAGGTTGGCGCGGCGAGGGTTGGGTCGGTGTGTTGGGCGGAACGGAAGGAGGGCTCTACCGGTGTGACCGGGAGCGCTGTGCGCCGACGGCGCTGGTCGGCGGCGAGGGGGCGCGCCGCTACGTCAAGCGGATCCTGTCCGATGAAGATGGACTGTGGGTGAGTCTTCTTGACGAGTCCACCCATCAGTACGCGCTCTGGTTCAGCGCCGACGGTGAGCATTTTGAGGAGCTGGCGGCCTGGAGCGACAGTGAGGCCACCCTCGTGCTCGGCGCGGGCGCGCTCGTGCTCGTGTGGCTCGCGCCGCACGACGGCAGCGACCCCTTCCTGGTGCGGAGCGCGGACGCGGGCGGAAGCTGGGAGACGGTGTTCTCGGGCAACCTGATGGACGATGGTGTGCCCGGGGCCGTAGAGCACCGGGGTCAGCTGCTCCTGGGGAGCGAGCTTGGGCGCACCTGGATTTCTACCGACGACGGACGCAGCTTTACCGAGGTCAGCAGCGAGCTTCCGGCCGTACGGTGCTCCGCGACTTCGGGCGGTGTCGCGTGGATCTGCGCCGATCACTGGGCCGACGGCTCCGGGACCGCGTACAGCCTCGATGGGCGCTCCTGGTTGACCGGCGGGTGCCTCGAAGCCGCGACGCCGGCGGAGTGTAGCGAGGACACGTGCACCGACCCCTACGACGCCTGGCTCGCCGCCGCTGAAGGCGGGGGAGGCAGCTGCTACGCGCCGCCACCGCCGCCAGCGCCGGGCTGTGGCGGTGCGTCGTGGCTCGGCTTGGGCCCGTGGGCGGCGGTGGGCCTCCGCCGGCGCCTTCGGCCAGGCCTTCGCGGCGAGCGAAATCGGGCGGCTTGACGCCGGTGAGACACCGGCATTCCGAGCGCGGTTCAGCCTTCGAGGCCTTCAATCCAACGAACGAGGGTCCGGACCATGGTGCCGGTGCCGCCTGGTGCGAGGTGCATCAATGCGCCGTCCAAGAAGGCGGGCCCCGCGATGTCGATGTGGGCCCAGTTCTCAACCGTCACGAACTCGCTGAGGAACAGCGCCGCGGTGATCGACCCACCCGGGCGGCCGGCGCTGTTTCGTAGCTCACCCCATTCGGCCTTGATCTTCTCCTTGTAGAGATCGACCAGAGGCATGCGCCAAACAGCGTCTCCCGCGTCGCCGGCGTGGCCAATCAGGGTGTTGGCGAGGGTGTCCGAACGGGTGTAGAGCGCCGAGTACCAGTCCCCGAGGGCGACCACCGCCGCGCCCGTGAGGGTGGCGAGGTCGACGACCGCCTCGGGCTTGAGCTCAGAGGCGTACGTCAGGCAATCCGCCAGGACCAACCGACCTTCCGCGTCGGTGTTGTGGATCTCCACCGTCTTGCCGTTGTACATCCGGAGGATGTCTCCCAGCTTGTAGGCGCTGCCGCTCGGCATGTTCTCAACCGCGCCAAAGATGGCGTCTACCTTCACCTTTGGGGCGATTGCGGTGATCGCCTTGACCGCCCCGATCACCGCGGCGGCGCCGGCCATGTCGCAGCGCATGGTCATCATCGCGTCGGAGGGCTTGAGCGAGAGCCCGCCGGAGTCAAAGGTGACCCCCTTACCCACCAGCGCCACATGACGGGTCGCACC
>CANKTH010000088.1 GCA_947486185.1 Deltaproteobacteria bacterium
CCCCCACGGCACCGCCCCCTCGGCCCTCCAACAGCGCCCTCGACCGGGCGCTCGCCGCGCCCCCGCCGCGCAAACAGGACTCATCTGGCCTGAGCCAGGTCGCACGCCCCGAGCCGGCCTCCAGCAGGCTCGCGGCCGCACCGCCGCCGCTCGCACCAAGAAAGGCGCTCTCGGTCGAGGCCGCCCTCGCCGCTGCCCGTGCCGCCGAGGCCGTCGAGCCCGTGGGCGGGACGCCGCCTCGCCTGAACCCTGCGCCGCCCCCAAACCCGGCGGCTCCCGTTCGCGCGGCTCCGGCGCGTGAGCTGGCGAACCCCAAGCCGCCGGTCGCAGCGCGGCCCGCGATCAAGAGCGCTCAAGAAGCGACGCCGCTGTCCGGCCAGGACGCGCTCGCGCGCGCGCAGGGGGTGGTCTCCGAGGCCCTCGCGAGCGACGGTGTGTCGGTAATCCGCGCCGTGCTGGTGGAAGAACGACAGCTCCAGTCTGCGATCTGGCGCGCCCACCGGGGCCGCCTCGTCGCCACGGGCGATCACCTCGGGGCTTTTTCGGCCTTTGCCGTGATTCAAGCTGTCGAACAGCTTCCGGCGGGGACCCTGATCGCGGCGCGGGTGAACGCGCGCGGCCGGGAGCTCCTCCTCTGGCTCGACGGCGCCAACACCCGCGTGATCGCCGTCTTTCCCGATGCAGCCAGCTGGACCCCTGGCCTCTTCTGATGCAGCCCCAGCGGTGGCTCTACCACCTGCTCCCCCGAGGGGCCTGGTCGAGTGGGGACCACGCGCCCGAGTCTCTTGAGAAAGAAGGCTTCGTCCACACGTCCTATCGGCCGGCGGTGGCGGAGAGCGCGCGGCTCTACTTTGCGGCCGCCCAACCGCTGGATGTCTTACAGATCGACCCGCGACTCCTCGACGTCCCGCTCCGACTGACTGACACTCCCCGGGAAACAATGCCGCATATCCATGGACGTGTGCCCGCCGCGGCCATCCGGGTGTGCTGGCCGCTGGAGTGTCTGGACCCGGCCCCCGATCTCATTTTAACGTTGGAGGAACCGTCGACTCCTCACGAGCCAGCCTGACCTGAACGCAGGACACTCCGCGTAGATAGCGCGGATAGTCAAACTGCGGGCTGTTGGCCTCGTCGTGGCACTCCAGACAGGTCGCCTCGACGGGCGCCCGATGGGCAGCGCCGCCGCCCATCGTGTCCGGGTGTCCCGCCAGCGGACCGTGGCAGCCTTCGCACTGCACAGCCTTGAACCTTGATAGATTGTCGGTCGTCGGCTCACCGAACCCACCGGGCTGGCCGTAGCCAGTGGTGTGACACGGCAAGCACTCCGGATTCGTCGTCGCCTTCCGCTCGATGAGCGAGCCGAAGGCCTGCGCGTGAGGAGAGTAGCTCCAAGCGGCGAAAAAGTCCGAGTGGCAGCGCACGCACGCCGCTCCGCTCACGTAGCCCGAGGGTCTGGTGTCCGCGCGGGACTGCGCCGCGCGGGTGCTGTCCACCCGCAGACGCGCGAGCCGGTCATCCAGCACGGAAGCCCCATCAAGATCGCTCCCCAGCGGCCTGCGCTCCACATACGCGAGGTTGAAGCCGGACCCTTCGCCTGCCACTCGCTCACGCAGGCTCGGAAGCCGTTGTTGGCCCTCCCAATCCGCGTCCGACGAGAGCGCGACGCGCAGGCGCTGCGCCGCCAGGTGGGTGAGAGGGCCTTCCTCCTCCACCCGGAGCGGCCCTGGTGCCGAGCCGAGGGCAACGTGAAGGATCCCAACGTAACGCCCACGATCCGGCACACCGAGCACCGGGACCGGCCCCCCCTCGAGGTCGTGCTCACCCAGGATCGCGCCCAACCCGGGCAATCCTCGAGCGAGGCGGAGCTGGGTGGCACGGTCCGCGTTGGCGAGCAAGACCCAGAGATCGGCAGGCTGTACGCCTTCGGCCGCCTTGATCGCCCGGGAAACCGCTGCCACCGCATCTCCTTCGCCACCCCCGGCGACACCGGCGACGCCGAGCCGAAAGCCGCCCCGCTCCAGCACGACCGCTCCCGAAAAACCTGGCCAGGTCGCGCTGATTGCGCCCGTCCCCTGTAAGAGGTCTGGCCCCCCCGGCACACGATCGGCAGACGATGGCGCCCAGGCGTCGAGCGACAGGCCGCGCATCAGGTCGAGCATCACCGTGGCACGCTCACGCCTCTCGGCGTCGCCTCGCGCCATCGTGCCTTTCACCAACATATCCCCGGCATCAAGCGTGAACACCGGCACGTCGAGCCGACGAAGCGCCGTCAGCAGCCTCGCGCGCCGATCCAGCCCACCGTAAGGCACGGTTGGACACCCACACGCCTCGACCTCGCCTCGCACCCCAGCCGTCCAGGTGACGATTGCCTCGCGGAGCGGCCGCACCTCTCCAGGTTGAGGCTTCGTCAGGGCGTCCACTTTCGGGGGTAACGGAGGCAGCGCCGAGGACTCCGGCCGGCAGCCCGCCGACGATGTCAACAAAGTGCATAGGGCGCCGACCCGCACGCCGAGCCGCAGGATCGGAGGCATCATTGTACCGAGGGGGCCGAATGGTCGGAGCATGGTTGGCAGTGTGGGTATCATCCGGGTGGGCATTTGCGCCCACGGAGGAGGCGGGGGCCGCGCCTCATCGTATCCTGCCCTTCCGGGTGTCGGAGCAGCGTGAGCTCCGCGACGGTCCGGCGTGGTCGCGCTTCATCTCCGGCGATGGCTCCGATTGGACGGCACGTTTTGACACCGCCACCGGGCTGCCGCGCCGCGCCAGCGGGCCGCCGATCCTGCTCGACGACGTGAGCGACGCCAAGGCGGTGGTCCACTCCTTACGTACCTTTCTCCAGCAGAACCCGGAGATCCTCGGCGTCCCGCTCGCGGCGCTCGCCCTCGAGCACGCGGAGCTCCACGCGCCGACCGACACCTGGTACGTCACGTGGAGCCAGGAGGTCGCGGGGGTGCCGGTATGGAACGCGAGGTTTGTCGCCCGAATCCGCGGAGGCAGACTGGTGATGATCGGCAATGAGCTGATCCCCGACGCCCCACGGTGGTCAGGACCCGTGACCCGCATCGAAGCGATCCAGGCGGCGCAGCTCGACGGGCCCGCGCCCCTCGCGGAGCACCGGAATTCCGCCGCAATCAAGACGATCCTGCCCGTGCCGCGAGGAGCTCACTACGTCAGCCGCCCCGCGTGGCGGGTCACCTCGAGCACCCTGACGCCGCTCGGCCACTGGGTGAGCTTCGTCGACGCGGAGACCGGGGAGATTTTAGCCTGGTACAACGAGCTTTCATTCCTGCAGGGGCAGGTCAGCGCGCAGCACCAGGCGCGTACGGTAGGCGACCCGATGGTCGACAGCCCGCTGTCCTTCGCCGGCCTCGGCTCGGGGCTCACTACCGGGTCAGATGGCAGCTTCAACGTACTATCTGACGCATTGAGCGTGGGGCTCTCCGGCACCTACGCGTCAGTCCGTAATGGAGCGGGCGCCGAGGGGGCGATGACCGTGGCGGAGGGCGACAACCTGCTCACTGACGAGCACGCGACCCAGGCCGAAATCAACAGCTACATCTTTGTGAATGAGGTGCACGCCTGGGCGCTCGGCTACGCGCCAGAGGTGTCCTGGGTGACCGGACGGACAACGGTCAACGTCAACCTCGACGGAGCATGCAACGCCTATTTCGATGGGCGAAGCCTCAACTTCTACGTGGAGGGCAGCGGATGTAACAACACCGGCCTGATCGCAGACGTGAGCTACCACGAGTGGGGCCACGGCCTGCACTACTACAGCCTGCTCAGTGGCTACTTCGACAGCGCCTATTCCGAAGGTTACTCCGACACGATCGCCTTCCTGATGACGCTCGACAACATCGTCGCGCCGGGCTTCGTGGCGAGCAACGGCGCCGGCATCCGGGATGTCGCGCCCGACAGAGTCTACCCCGACGATATCGACGAGGACACCCACCAAACCGGGCTCATCTACGGGGGCGCGGCCTGGGACCTCCTCGGTCTGCTCCAGGAGCGCTACGGCGACACCGGCACCAAGGGCGAGGGGTGGGAGACCATGGTCCGGCTCACGTTCAGCTCGGTCAAAGCGGGGCCGGGAATCGCCGACACCTACGACGAGATGCTGTTCGCGGACGACGACAACGGGGATCTCTCGGACGGAACACCGCACGACTGCGAGATCATCGAGGCCTTCGGCCGGCATGGCCTCGGACCCACCGCGACCGGGGGCCTCGTTGTGTTGGAGCACCAGGGGCTGGGCAACCAGGCACCCGATACGCCGGCCCGGCTCGGTGTTGGACTCACGAGCCTATATCCTCGCTGTGCGGCGGCCGAAGCCGAGAGCGTGACCCTCTATTGGTCTACAGACGAGGGCGAGACCTGGGAAGAGGCGCTCGTCGAGGACGGGGAGACCGCTGAGCTGCCCGGCATGCCGGCCGGCACGCTGGTGTGGTACTACCTGCGTGCCGACACCGCCGTCGACACCGTCTACTCACCCGCATCCGGGCCTTATGCGCCTCACACCTACTACGTCGGCGAGCTCACCCAGCTCTGGTGCGCCACCTTCGATGACGGAGACGACGGCGGCTTCACCCATGCGCTCCTGGACGGGAACGACCAGGAGGGGGCCGATGACTGGCAGTTCGATCGACCCGCTGGCCGGTCCGGTGATCCCACGCGCGCCTACTCCGGCGACATGGCGTGGGGGAACGACCTTGGATACGACAACTACAACGGGGCCTATCAGCCAGACGTGGTCAACCGTCTGCAAGCCCCACCCCTCACCCTCGACGCCTCCGGCCCGCTGATCATCCAGTTTCGCCGCTGGCTCAACATCGAGGATGGCCACTACGACACGGCCTCCGTATACGGAAACGACGAAGTGCTTTGGACGAACCATGGAACTTCACAAAATCGTGGCGACGAACATACCGAAGATGCCACCTGGGTGCTCCACACCCTGCGGGCCGCGCCCGCCGGCGACACCTTGACGCTGGCCTGGGAGCTGGACTCCGATGGGGGCCTTGAGTTCGGTGGGTGGAACCTTGATGATGTCTGCGTCTACACGGTGGCGACGACCGAGGACGGGAACGTCGGCAGCTCGGACGAGGAGGACCCGATGGGCACCTTCGACGATGGTGAGATCCTCAAGATCGGTCAGGCCGGTTGCGGCTGCGCAAGCAGCGGCGTCGACGGCGGGTTTGCCGCGGCCGCAGTGAGTCTGCTCGCTCTGTTACGCAGGCGAAAGGCGAGCGGCGCCTCGTGATCCTCCTCGGCACTATCGCCGCGGTCTACGCCGAGCTTCCTGCTCCCAGCTATCGGGTGCACCTGGAGCAGGGCGCGGCTCAGGCGGTTGCGCAGCTCGCTCGGGACCAGGGCCTGGACGCCGCGCGGCGTTTTGCGGAAGAGTGGCAGAAGGAGCTGGGTACGAGCGCCGCGTTGGCCTACGAGCTCGGCCTCGCGTGCCGGCTGGCGGGCCAGGACGCCGAGGCGCGCCAACACCTGGACCGCGCGTTGAAGCTCGATCCCGAACACCTTGCGGCGCGTTACGACCGCGGCGAGCTACGGCTCCTGGAAGGCGACCTCGATGGGGCGGCGGAGGACTTCGCGCTGGTGGTCCGCCTGGCCCCCGGCCGGTGGGCCGGGCACTTCCGCCTCGCCGATCTTGCCGCCAGGAAGCGTGATATCCCGGGACTGAGCGCGCACCTCGACGACGCGCTCCGGTCCGGGTTTGACCTCCGCACGCTCATCGGTGACCCTCGCTGGCGGGAGTGGCTCACCGATCCGGAGTTGGGCCCGCCGCTGCGCACCTTGATCCTGGAATATGGCGGTGACGACGTGCTCAGCGCGATCGAACGGGGCGCCGCATTTCCTTGACCGTGCGCGGGCGAGCTCAGCGTGACAGGCTGATCCTGAACAAGACCCACAACAGCACCCAGAGGGCGTGGATCGGCGCGGTGATCAGCGCCGCCTGACGGCCCGCAGGCACGTGACGATAGCGCCACCAGACGGCCCAGCCCAAAAGCGGCGTCACAACCCCGTTCGCAAGGGCGAGGAGGCCCAGCTCTTTGCGGCTCAGGCTCCGGGCTGGCTCGCCATACAGCACCGCCCGCGCCCGGTTGAGCAGGGTCACCGACGGCTTGAGGGCCTCTCCCCGGCGTAGCCGGTGTTGGACCTCGGTCAACTGGGAGGGATCGAGCACCAGCGCCGAGCACAACACGGCCAGCTCCCGCTCTTCGCCGCTCGGTTGGTGGCCACAGCGCCGGCAGCGCACCAGGGCGACGTCTTTGTCGTCGCCGCAGCGCAGGCAAATCGCGCGGCGCTCAACCAAGCGGCGCCCCATCGTCGTCGAAGATCACCAGCTGCTCCAACGGAGATCCCGACGTCTCGGCCGCCGCGGCGAGCCAGGCACGCCAGCGTCGGCCCACCGGCGGCTCGTCGATCACCAGCACCTCCGCTCCCGAAAGCCAGACCGCGCCGACCAGGCCCGCCGCACGTTCCGCGCCCGCGCCCAGTCGCCTGAGCGGCACGAGCTCGGCGGCGCCCAGCCCGGCGATGCCCTCCGGCATCATCACCAGCTCCAGGCCTTGTCCCGGCAACATCCGCGATAGCTCCCGGAGTCCTCGGCGAACCGCGTGCTGGCTCTCGGGATCCCACCGCCCGGCCCGAGCGATCCAGCCGGCCTGCGCGAGCGGCCCTCGCCCAATACGGCCGGACAATGCGCGGAAGAAACGGTCGAGCCAGTCGGGTCGCTCTTTTCCCGCCACCGCGAAGCTCTCCCTGCCCACCGCAAACGCCAGGAGATCCACGCCGACCGCGTCGAACTCGGGGGAAAAGCGGGCGCCGACCTTGAGCGTCACGGTGGGCTCGGAGCCGAGCGCATCCACCAGCCTCACGTCGCGAACCGCGAACTGCCGCAGCTTGCCGAACAATGGGGGATCGAGGCGGAGGGTTCCTGTCACGCGCAGCATGCCCTCGGCCCCGGGGGCCACCACCGACCGTAACGACCGCGGCCCGGTGAACGTCGCACCTTCGGGGAGGGGACCTCCCAGGATCTCATGCGCCTCCGCGCCCCACCCGTGCAGGAGCGCCGCCAACGCCGCGCGGTCAAAGCTCGCCGCGAGGAGCAGCAGGGCGTCGGACACTGCGGCGCGACTCCGAGCCGGCCCGCCCAGCCTCGCGACCCGCCCGAGCTCACCCTGCCAACTGGGCAGGGCCGCAAATCCTTGGACACCGAGCGAGGAGACGTACATCCGAACTGCCTATCCGACCCCGATCAGCTTCCACAGACCTCGGCGATCACCCGGAGACTGTTTTCGCCGTAGACGGCGTGGATTTCGTCTACACTCCAGCCGTCGGACAGCAGGCCTTGGGTGAGCGCCGGCAGCTGTTCGGCCGAGGAGAGGTCGGACGGATAGAGCGAGAAGCCCTCCCAGTCCGTACCGATCGCGATGTGCGCGACGCCGATCGTGTCGCGGAGATGCCGGAGGTGGCGCAGCACCTGGGGCACCCCGCCGCCGCCGATGAACGGCGTCACAAAGATCACGCCGATCACGCCTCCGGTCTCCGCCACCTGTACGAGCTGGTCGTCGTCCAAGCCACGCGGGCTGCCGTAGACGGCGTTACACGCCGTGTGCGTCACAAACACCGGCTTTCGCGCTCGTTTTGCTGCCTCTCGAAAGGCCTCCCGGCCCACGTGGGCGAGATCCACGACGATGCCAAGCTCGCCGAGCCGATCCACCAGCTCGGTGCCGTAGAGGCTGAGCCCCCGCGAAGCGCTCGACCCCCAGCCAACCATCGGCGGGCAGGCTTCGTTCTCAGAGAAGTGAGTGAGCGTCACGTACCGCAGGCCGCGCCGGTGGAACTCCGGCAGGTCGTCGAGGCGGCCGTGGAGGGCATGAGCGCCTTCGAGTCCAGCAAAACACGCGATCTTCCCCGCGGCACGCGCGGCGCGGATGCTGGTCGCGTCGCCGCAGACTACGAGCTGGTCGGGCGCCTCGTCCGCCTCGCGCTTCATCTGGTCGAGGTCCCGCCGTATCGCGTCCGGGCCGCTCCGGCCCCGGAGCGGGTTCACCACCACTCCGAGACCCAGACACCCGATATTTCCAGCTCGAAGCCGGGGAAGGTCACAGTGACCCAGGAGTGCCGCCCCTGGTAGCGGGTTGGGGCGATGATGCCGCTTCCAGTCCCAACCCAGGAAATAACTGGTGAGCAGTAGGTCATTGTGAAGATCCACGATCAACGCGGATTCATGGACTGCACGGGCCTCTTCGCTGACCACAACGGCTTTCAAACGCGCTCCTTGGGCCCGGCTCCGGGCCAGATGGTCTTGATCACGTCGTGGCCATCGTGCCAGCGGCCGGCCACCGGGCGCTGCATGTGGCCAGGGCGCGTCATGCGGCGGCGCCGGTCGAGGCGGGGAAGTCCGAGCACGTCGGCCAGCCCGGGGGCGGCGATCGCCAGGGTTCCGAGCTCAAACCCAGCATTTGCGACGAACGCGCGTGCCTCGCCTACGTCCCGGTACCGATGAAGCACCAGGCATCGTGGCAGGGCCACGGGCGAGAACGCGTCAAGTGGCCGCTCCAGGACCGCCCAGCCCGGCCCCGTCGAGGCCGTGCCCCCAGCCGCCCGCGTGAGGGCCAGCCGCGCCCTGAGCGCCAGGCCCTCGGCCGCGTCGAGTCCTCCCCGAGGCCAGCGCGCCTCCGCCTCCGCCATCGCGTCAGCGTAATGCCCAGTCGAGGGGCCATCTTCGGGGAGCAGCACCGCCGCGGGCGACATGCAGCCGCGACTGTCGTAGAGCGCCAGGTCGCGCGCGACCGCCCGCGGTTCGGGAGCGCCGACAACCAGTCCATACCGCGGACCAAAGCCCAGCATCCGTACAGCCGGAGGCCTCCGAGCCGCCAGGACCGCCAGCGTCTCGGCGCGGCCGTAGGCCAGCACCACCTCCGCGTCGGCGAGCGCCTCCCCCTCCGCCTCAAGATCGCCGCCTCGCCAGGGACGCAGCTCCACCCCGCGGAGGGCCGCCGCGACAGCCTCCATCGCCAAACGATGACCACGAGCCGGTTTGAGCGTCACGGGCACGCCCCAGGCCGAGAGCCAGGCCAACCATGGCAGCGGCGCGGTGAAGACGTTGGCGCTCGCGATGATCACCACGCGCCGGGGCGGGGGCCCAGCGGGGCGCCTCTCAAGAAACTGACTACTCAAGCCCGATAAGGCGTAGCGCCAGGCGAGACGCGCTCCCGCGTCAGACAGGCCGGTGGCGAGCCGCGCAGCGTCGATCTCGGCGAGCGCCGGTCGGGGGTCCTCGTAGGGCACCCGACGCCCTAACCGGCGGAGACCGGTCCGGCCGGACCCGGCGCCGACGCCGGCCCGTAGCCGGCCCGAGTAGAGTGGAGTACACTATTCGAGTGTCGATTGACCTCCGCGCATCCGAACTTCAGGCTCCTCCCCTCCGCCCTCTCGCCGCGCTTGATCGTGCCCACCTCCGCCACTCACGGCTCCTTGCGGGCCTCGTCGCGGTCGGTACACTCGCATGCGACGACAGGAGCGCGTCGGACCCCCAGGACAGCCGTGCCGACCCCGTGGCCAGGGAGGCGACACAGGTGCTCGCGGAGAACCTGCCCTCGGCCCTCCTGTCTGTGTGGCGCGACGGAGACGGCACGGTGTGGGCCGTCGGCGCCGATAATGGCTCCGGTCCGTTGATGCTCCGTTATTCGGAAGACCGCTGGAGCCACCTGAGCGCGCCGACCGACGGCGACCTGTGGTGGGTTCGCGGCGTCGGTAGCTCGATCTATGTCGTGGGCGCCGGAGGGCGTGTACTGAAAGGTACCTCGGAGGGCGTTTTTTCGGAGGAAGTGGTCGATCCGTCGCTCACCTTCTACGGGATCTGGGGCTCCTCGGAGGAGGATCTGTGGGCCGTCGGCGGCAACCCCGACGTCTCGTCAAACGCTGGAGCGATTTGGCATCATGACGGTTCAAGCTGGTCCAAGTCCGCGGTACCCCCTGAGGTCGCTGCCGCCGGCGCGGTCTACAAGGTGTGGGGCCGGGCCGAAAACGACGTGTGGGTGGTCGGCACGGGTGGAGTGACCGCGCATTGGGATGGCTCCAGCTGGAGTACGGTCGCCGCCCCACCCACGACGCTCCTGACGGTCGCGGGTGACGCCAACGCGGTCCACGCCGTAGGCGGCTTCGCCAACGCGCTCGCGCTGAGCTACGAAAATGGCGCATGGATCGATGAGAGTCCGGCGCTCGCCCCGCAACTGAACGGCGTCGCGGTCGGGCCCGAGGGCCAGGCGGTGGCGGTCGGAGCCAAAGGCGCCTGGTATGACCGAGATGGTGGCGCCTGGGTGCTCGCACCGCAACCCCCGGCGACCTCCCTGGACTATCACGCAGCCTGGATAGACACGTTCGGCGGCGTATGGGCGGTTGGTGGCCACCTGATCGGAAGGCCGCTCGACCAGGGGGTACTTGTCTACATTGGACCAGAGACGATAGTGGAGGTGGAATGATACATTTCTTGCTCATGCTCTCGGTGGGCTGCGATCCGGGCGCGGAGTCGAAGCCGCCGATCGTCGCCGCGTGCGACCCCTCATCGGGGAACATCTGCACCTGGGCAGGCACCGGCGATGCTGCATTCTACGGAGAGAACCTTCCGAAAGAGCAGTCGATGTTCTACTTCCCGGTCGACATCGAGCTCTCGGAGCTCGGGGACACCCTGATCATCGATTGGAACAATCATCGTATTCGCTCGGTAGACGCGGAGGGCCTGGTTCACACCGAGGTCGGTACCCCCTTTGTCGGCGACGGTGACCCGGTGATGGCCGACCTCTCCTGTCCGGGGGTCGACGCGCTCACGGTCAACCTCAACCACCCGACCGATGCGGTCTATATGCGGGATGGGCGCATTCTTTTTGCCTCCTGGCACACCCACAAGCTCCGGCTGGTCGATCCTCTGAGCGGGCTCTCCTGCGTGCACTGCGGCACCACTCCGGGCTTCGTTGGGGACAATGGCGAGGACGCGTCGACCGCCTTGATGAACCAACCCAAGGCCGTGCTCACCGATGCCAACGACAACATCTACTTCCTCGACTCGCGAAACGGGCGGATCCGAAAGTTGTCCGCTGATTTCACCATCGACACATTCGGCGGTGACGGCACCTTTGGCTACAGCGGCGACGGGGGCCCGGTGGACGCGGCAGTGTTCAACTTCCCCACCGGACCCAACCCCACACCCGCGGGTGCCTTGGCGTTCAACGCCGATGAGTCGGTGATGTACGTCGCTGATGCCCTGAACCATCGTATTCGCGCCGTCGACATGGCAACCGGCATCATCGACACCGTGGTCGGCACCGGCACCGCGGGCTTCTCGGGCGACGGAGGCTCCGGTCCGAGCGCGATGGTGAATGAGCCTCGAGATCTCGAAGTCGGTCCCGATGGCCGGGTCTACTTTGTCGACACCGCCAACGAGCGGATCCGCGTGTGGGACCCGACCTCGGATCGGGTCGAGACCCTCGCGGGCGACGGTGAGAGCGGCTTCGCCGGCGACGGCGGGCCCGCCCTCGACGCCCGCTTCAGCACCCCGAGCGGCCTTGACCTCGACATGGACGGCAACGTGTACGTCGCCGACACCTTCAACCACCGCATCCGGGTCATCTACCGGTAGGAGTCGCCGATGCTCGTTGTCCTCCTCAGCCAGCTTGCCTGCGATCCGGGCACGGCCAAGCCGCCTGCCGCGGTGTGCGGCGTCGCCGTCGGAGAGATCTGCACCACCGCCGGTTCGGGGCTTCCCGGATTGGGCGGCGACGGTCTCGCCGCCACCGACACCCATCTCTACCTCCCGCAGGATCTGACGTTTGGGCCCGACGGGGACGCCTACGTGCTCGATTGGAACAACCACAAGATTCGGGCGCTCCGGCCAGACGGGACGATGGAGGTGGTCGCAGGCAGTGGGCTCCTCGGGGATGGCCCAGAGGGCCCGGCGTTGGCGGCTGCCTTCAACCACCCCACCAACATCACGTTCGCCGCCGACGGCACCATGACGATCGCGGCATGGCACAACAGCCGCATCGTAAGCATCGATCTGAGCACGGGCCTGCTAAGCTATGTTTGCGGCGACGGCACCCGCTCGTTCGCTGGCGACGGTGGCCCTTGCCTCGTGGCGAAGTTGGACCTGCCATCCTCGGTCGCCTACGACAGCGCCGGGCGCCTCTATATCTCCGACATGGCCAACCAACGGATCCGGCGTGTGACCGAGGGGATCATCGAGACCTGGGGTTTTGACGGTGCTGCCGGGTACGGCGGAGACGGTGGGCCCGTCGCCGCCGCCGAGATGCATGCCACCAAGGGCCAGGCGGCATACCCCGCCAACCGTTTGGTGATCCTCGACGGCACCCTGTACCTCGCGGACACCGAAAACCACCGCATCCGCGCCGTAGATCTCGACACCGACATCATCGACTGCATCGGCGGGAATGGCATCGCGGGCTACTCGGGCGATGGCGGGCCCGCCCTCGAAGCCAGCTTCCGGGCGCCCCGAGACCTCGCGATGGGTTGGGATGGCGAGCTCTACGTCGCCGACACCGACAACCATTGTGTCCGTCGGATCGCCTCCGACGGCACGGTGGACACCGTCGCGGGACAGTGCGGCGAGTTCGGCTACGAGGGTGACAGCGGAAGCGCCGTGGACGCCCTCCTTTACAGCCCCTACGGGGTCGAGGTCGATCCCGACGGCAACCTGTGGATCGCGGACACCTGGAATCAGGTCATCCGTAAGGTGGTCATCCAAACCCCATGAGGCTGAGTGCCGGCGTCTTCCTCGCGAGCTTCGGCTGCGCGCCAGGCGACGCTCCGGCCCCGCCGTGTGAGCAGGCGGGTCAGCTCTGTACGGTGGCGGGCACGGGACAAGCGGGCTTCAACGGCGATGGTCTGGCTGGCACCGAGAGCTGGTTGTACTGGCCTTCCGCGGTCACCTTCGATCCCAACGGCGTGCTCACGCTCGTCGACTTCAACAACGTACGGGTCCGCCAACTCATGGACGGGGGCCTTCGCACGGTCGCCGGAAACGGCGTGCACGGCTGGTCCGTACCCGGCACGCCCGTGCTCGAATCGCCGTTGGAGAACCCGATCGACGTCGCGTTTGGTGCGGACGGTCGCTGGTACATCGCTGCGCTCCACGAGGCGAGGGTGCTCCAGGTGGAAGATGGGATCATCCTGCCTTTTGCGGGCAGCGGCGAGTTGGGCTTCGCGGGAGACGAGGGACCGGCCGTCGATGCGTCCCTGTCCGAGGTGGCCGGAATCGAGACCGGCCCGGACGGCTCGCTCTACATCGCGGACACGGGGAACCACTGCTTACGTTGGGTGGACGGCGACGGGGTCATACACACGCTCGGTGGCCAGGGCATCCCGGGTTGGGACGGTGACGGCGGCCCGGTCACCTCCGCGCGCTTCAACAGCCCCGGCCGACTCCACCTACACGAGCGCGACCTCTACGTCGCCGACACCGGCAATCACACCATACGAAAGATCAACCTAGACTCAGGCCTGATCCAGTCGATCGCCGGTACGGGCAGCCCGGGCTACGCGGGAGACGGCGGCCCGGCCTACCTCGCCACGCTGTACGCGCCCGCCGGAGCGAGCGTCGGCCCCGATAATACCGTCTACATCGCCGATTCGGGGAATCACGTCGTCCGCGCAGTGGGCGCGGACGGCACCATCACGACCCTCGCTGGTACCGGAGCCACGGCGACGGCCGGCGCGAAGGTCCAGGACGGCGACGCGCTCACCGTGGATCTCGGCGCTCCCGTCGATGTGACCGCTGACGAACGGCACCTCTGGTTCGCGGACCAGCAGCTCTCGGTGGTCCGCCGGGTGACGCTGCGTTGAGCGCTCCGAGAGGCCAGCCGGGGCCTCACTCGGTCGGCACGCGCCTCAAGAAATCTTCGGCCCGAAGAGAACAACCCCGGGAATCAGCCCCCGCGGCGCGCCCGTGCAACACCACCCGATCGCCTCCGGGGTGGGCCTCCACTTCGCCAAGGTCCAGCGTCTCGATCGCCAGGACGCTCCATACGTTCAGCAGGTCCACGAAACGAAGCACACCCACGCCCTCCGTTGGCTCCCCGCTCACCGGATCGGCGGCGTAGACCCGCAACCACGGCGGCGCCACAAAAGGCCCCGGGCGCGCTCCCGCCCGCACAGGCTCTGTCCAAAGCTGGCTGGATAGCTCGGTCATGCCATACTCCCCCACAACACGCGGCGCACCGAACCGCGCCGGGAGCTCGGCGTACAGAGCCTCACTGTCGAGCCGGACCTGGCGGCCCTTGAAGCCCCCGGTCACCATCACCAGACTCGAAACATCGAGTTCAACACCGCCGTCTATGCCGAGGAGCGCGTCAAGGGCGAACGCCGTCGCGGCGAGGAAGACTGGCCCCCGTGACAAGACGGCCCACGTCTCGGGCGACACGCCGTTCTGACTGTCGAACCCCTGCCAGACTGGGGATCCGAGCCGTGCGATCATGTGGCCAAGCGAAGACTGCGGCTCCGACGGGCACAAGGAGCAGATCCTCTGGGGAGAGGGCCCCACCCGCCGGCGGAAGGCCAGGGGCGCCGCCTCGTCGTAGAGCAGGGTGTTGTATTGGTAGTGGCGTCCGCGCCTGGAGCCGGTAGTGCCGGAGGTCAGGAAGATCTTCTCCGCCTTGTGGGCGGGGAATGACGCGAGGATCAGCTCCTGGAAGAGCGGCACGGGAACGGGCGGGATCTCTGCGACGCCACGGGGCCGGGCGCCGGCGGCGATCGCCGCGTAGGTCGGATTATGCTCAATCTGCCAAGCGTACAACCGAAGCGCCAAGGCGTCGACCGTCGAGCGGCTGGGTGGCTGGCCGGTGACGCACGCCGCGATCTCCGCGTGAAGAGGATCTACAGACACGCGGCCAACGCCTCGACAAACGCGTCCGCCTGCGCCTCGCTGAGGGTGAGCGGCGGGGTCAGGCCGAGCGCGTCCGGTCCCTCCCCCGAAGGCAACACGAGGTAGCCTCGTTCGAGGAGCCGCTGCATAGAAACAAGCGGATCAGCAACTTCGACGCCGATCATCATGCCTCGGCCACGTACTCCCCGAACTCCGCGAACCCGGCGCAGCGCGGTCTGGAGCCGCGCCCCATGCTCCGCCGCACGGGCAGTGAGCGGTCTCAACACCTCCAGCGACGCCAGCGCCATTGCTGCGCCGACCGGGTTGCCGAGGAAGGTCTGGGTGTGGATCGCCTCACCCGTGCTCGCCCCCCAGGCATCCATTACCCGGGCGCTCCCGATACATGCAGAGATCGGAAATCCGCCGCCAAGGGCCTTCCCCAACGCCAAGAGATCGGGGGTCACGCCTTCGTGGTCTGCGGCCAGCCAGGCCCCCGTACGCCCGAGCCCGCACTGGATCTCGTCGTGGATCATCAGCGCGCCCGCCGCGCGCGCGGCAAGGTGTAACGCCGATAACCAGCCTGAGGGTGGCGCCCGGTTCCCCCCGCGCCCCTGTACCGGCTCGACCAGGACCGCGGCATAAGCTCCAAGCTCGGGCCAGACGCCGCCGAACGGGGCGAGGTCCACGTGTCCCCCGAGCATCCCTCGAAAAGGCTCGGCAAAGGCATTTACTTTGTAGCCCAGCGCGGCAAGGGGCGCGGACGCGAGGCCGTGGTAGCCCCCCGAGAAGGCCAACACCCGCCGGCGCCCCGTGGCGACCCACGCCGTCTTGATCGCGGCCTCGACGGCGTCGGAGCCCGAACTCCCGAAGATCACCCTGTCGAGGCCAGTCTCCGCCGCGAGGCGCTCCATCAACCGGATCCGGGTGACGTCCGGAAACACGTCGCCCATCGCGTGCGGCAGGCGGCCAAGCTGGGCCTGTCCCGCCGCCACCACCGCAGGGTGCCGGTGCCCTGCCGACGCTACGCCAAAACCGGCGGTCATGTCCACGTAGAGGTTGCCGTCGACATCGAGCACGTTCGCGCCGAGCGCCTCGGCCCACACGACCGGGTCGCCCGCGGCAGCACCCGGCCCCGCACGCGCGCGCCCACCCTGACCGCCCGCTCTGCGCACACGACGGGCGGTGATCGCCGGGCACTCATACCGCGCCAGCAAATCCACCAGCGCCGCGGAGGCCCGGCCGGGGACGGCTGTATTCACGAAGGGGAGCGCTGCACCTTGACCCGCCGCCAACCGCGCCCGGCCCTCGGCGAGCGCGGACGACTCAGCCGGAGTCGGAGTAATCATAGGTCGTATCGACCGCTTCTACCGGGCACGCGTCCTTTTCGTACTTCTGGAGGAACTCGAGATCGCGCTTACACGAGGCCGCGGTGCTCGGGCCGGGGTAGTTGAGCCCGGCCAACACCTGGTCGCACCACGCGGTAGCCTCCGCGTTGGTGAGCTCGGTCCCCTCGGGGAGGTCGCCGGCGGTGACCTCTCCCTCGGTGACACACAAGCAGGTCGTGGCGTCCCACGAAGTCGTGGTGCACGTCTCGCAATAAAGCTCCGTATAACTACGACAACTGTTGCCGTACGGCACCGGATCGCAGCCGACCGCGCCGAGGGCGAGAAACGCTACGAGGCTCCGGGGTCTAGAAAAGCCCATAATCATCACACACCTCCTGTTCGTGGTCCTGCATCACCACCAGAGCCTGCTTACAAGCTGCCGAACCATCGGGGCTCGGGTACTTGAGCTGGAAAAGGACTTCGTCGCACTGGCCCGCCGCCTCGTCGTCGGTGATGTCGATGTCCCCTGGAAAATCTCCGGCGACGAGCGTCCCATTTTCAATGCAGGTGCACGCCACCTTCTCGGCGTCATCCATCTCGCAGGTGTCGCAATAGAGGCGGGCGTAGCTGGTACACGCGCCGGGATAGGGAGTCGCACAGCCCAAGAGCAGCAGAAGCAGGGACAGCATGGATCCTCGCTGACACGACGCGCTATCCCAGCCGCTCCCCCGCCGCCACGCTGCGACAGCCTCGCCCCTCCCCTCAGGCTCCGCCGTTCGTCAATTCGTACTTGACGATGCGAATGACAAAAATCGGAATACATCCACAGGAGGCACATAGCGTCGTCCCGGCATTCCTCCACAGCGTCAAGAGCAGGCATTTTGTCCGGTCACAGGGTTTTCGGCGGTCGGCGTATAGCGGCTGGCGCGCAGCCCGTTAGTCAGACACGGTGCGGACGCTTGAATTCCAACGTATCGTAGGCGCCGGGGCGGTCGGCTCGGTCTACCTGGCCGATCTGGTCGGCGCGCAGGGATTTCGGCGGCAGGTAGCGGTCAAAGTGCTGCTGTCCAACCACCCGGACGGCGACATGTTCATGTCGCGGGTACGTGATGAAGCCCGGCTGCTCGGCCTGCTTCAGAGCGACTCAATCCTCAAAGTCATCGAGCTCGTGCGTGTAGACGGCCGCGACGCAGTGCTCATGGAGTACGTAGAAGGGATCGATCTGGGCGCCCTGATCGAGGGTGGGCACCGGCCGCCACCGCGCGCCCTCGCCGAGCTGATCGCGACCGTCGCAGGGGCCCTGCATCGCGCCCACACTGCGGTACACCCCGCCACCAAGGAGCCATTGAACGTCATTCATCGTGACGTCAAGCCGCCCAACATCATGGTGACCTCGCAAGGCAGCGTCAAGCTGCTTGATTTCGGTGTTGCTCGTGCCCGATTTGATTCGCGCGAGTCCTACACCGGCCAGTTCGTGCTCGGCACGCTCAACTACATGGCGCCCGAGTACATCCTGCACACGCAGGTCAGCTCCGCAGCCGACATCTTCGCGCTGGCCATCACGGCGTGGGAGTCTGCGACCGGCGAGGTTTTTGGCCAGCCCAAACTGCGTAAGGAGCAGCACGAGGCGCGTGTGGAGGAGCGGCTGGTGATGCTCGGTGGCGAACACCGGGAGCTGGCGCCCGTCCTGCGGGAGATGTTGGCGTGGGATCCGGCGGCGCGTCCGAGCGGCGCGGACGTCGAACGCTCCCTCCTGAAAGCGACGGACCTCCTCCGAGGAACCGGGCTTCGATCCTGGGCTGGGGAGGTCATGAGCCCTATCCTGTCCGAGCGCCGCACTACGGCTCAGGATCAGCTGCGCCTCGCCGGCCGTTCGGTCGCGATCTCCGCCGAGGCGCCCGCCGTGCCCGCGGACGTGACCCACCTCGCGATCGAGCGCCCCTCCCTCGCCTCGGACGCCGCAGCCCGGCCCGCCGCTGCGGCCGCGCCGCGCCCTGCGCCTCGGCCCGCCCCCGCCCCCCCCGTTGTCCCCGCCACCACCCCACCCGCCCCGAGCTCTGGGCCGAAGGCCGCCCCCACTCCGGCCCAGCCCGCCGCACCCACGCGTTCGCCCGCCCCACAAACAGGCGTTCGTCCTCGTAAAAAGCGCAGCACCGGGTCCGGAATCGGCATCGGTATCGCACTATTTACTGGAGGAGTGGTTGGCATGATGATTCTCGTGGTGTTCACCGTCCTACTCCTCCTCCTTTCGAGAGCGACGTCATGAACTGGCTCCGTTTCGTGGTCACCTCGGTCCTGCTCATCCTCGCGTCGGCCACCGCCCTGGCGGCATTCCCGAGTGTAGAGAACGATCCACAACCTACGCCGGCGATCGAGGAGCCGGCCCCGACGCTCGCCCTCCGGTACACTACCCTCTCCCACACGGTGGCAGACGGTGAGACGGCGTCAGGCATCTTGCGGAAGCTGGGGGCGTCCAAGATGCTGGCCGGCGCAGGCCGCGGCCTGGATCGACTCGGCATCGGCGACACGATCCACGTGGACCGGCGCTCCGGGGAGCGCGAGCCGTGGCGCCTGCGTTTTGACAAAGGCGAGGGCACGGCCCTGGTGATCACCGAGATCAACGGGCGCTTTGTCGCACAGCGGCAGCCTGTTCCCTACCAGATCGAGCGCGGCCGCTTCGACCTGACGGTCGAGACGAGCCTGTGGGCGGCCGCGACCTCGGCGGGGGTGAGCGGCAACCAGATCATGGGGATCGCCAAGATCTTCGAGTACGACCTCGACTTCAACACCGAGCTTGTCAAGGGGGCGACGATCCGCCTCGCGGCGACACGGCTCACAGACGAGTCGGGCGACTCGCGGATGGGTACGATTCGCGGAGCGCTTTTGCGCAACGGAAAGGACGAGTATGTCGCCATCCGCTACCACGACTCCAGCGGAAACGCCGGCTGGTACACGCCGGACGGCTTCGGGCGAAAGAAGGCCTTTCTAAGGTCACCCCTGGAGTTCTCGCGCGTGACCAGCGGGTTTTCGCGCGGCCGCTTCCATCCGATCCTCAAGTCGACCCGCGCCCACCTCGGGGTGGACTTCGGCGCGCCGACGGGCACGCCGGTCCGCGCTGTGGCCGACGGCGTGGTGGACACCGCGGGTCGGAACGGTGGACATGGCAACTACATCGAGGTGGATCACGAGGGGCCGTACAGCACCAGCTACAGTCACCTGTCCCGCATCGTGGTCAAACGCGGCCAGAAGGTGCGTCAGGGCGACGTGATCGGCCACGTAGGGTCCACGGGAATGTCTACCGGACCCCACCTGCACTACCAGTTCATGGTGAACGGGAAGTACCAGGACCCGATGACCACCAAGCTACCGATGACCACCACCGTGTCGGCGATAGACGAGGCCGCGTTCAAAGCCTTGGCGGCGGAAATGGTGAAAGAGCTCAAGGGGTGACGGGCCCGGCTCCCGCGCCCCTCGGCTACGGAGAGACGTGATCGCCAAGAACGAGCCCAACTCGACGCCGACGACCGACGCTCCTGATCGGCCGTACGTGCGCGTATCTCCTCGCTAATACAGCCCGTGACGCTTGCGCACATCCCGGAGCGCGCGTTGGAGCGCGTCCTGGTAGTTGACCGAGCCCTCCGCGATGTTCTTGATCATCCCCTCCGCTTCGGTACGGAGCGCTCTCTCATCCACGTCGTTGGCGCGGAGCGTGTCGATGACCTTCTTGTAGAGGTCCTTGTCGTCGGCGAAGACCTCAGAGATATGGCGGGAGACCATACAATTTTCGACGATCTGGCGCGCCAGGTAACGGTCCACGTCTTCGGCGACCGCGTGACCACGGCCCTCAGCGACCTGGGACCGAATCTTGCCGTATTGATCGTAAGGAATCTGGTTCCGCGCCATCACGTCGCGCACGGTCTCGCGCAGATCATCGTCGCGACGGAGGAACTCCTCGAAGATCGCGATCACGTCACGTTCAGCCTCCTCACGCCCCTCAGGCTCGACCTCGATGTCTCCGTCCTGGATGAGGCGCCCGATCACCGCCCGGGCGATCTGGGGGACACGAGAACGGTAGAGCTTCATCGGCGACTTCCTTCCCCCGAACGCTCCGGGTGGCAACGAATTGAGGGGGCGCGTTCATATCCAATCCCACCCGGTTCGGCCACGCCCGCGCCGCCCTCTTTGCGCGAAAGCGGCCCCTCAGCGCAGCGTGACCCGTCGCCCCAGCGTTCAGAAAAGTCGGCCCCAAACACGATCAATCCGGTCCAGGTCGAGCGGCAGCAGCGTGCCGTCGCCGATATCGCCGGTACGATGGGGGCGCGGCACAAATCCGGTAGTCGCCTTGTCGAGCAGAAACCTAAGGTAAATCGCCTCCATCTGGCCGGGCGCGTAACGGTGGAGATCTGAGAGCCGGTCGCCTTCACGACGGCCGAAGAACACCGCCTCTGGCGTCATCACGCAAACATATCCGTCCAACGCTGCCAACACGCGCTCGACACGCGGCCGGGTTCCCGGTTCGGGGTCGGCGAAGATGCCGCTTTCGGACTCGACGACGGGCTCCTCCTCGTCCGACACCTCCAACTCAAATACCGGATCAAAGCTATCATTCGCGTGCTCCGGCCCGGGAAGGTACCAGGTAGGCTCATTACCCTCCCTCACCCGACTCGCTGCCCCGTGCAGGGCCTGAGCGATGCCCGCCCGGCGCGATGCGGGGCCCACCCCCGACGCGGACGGGAGCACCGAGCTCACCTGGCTTTCGGGCAAGACCCGAGCAAGGTCGTCGAGGCCCGCGAGCGCGAGCCAGCTCTCCATCGTGTGTACCTCGACGGCAAACCCACCCTCGATCTTACGAAAAATCAGCACGGCACCGTCGAGGGTGAACGCACGCTCGACGCCAAGGTGAGGCGGGAGCACCCCCAAACCACCCGGAACTACGTCAATCTCCACACCCGCTCGCCTGAGTGCCGCGAAGAGGGGGTCGACCGTCGCCACGTCCACGACAAGCTTGTGGTCGCCCCCGACCGCGTGCCGCACCGCCGCGTCCACCGCCGCGCCGTAGGCGTGCATCCGATCGGCGCACAGTCCGCCACCCACCGGCCCAAAAGCCAGCGCCGACCGGGGAACTCCGGCCCGCGCACCGACAGTGGAGGCTACGGTCAGCATCGCGCGGAAGGCTTGCCCCAGGTCGGCATAGAAACGTAGGCCGACGAAGCCAAGATCAACGCCGTCGTCGCCCAACACATCGGCCCACGCGCGGTCGTACCTTGCTGACGCGGCATTCTCGACACCACGGCTCGACGCGGCGCGCAATCGTCCTAGCCCCAGCGCCACGACGGCCACCTTCCCCACGGTGCCACGGGGCACCTGGAGCGGCACCGACGACCGGACATCGAGCGCCGATAGAAGGCCTCCAAGCATTCGAAGTCGGCGGATCGCCCAGAGCGTCTCCACCACGTCTACCATGGAGGCCCGGCTCAGGAGCGCGCTCATCGTCTCCGGCTCATGACCCGCGCGCAGCAGCGAGGGAACGTGCAGGAACCGTGCAGGGTTCGCCAGGATCAACGATGCTACTTCCGGCGCAAGGTAGTCCTGTATGCCCAGAGTCGGACGCGACGCGAGGAGCATCTGGTCCTCGCCCGTCAGGCGCGCGTTGGCCCGCCGATCCACGACCCCCGCCACCGCGTCTCGAAGCAATCCGGGCGAGAGCGCCATCACCGCCTCGAGCCCCGGCCGCCCGATGACCGTGCCGAGCTCCACCAGGTCAGGGCGCGGATCAATGTCCTCCGGCCGATACAGATAGAGCAGCCGTTGCTCCGCAAGGAAGCTCACAAAGGCCGGGATCCGACGGCCAGCGGCCGCGACCCGCGACACCGCAAGCTGAATCCGCGCCTCAAGGGCGGCCGAGAGTGACGCCACAACCCGGGGCGCGGGCCGGGCCCTCGACAGCCGGGTGAAGGGCTCGCCTCGCCCCCCCTCGAGCGCGTGGGCGGACTCCAG
>CANKTH010000089.1 GCA_947486185.1 Deltaproteobacteria bacterium
AGGACGACCGCACCGCCCGACAGCACCAACGTCGGCCCCGACAGCGGCCTACCGGCAAAGCCCTGGTCACCCTTCGCGTTGTCGCCAAGCACGCCGGTTCGAACACGCATTGGCGCTGCAAGTAGGCATGTTCAATTCCCGTAATTCCTCGAATCGAATTCCGTGGTCTCAAGCTCATCATCACCCCTCCACCACCCATCCCCCCTGCACAAACCAGAGCTCGAACCGAACGTCTTCTCCGGTAGCTTTGTGGACCGCCTCCACGTATCGCGCGCCCTGCGCGCGGTAGCCCGCGGCGCGGCGCTCCGCTTCGGCTTCGGAACGAACGCCGTCCGTCTTGAAGTCGACCACCACGAGTCCCCGTTCATCCCGGATCAACAGGTCGATGGTGCCGCTCACGAAGCCGGGCCCATCCGACAAGAGCAGCGGCACCTCCCGCCCGAGCACCTCGACCGCGTGTAGGCGAGGCAGGAGCAAGGAAGAGAATTGCTCCAGGAGCACCATCGCCTCCGCGAGGCTCTCTTGGAGCAGAGCCGGCGCGACCAACACCGAGAGCCGCCGCGCCATACGCAGCGCCCCGCGGCCAAGCTCGGCCTCGCCGTTCAGATCCCAGGCCTCAATCGCCGCGTGTACCGCTGTGCCTACCGCTCGGGCACGCGCCTCGTTCCGCTCTCGGGGCGAAGATTTGGAGGCGGCGTGGTGGGCAGCGCTCGGACTCTCCACGAGCCCGATGGCCATACGTGTCGCCGCCTCGGCGCGAAAACGAGCATAACGCGCCGTAATGTTGCGGAAATTCACTGAGCCGCCGAAGTGGTCCACCTTCGGGCTGAAGCGCCGTTCTTCCGGTTCTCCTTCTTCCAACTCCAGGAAGCGCCACAGCGCGCCCTCGGCGTGCAGCGTCGGCTCACCTGCGGTCACCGCCGCCGCCCGGAGCCCTTCGACATCGCTCCGTCCGCCCATGAGCTGCGAAAAGCTACGAGCCTCCGGCCAGGACTTTCCCGAATCGGCTGGCACGCCGGTGGTCACTACCCGGAGCTCCGCGCGGGTCATCGCGACGTAGAAGAGCCGCAGCCGCTCGGCCGCTTGGACCGACTGTCGCCGGCGCTCCACCCGCCACCACCCGAGCGAAGGACAGCCGAACACCTTGAACTCGCCGTCTTCCACCTCGTGCAAGGCCCGATCCTGCACCTGGTCCTCCTTGTGCATCTGCACCACGTAGACATGGGCAAACTGAAGACCCTTGGACTTGTGGATCGACATCACACGAACCGCGTCGTCTCCTACCTCCGAAGGCCGGCCTTCTTCCGCCTCTTCGGCCTCCCTCACCGCGCGCCGTAGCGCGCGGACGACCGCCTGGCTGTCCCCCGCGTTCTCTTCAAGGGCCAACACCAGGAGCTCGAAGAAACGGTCGAGGTTGGCGAGGCGCCAGGGCGCCTGGAACCGGGTGGATGCGGTGGCCTCCATCTGAAAATGGTGACGTAGCTCTCTCACGAATTCGTCTGCGGGGAGTCCGGCGAACGCGGCCCGCAGCCGCGCGACGCCCATCAGGGCCCAGAGACACGAGGGTAACCAGTCACCCAGCCGGTCCAAGCCGGGCACGTCGTGTGGCACGGCCGCCGCCGCCGCCTCGACCCGCCGTGACAGGAGGTTGAGGCTGAACGGATCGGCGCCTGCCCGCGCGAGCGCGTCGGGCACACCGAGCTGCCAGAGCGGCACCAGCGCGGCGTCCGGCACGCCGACCGCCGGAGAGCGTAACAGGGTCAAAAGTGCAAGATCATCGGAGGGATCGAGGATGCTGTGCAACAGCGCGCTTGCCTCGATCACCTCGCGCCGCTGGTAGTAGCTCCGGTCCCGGCTCACGACGTAGGGGATCTCGGCGCTGCGGAGGGCCTCGAGCCAGGTCTCCACGTGGGTCAAGGAGCGGAAGAGCACGCCGACGTCGCGCCACGCCACCCCCTGCCGGTGGAGCTGCACGAGGTCTCGCGCCAGCGCGCGGGCCTCGAGGGCATCGTCGCGTCCCGGCAGCGTCCAGTGTTCCACTGGAAGAAAGTCCAGCTCCTTCCGTCGGTTGGCCTCGCTCGGCACCAGCGGCTGGAAGCCCGGCATGACCCCCAGCTCGGCGCGCATATCCGGGGCCATCAACCGCTCCACCTCGTCGAGGACTGGCGGCACCGAGCGGAAGTTGAGGCTGAGACGGCAGAGTCTCCCGCCCTCCGCGAGCACCTCCTGAACGAACAAGTCGTATGCGCGCAGATCTGCTCTACGAAAGCCGTAAATCGACTGTTTGGGGTCGCCGACCAGGAAGAGGGACGGCCCTGGGGTGGGCCCGAGCGCCAGCGCCCGTACCAGCTCACACTGGAGCCGGTCGGTGTCTTGGAACTCGTCCACCAGGAGCAGGTCCAACTCTGACCGAAGCGCCGCGCGCACCGTCGCCGAGGTGCTGCACAAGCGGCTCGCTTCAACGAGGAGGGCATCGAAACTCAGCACGCCCTTCGAGCGTTTTCGGCGCTCCACCTCTGCCAGAAGGGGCGCGAGCACCGCCTGGGCCGCGGGCAACAGCGTCGGGTCGCTCTTCCCCAGCTGGCGTAGCCGGGGCTTGAGCTCCGAGGCCGCGGCTACGAGGGCCGCGCCGGCGTCGGGCAACGCCTCCGACATCCGCTTACCCAGCTTCGACTTGGACCACTCGCCGATGGTGTCCTCTGCGGGGGAGAGCTGCTCCTCCGCCGCGGCCGGCAGTCCCAGGAGACCGGCGGCGCTCCAGCTCTCTTGCAGGTTGAGTTCGGCTTCGAGCCGGTCGAGCCAATCCAAGGTACGGAGCACCCGGGCGCCGACGTTCTTGACACCCCGGAGCCCGCGGCAGGCGCGCTGGAGCGCCGCGACCGCGCTCACCAGCTCACCCCGGAAGGCGGCAACACGTTCGGGCGAGAGCGCGGCTTCGGCCAGGGTCGAGGCCGCATCGGGCCGCGCCGCCAGGCTACGGACCGCGTCCATGATCGTGTCCGGGCCATAACCGGCGTCCGCCAAGGTCAACCACGCTGGTTCCCCGGGGTCGCCGTAAGCTTGGGCCATCGCCGTGCGCACCACCTCCTCAGCGATGTTGTCGGTGAGCGCCCCGTCAGCGTCGACCGTGAACGCGGGGTGGAGGCTCGCGCTCAGCGGCCATGTGGACAGGATCTTCCTACAGAAGGCGTGAATGGTCCGCACCTGGAGCTGGTCGAGCGCGCTGACCAACGCCGCCGCGCGGGCCTCACGGAGCGGCGTCGCAGGCAGAAGGGAGAGATCCACTCCAGAAGGCGACGATCCCGCCGCGAGCTCACGGAGCGCCCGGCCGACCCGCTCGGCCATTTCCGCGGCAGCCGCGTCCGTGAAGGTGATCGCCACCACCCCGCCGAGCACAGCCGCCGGGCCCGCCTCGCCGCGGCGCCGCCAGCCCGGGCCCAGGCACCAGGCCACCACTCGGGCCACCAGCGCGCTGGTCTTCCCGGTGCCCGCGCCCGCTTCGAGCACCAGGGGGCGCTCGAAGAAGGTCTGGGCGAGGCGCCGCGCCTCGGCGTCCTCGTCAAGCAGATGCCGGGTGTTCTCCGTCACTTTTCACCCAACTTGAGCAAGGAGTGCCCAGATACGGAGGCGTCGGTCTCGGCCTCGTCCGGCTCTCTCTCCAGCCAGGCGACGAGTCTCTGACGGAAAGTGGAGTCTCCTCGCGTACATCCTGGCGCCACTCGGCACCAGTCGCAGCGAGCTGGCTCGGCGCGGTGACTCGGATCGACGACCCGTGGCAAGAAGGCGCCGGTGTCCCACGCCGAGGTGACCGTGGAGGCCACCTCACGAAACGTGGCTTCGAGCTCCTCATCGGCGCTGATCGTGATGATCGTGGGCTGCTTGGGATGCAGGTGCACGTACCGACCCTCGCCCCCCGCGCCGGGCGCCAGCGCGTAGGCGCCGGCTTGCAGGCGCTGTCCGGAACGCATGTGGCTCAGCAGCTTTTCACGGTGCTTTTCGGGGCGGCGCCCCTCGCGCGGCCGGCCCGACTTGTACTCGGTGAGCCGGAGCCCGGTGTCCACCCGGTCCGCCCGAAAACGGATGATCACCTCACGTTCCGGCAGTTGTACGGGCAGCTCGCCCTCGGCCTCCACCCCCAACACCCCGAGCGGCCCGTCGGCCCAGTCCAGCTGTTGGGCGATGTGCAGCCGTTCACGGATGCCTGGGGCAAAAGCCCGCCAGAAACCAGGCAGGTTCAGACCCTCGATCTGGAGGACCTTCTGCGCCTCCGCCTGGAGCACACGCTCCAGCTGGGCCGGGTCGGGCCAGGGGACCTGCACCACCGGACTCCTGGCGGCGGCGGCCAGGTTCTTGGGCATGGGCACCCCGGCCTGGACGAATGCGTCACGCACCACACGCTCCAACACCGCGTGCACCATCCGACCGGTGAGCGCCGGATCGATCCCGGGCAGCTCCACGCCCGGCTCTGGGATCGGCCGCAGCTCGAGCAGGCGCTCCAGGAACAGCTGCCAGGCGCAGCCCGCCATCGCCTCGAGCTCGGTGAGCCAGCGATCACGCACCAGCGGCTCGCGGCCCGCGGGCGCTCCCAGGTAACCCTGGAACGGGCCCGGGAGCAGGCGACGTTCGCGGCCTTCGGGGCCGCTGAGGTCGGGATCGGCTTCGTCGATCACGCGGATTCGCGCCGCCGCGACCGCCTCGGGCAGGAGCGGCAGCGGACCGGGCGCCGGCAGGAGGCGCCAGGCGGAAGACAGCGCCGCGCTGACTCGCTCGCGCGTGCTGAACAAACCCGCCAATAAAGGAAGCTCTTCGGGCGGGCGATCGAGCAGCGCATCACGGGCGGCGCTACCGCCGGCGCTGTCCCAGCGGCCGGGAAACACCGTCGCGCACCGGGTCGCGGGGGTGCCGAGCTGCAGGAGCAGCCGCTCGATGAACGGTGATGGCGGGCACAAACGCCCACGATCGTCGATGTCGGTCCACGAGAGGGTGACCGCATCCGCCGCGTGCAGGAGCTGGGCGAAGAGGTACCGCTCTTCGTCCAGCGCCCTCGCGGTGAGCTGCAGATCGGGGAGGAGCGTGACGAGGAGCCGGCGGACCGGATCGGGCAAGAGCGGGTCTTCGCGGGAGACCTTGGGGAAGGCGCTCCTATCGAGTCCAACAAGGTATAAGGCGCTAAATGTGCGTGAGCGGGCCTCCACCACGGACAGCACCGCGACGCCCGCGCCGCCGCCCCCGAGCGGGCGGCGATCGACCTCGGCCAGCTCCGCGTGGAGCACCTGCTCCAGCTCTCGTGCGTCAAGCTCGAAATGGGGTGGGAGCACCTCGACCATCGCCTCGAGCGCAGCCCGAACGGGCGGCGCTCCGGGTGTGTCGTCTCGCCAGCCGAGCTCATCGCGGAAGAACGTGTCCAAGGCGGAGAACCAGCTCGTCAGGGGGCGGCCCCCGTCGTGCTGGCTGAACCAGGCGCAGATGCGGCGGGCGGCGCTGACCGCTGCTGCGAGGTGGGCCTTCGGAAGGACCCTTCGACCCCTGCTTTCGCCCCTATCTCGGGTAGGGGCCGGGCCGTCATCGAGCTCCGGATCGTCCCCCTCGTCGGAGCGTTCCTGGCGGCTATCGGGCTCGGCTTCGGTTTCGAGCGGGCTCGCAGCGCGGCGGGCCGGCAGCCGAAGGTCTTCGGTCGGATCAGGTAACGCCGCGACATCTTCGAGGTAGACCGCACCACATACCCTAAGTCCCAGCCGGAGGTCGGCGTGCGAGCGGACCACGCTCGGCGGCCCCTCGCCACGCTCCGGCCCGCCGAATGTCCCGATCGCGTCGAGCCAGCTGTCTACGAGGCAACGATGCCGGCGTCCGAGCACGGCGAGGAGCGCGTGAGCCCTCCGGGCGCCCGGAGTCAGCGGGCCCGGCGTTGAATCCCCCGAAAATGGAATACCCATAGCATGGAGCTCGCGACGCAAAGGCAGCACGTATGGCCCGAGATCGCGGGCGACGATGCCGATTTCTTCCGGTTCCAGGCCGCCGTCGAGCAGGGAGCGGACCGCCCGGGCGAGGTGGCGGAGCTCCGCGGCCCGGTTGGGCGCCACCACCACGGTCGGCGTAGGCGCCTCGGGCGCGGGGCTCCCGTCGTCCTCGGGCAGCGCGAGCCGCTCCAACAGATGCGCCGGGTGTTGCCGCTCCAGCTCGTTTGTCGACGCAGGCGCGGCCGGCAGATCGATGAGGAACAAGGTGGGTCGAAGCCGCGCGAGGCTCAGGAGCAGCTCAGTGACCGCGCCGGTCGCCGACGAGAAGCCGTAGACCAGCCAGCGACCCGGGCCGAGCGCGCTCGGGTCCTGCTCCAACACCAACCGCGCCCGATCGAGCCGGGTGGAGGGCCGTCCGAAGTCAGCTTCCTCGAGCTTTTCAGCCAGGAGGCCGGCGATCCGGATGAGCGCCTCGGTGCGGCTACGGCGCGCCGCTTCGGGATCGTCGGCAGCGCGTTCGAGCAGCGCATCGACCATATGAGCGCCGAGGCCCGCGTCGAGCAGGTCGCGCAGGGCCGGTAACACAGTTCCATACCCGTCTTCGAGCCCGCCCAGGGCTTCGACACACGCGGGCTCCTCGGCGGCGAGCCGTCGCGCCCACACGTCGACCAGGCTCGCACCGCCGGGGGCGAGCTGTCCGGCACGTTCGAGCACTTCTTCGGCCAGCGCCGGCAAGGTCTGGATCCGCAGGCCCAACACAGCGCCCAACTTCAGGGCGATACGACGGCCCAGGTGTAGCCTCAGGCTGCGGGAGGGCACGAGGATCCGGAGCGGGGCGCCGAGCCGCGCCAGGGGCGTGTACGCGGTGAGCTCCGCGATCAAGGCGGATTCAGCTGCGCGAGGCCCGTGGACCAGCCGGATGCGGGAGCGCGGCGCGGACACCTCCGGTCAGCCCACCGACACCTGGCGTATGCTCCGGATCACCCGCGTGTCGCCCGTGAGGCCGGCCGCCATCTGGACGATCCGGTCGAGCTGCTCACTCGCGAGCGGGCGATCGATGGCGCAGAGGTCATAGGCCATGTCGATGTCCTCGAAATCCTGGTGAACAGACGACAAGTTGGAGGCGCCGGCCTCGTAGATCGCGTCCTGAACCGCCTTACGGGAGCCCCGTCGCGTTGAGTGTACGACGGCAAGCACGGTGCTCCCGGCCTCCACCTCGCCCAGCCCGAGCTGGAGGCGCGGGCGGAACACACAGTCGCGTAGCGCGCCAAAACGATGGAAGTTCCTGATGGTGTGGGCGACCCGCCGCGCGATCCGGGGCTGCGCGTCGAGCGTAGCGGCGCCCATGTGCGGGGTACCGGCGACCCGGCGCTCGAGGGCATAAGGATTGCTCCACGGCGCGTTTCCGCGGGGCTCTTCGGGATACACGTCCACCGCGGCGCGACGGACGTGACGCTCGCCGATCGCGGCGAGGAGCTCGGTGGGCTCGTGCAGGAAGCCGCGGGCGAGGTTGAGGAAAAGTCGAGGCGAGGCCCCCGGCCGGTCCGCCGCGAGGGCGGCGAAGTGCTCGCGGTTGAGCAGCCCCTGGTTGCTCTGGCCCCGGTGATCCTGCGCGCTGACGTGTACCGTGACACAGTCGGAGCGGCGGAACAGCGCCTCGATGCTGGTTGCTTCTTCCCAGCCCATTTCGATGCCCACCTCACGCGCGACGGCCCGACAGTCCTGAAAGACGACGTGCATCCCCAGCGCTTCTGCGGCGCGCGCCACCTGCCGACCAATATTGCCGAGGCCAAGAACCCCGAGCACGCGTCCCTGGATCTCGAAGCGCTCCTGGTTCCCCTTGTCAAAGCTGCCTTGCCGCGTATCCTCCACCGTCTCGTACATCCGTCGGGACAGCGTGATGAGGTGGGCGACGACCATCTCCACCACCGAGCGCCCGTTGCTCACCGGATCGTTGAACACGATGACGCCGTTGTCGGCGCAGGCGCGCTTGTCGACGCTGTCGTCCCCGATACAGCAGAGCTGGACCGCCATCAACGCCGGTGCGGCCTCGATCACCGCTCGCGTCACTGGCACGCGGCTCCGCTTGAACAGAAGCTCATGGCCTCCTTCCCGGAGGATTCGAGCCAGCGCGGTCTCGTCGGGCACCTCATGGAGCCGCTCCACCTCGATACCATCCTCGGCCAACTGTTCGTCGAGCACCGCATCGGGGTGCTCCACAACCAGCGCGCGGCGAAAGGGACCGGAACGAACCCGAACCATCGAATGCTCCAAAACGCCGCGCGGGTATCACGAATGCGGGTTCGGGGCGCGGACGAACCGGCTATCTTGAGCGCATGAAGCGGATCGGGCTGGTTCTGTGTTTGCTGGGCTGCGGGGAGCCCGAGCCGGTGGTGAGCGGGGTGCCCCAGACGCCGGAAGACGCCGCGGAGCGGCGGAAGGCCGCTGAGCTGAGGGCGTCTCCCGCCGCGATCGACGCTGCGTATGAGCGTGCCGAAGGGGTGTACGTCGATCTTCGGTACCTGGGCGGTCGGAGCTACACGGGTGTTCGCGAGGAGGTGGAGGCCCAGCTCGGCGCCGTGCTGGAGGAGGAGGAGCTCAGCACCCTGGACGGGCGTGAGGTCCGATTGGAACGCGGCACTCTCCGCGTAGTGGACGGCATCATCTACATGCTCGACATCCCCCTGCCCGCGCCCGTTCGGCGCACCGAGGCCCTGGCCCTGCTCGGCCTGCCTGCCGCCACCAAAGATTATGTGCTCCTCACCACGGAATTCCGGCTCACCAACTCCTGGGGCTACCGGCGGATCCGCTTCTTCCGCACCGAGCGCGACGGCCAGCAGGTAGACCGGGTGGAGGCCTGGCGTTTTGTGCCGATGGAACGCCAGCGGACGGGGAAATAGAGCTCACAGATATCCCGCCGCCTGAACCCGGAAGAGCGAGGCATAACGCCCGTTCTGGGCCATGAGCTCTTCGTGCCCGCCCTCCTCCACGATCGTTCCGCCTTCGATGACGATGATTCGGTCGGCCATGCGCACCGTCGGAAAACGGTGGGAGATGAGCACGGAAGTTCGACCGCGGGTGAGCTCGCGGAATCGTTCGAAGATCTGGTGTTCGGCGTTGGCGTCGAGGGCGGCGGTGGGCTCGTCCAGCACGAGGATGTCGGCTTGCTCACGCATGAAAGCACGAGACAACGCGATCTTCTGCCACTGGCCGCCGGAGAGCTCCAAGCCCTTTTCGAACCACCGCCCGAGACGCGTCGCCAGGCCCTCGGGCCACGCCCGTACGAGCTCGTCGGCGCCGCCCTGCCGGATCGCCCGGTCCACCTGAGCGTCGTCGTCCAGTCGAGCAAGGCTGCCAAAGCCGACATTTTCGCGGGCGGTGAACTGATACTGGTTGAAGTCCTGGAAGATCACCCCGATCCGAGCCCTGAGCTCGGCGGGATCCCAGGCCCGCAGGTCTCGACCGTCCAGCCGCACGACCCCTTCGGTCGGCGTGTAGAGGCCGGTGAGCAGCTTGATGAAGGTGGTCTTGCCCGCGCCGTTATGTCCCACCAACGCGAGCGATTCCCCGGCGGGAATGAAGAGGTCGATGCCCCGGAGCGCCCAGGTCCCCTCACCTGCCGGGTCGCCGCCGCTGGTCGGGTAACGAAAGCCGACCCCCTCGAACCGGAGGCCCTTTTCTTCGTGATCCGGGGCGGGCGGCAACACCGGGGCCCCCGCGCCTGCGGGCGCGGCGATCGGCAGATCGAGGAAGGCGAACAGGTTGGACATGTAGAGATTATCCTCGTACATGCTACCCAAGGCGCCAAGCACCGACTGAAAGGCTTGCTGCCCCTGGCGGAATGCGGCCGCGTAGAGCACCAGGTCGCCGATCGTCATGCCACCCCGCACCGCGTCCAGCGCCATCGCGGCATAACAGGCATAAAAGGCGCATGTTCCGAGGAGTGACATCCCCCAGGCCGCAAATGAGCGCCGAGTGGCCAGAGCGCGGTCCTCTCGATAAAAACTCTCGGCGAGCGTACGATAACGCCCGGTGAGGTGCTCCCCGAGGCCGAAGAGCTGCACCTCCTTGGCGTGGTGGTCATTCGCGAGCACGTACTCGAGGTACGCCAGCCGCCGCGTCTCCGGCGCCCTCCAATTTCGGAGCCGGAATTGCCGGGTTCCATACTTCATCTCGACCCAGGCAGACGGCAGCGCGGCGAGCAGCAGCCCGGGGAGCGCCCAGAGGCTCCATTGCGTGAGTAGCCCGAGAAAACCGACCATTCCGAGCATGTTTTGCAGGAGACCGAAGGTGGAGCTCACCACCGCGAGCGGGCGACTCGAGGCCTCGCGGCGCGCTCGCGAGAGCTGGTCGTAGAAGGTCGCGTCTTCGAAGTGGCGCAGGGTCAACGTGCGCGCCTTCTCGAGGATCCCGAGGTTGATGTCGACGGACAGGCGGGCTCCGAGGAGCTGCCAGACCAGCGCGGAACCCCGGTTGCCTGCGGCGGCGATGAGCACCAGGCCGGCTTCGAGCAAGACGGCGTACAAGGTGGCTTCGTGATCCCCCGCGGCGACCGCGTCGACGATCCGCTTTCCGGCCCACACCACCAGAAGGGGCAAAACGGCGTTGAGGAGCGCAAAAGCGCCCACGCCTCGCGTGAGCGCCGGAGACGAGGTGCGGACAAGAGAGAGGGTGCGGGGGATATGTGAGAGGGTGCCTCGAACGCCCTCCCACGCCGCGCCGATACGTGTTGCCATCACGCGTAGCTAAACGCGAGAGCGTGTGGGGGGTACTGCTCGTTGGGGCAGGGCGCCGCCGCGCGGTTGGTGGGATACCGTAGCCGGGATGATTCACGTCCACTGCCTGCACCCCGACCGGGCCCCCGAGGTGGGCGTGTCGGAGGCGCGTGGCCTCGCTGCGGGGGTCAGCGACCTCGTATGGTACGACATCGAGGCGCCGACCCCCGCCGATCTCGACGCGCTGTCGACCCGCTGGCAGTTCCATCCTCTGGCGATCGAAGACTGCCGGCGTCCACAGCGGCGAAGTCGTTATGAGCGCTACCCCAATCACGCCTTCCTCGTGCTGCAGGTGCTCGATCCCAGCACGGAAGACGACCCGCTCGACAGTCACACCCTCGCGGCGTTCATTCGGCCCCGCCTCCTGGTGACGGTCCGGCCGGCGCGTAGTCAGCTCCTGGACCGGCTGTGGCGTCAGTTGGAGGGGCGGCAAGGGAGCGTCAACGGAGAACTGCTCACCCAGCTCCTGCTACACAGCGCGATAGAGGAGTTTGATCACGTACTTGATACGTACGAGGTGGCGATCGACAACCTCGCCGCGCGCGCGGGGCGGCCCGACGAGCCCAACCTGCTTGACGATCTGGTCGCGCTACGACGGGATCTCCTGCAGATCCGAAGGATGATGCAGTCGTATCACGAGGTCGCCCGGCGGATGCTCGACTCGGAGGGCGGGTCGGGCGAGGGAGCGCTCGGCTTACGGGACGCCCTGGATCACGCGGTGGCGATCGGAGAGATCTGTGGGGTGCTGATCGCGATCAGCAGCGGCGCGGTCGAGGCCCACACCTATGCGGCGAGCGAGCGCCTCAACCTCGTGATGAAGCGGCTCGCCGCGCTCTCCGGGGCGCTGGTGCCCGGTACCATCATCTCCGGCGCGTTCGGCATGAACTTCCTGAAGATCCCCTACTCCGAGCACCCTTATGGTTTCCACGCCGTCATCCTGGGGATTGTGAGCATCAGCTTCGCTTTTCTGGGGGCGATGCGCTGGCGACGGTGGATTTGAGGGCGGCGAGCCGGGGCGTCAACGTCGCGTACGGTGGGCCTCCTCGAGCTTGTCCATGCGATAACGTAAGGCATACCTGCTGATTCCGAGGAGCCGCGCCGCGGCTGACTGGTTGCCGTCGGTGCGCGCGAGGGCCTGTTTGAGGAGGCTCTGTTCGAGCGCTTCGAGGTCGATGCCCTCTTCCGGTAGGATGAAGGGTGAGTCGTGGCGATCCGCTGGCGAGGCGAAGCGGAGCTCCGCGGGCAGGTCGTCGAGCTGGATGGTGTCTCCCCCGAGCAGGATGACCGCGCGCTCGATCACGTTCCGGAGCTCACGGACATTGCCGGGCCAACGCCAGCTCTGGAGGAGCTCCATCGCTTTGCTCTGTACGCCCGTGACGTTGCGATTGAAGGACTTGTTGAACCGGTCGATGAAGTGGCTGACCAACACGGGGATGTCCTCGCGCCGCTCGCGGAGCGGTGGTACCTCCACCGGGACGACGTGAAGGCGAAAAAACAGGTCTTCTCGGAACTGTCCAGCCTTCACCGCGTCGCGGAGGTTCCGGTTGGTCGCGGCGACGAGCGCCACGTTCATTGGGATGTCGGCGATGCCACCTACTCGCCTGAATCGCCGATTTTCGAGCGCACGCAGGAGCTTCGCCTGCATGGTGAGCGGCAGCTCGCCCACCTCGTCAAGGAAGAGCACCCCGCCGGAGGCCAGCTCGAACAGCCCGCGTTTGGTGGCGCGCGCATCGGTGAATGCGCCGCGTTCGTGGCCGAAAAGCTCGCTCTCCATGAGCTGCTCGGGCAATGCCGTGCAGTCGATCTCCATGAAGGGGCCACCGCGGCGCGGGCCACGTGAGTGGATCGCCTGCGCGACCAGGTCCTTGCCCGTCCCGCTCTCGCCCTGGATGAGCACGGTAGGCGCGTCCACCCCCTCGATACGCCGCAGCGTCTCGAACATCCGCAACATCGAAGGTGAGGCCCCGACAATCTCGCCATATCCGGAGCTCACCCGGCTCCGGAGGTACTGCACCTCGCGCCAGAGTCGGTGCTCTTCCACCGCTTTTCGCGCCGCGAGGGTGGCGGTGCGGAGATCGAAGGGTTTCTCGATGTAGCCGCTGGCGCCGAGCCGGGTCGCCTCGATCGCGCTCTCGACCCCGCCGTGCGCGGTGATCACGATCACCGGAAGATCCCGGTCCGACTCCCTCAAGGTGCGAAGCGCGGTCAGGCCGTCCATCACGGGCATCTTGAGATCGAGGAACACCAGCGCCGGCGCGTGCCGCTGCACCATATCGAGACATTCCTGTCCGTTGTTCGCCGAGATGGTCTCAAAGCCCTCGATCGTCAGGTGCTCACACAGCGACCACCGGATCAGCTCTTCGTCGTCACATACGAGCACCAGCGCAGACATCGGGTCTCCTCACACACGGGTGTGGCAGATAACACACAGTACGGCGCAAAGTACAACGGTCCGCCGCTTTTGCGGACGGCATGAACTTTGCTTGCCTTGTCCATCGACTCCCAGGGGCCCCGGTTGTCCGGCCTGTTGATCGACGAAATCGCTGACACCGTACGCGAGATCGCCGCCACGCGCGAGGGTCGCTTGGTGGCCGTCACGGTGGTGACTCCGCCGCCGATGGCGCCCGCAGAAGTACGGGCGGTGGTGGCGGATCTTTTGCGTCGCGCCGGCTTCGGCGAGGTGAGCGTACGCACGATCACGGCGATGGGTCCTTTCCGGCTCGTGAGCGCGGAGTTTGAACGATGAACCTGGCGATCGGAGGGCTGCTGGGTGCCGCGGCTGTGGCGGGCCTGATCGGAAGTCCGCACTGCCTGGCGATGTGCGGTGGCTTCGCGGTCGCTGCGCTCGGACCCGCGTCCGGGGCGGGCGGGTCGCAGCGGGCCCAGCTCCTCGCGTGGCACGCCGGTCGGTTGAGCAGCTACGCCGCGCTCGGGGTGCTCGCAGGCAGCTTCGGTCGCTCGTTGCCGGGCGCCGGTCCGTGGGCGGGCGCGGTGGGGCTGCTGTTTCTTGGCTGGTTTTCTTCGCGTCTGGCGGGCATCGGTGTCGCTGCCGTCTGGTCCGCCCGAATGACCGCGGCGACGGCGGGCCCGCTCCATTCGTTTGTGCGCTTTGGTGCCGGCTTGTTGGCACGCCACGACCTGCCCGGGCGTTACCTCTTCGGCGCGCTCAACGGGCTGCTGCCTTGCGGGCTCGTGTGGAGCGCCCTGGCGATGCCGGTCGCCGCGGCCGATCCATGGCTCGGTGTCGCTTCGATGTTGCTCTTTGGCGCGGGTACCCTGCCCGCCCTGAGCGCAGCGGCGGTCGGGCTCCATCGGCTCCAACGTGCGGGAATGCCGGTGCGCCGGCTAGTGGGCGCCGGTGTGTTTGCCGCGGGGCTGGGGTCAATCCTGCTCCGCACTGAAGTATTGGGGTTCGCGACGGAATCCTCCGCCGAGGAGGCCCCGGCCTGTCATCGGGCGGAAGCGCCCGGAGCGGCCGCCCCTCAACCGCCACCTCGACCACAACTCTGACTCAGGAGCGACCATGCTGTTCAAGAATATCCTCGTCCCTATAGATTTTTCCGATTCTTCGCTCTCGGCGCTCCGGATGGCGATTCGCCTGGCGCGGACCGGGGACACCAGCTTGACCCTCTTGCACGTCGGCGTGATGCCGGCCTCCACCTACACCGACCTCGCCGCCTACGGGGTGACCCCACCCGAGACGTTGTTTGCGCTGCACGAAGAGATGGCCAAGGAGCAGAAACATGCGCTGGAGCGGGTGGCGCGGGAAGAGATCCCTGAGAACATGGCCTGGCGCGCTGTGTGCCGCGAGGGTTTCCCGCCCGAAGAGGTGGTGAACCAGATCACCGAGGGAGGGCACGACCTCGTGGTGATGGGTACCCACGGGCGTACCGGCCTCAAACGTGTGCTTCTCGGCTCCGTCGCCGAGCGGGTCATCCGCGGCAGCCCGGTGCCGGTGCTGGTCACCCGGTGACGGTTCGGCTCGCGGGTTAGTCGCCCCGCGGGGGGACGCCATGACGGGTGCGGATCTGTTGAGCGAGTCCGATCGGAGCGCAGAAGCTGGGGATATTCCGCGGGCTCGCGCGCTCCTCGCCAGCGCACGTATGGCCTTCAGTCGCTCCAGCGATCACGCCGGCGTCGCCGCGGTGCTTCGGCGCGAGGCGTGGTTTGGTGAAGGTGAAGGCCGTCGACGCGCGCTCCGTGAGGCCATCCAGCTCGCGCGAAAGGCGGGAGATCGGGGCGGCGAAGTTGAGGGACTCGAAGAGCTGTCGCGCGCGTACTCCGAGTCGGGGGAGCTGGGGCCCGCGGTGTCCCTCCTGGGGGCGGCGGCCGAGGTCTCGGCGGCGGGGGGCGACCGGAGCGGCGAGGCGCGCGCTATCGAGCTTGCTGGACGGCTCTTGTGTGAGGCGTGGGGGGAGCTGCGGGACCCCGGCGCGGGCCTCGTGCTCTTGTTGTGGTCGGCTGAGCTCACACACAAGGTCAACACCGATCTTGCGCGGATGATCGAGGACTACGTCCGCGGCTACCAATACACCCTCTCCAACCGGGAGTTTGCGGCCGTCGAGGAGCTGCTGGACCTCGATCGGCGCGCGGTCGTCGATGCCACCCTCCTGCGCTTCCGGAGCGGATGGCCGGTGGTCCCCTGAGCGCCAACCGGCGTGGCTCACTCGGCTAACAGGGCTCCGAGCTTTCGAATCCGCGCGATGTGCCCGTTGAGCGGTGCCCAGTCGTCTCGCTGGTCGATGTGTGCCCACAGGGCCTCGACCGTGTCGATGTGGAGGTCTACCGGCGCTTCTTCCTGCCAGTAAGGATCGGCGAGCCGCTCTGGGTGGCGCGCTGCTCGCCCGTCGATCAGCTCGGCGAGGAGCTCGAATGCCGACGACCGGTAGAGGGGCGCGAAGGGGGACCGGGCGCGGCGCGTGTGGGACGCCGCACCGCCGTAGAGATCGAAGTAGAGTCGATCTAGGTTTATCTTGGTTTTTTGAGCGAAACGCAGGAGCTCCTGGATGAGCGCGGTGTCGGCAGCGTCGCCTACCGGGGCCACGCCGAGGCGCTGGAGCACGCCCGCGCGGACGCCGCCGAAAAAGTCTTCTTCAAAGGAGTCGAGCGCGTGATCGAGGGGCTCCCCGAGGCCTGAGAGGGCGTCGGCGAGGCGCTGTACGTTCCATCGGACCGCTTTGGCCTGGTTGCCGTAAGCGTAGAGCCCGCCGTGATCGAAATAGGCCGCGGTGAAGCCAGGGTCACACTCGGGGGTGAAGCGCCAGGGGCCGTAGTCGAAGCTCTCCCCCGTGATGTTCATGTTGTCGGTGTTGAGCACACCATGCACAAACCCGGCCGCGATCCAGCGCCCGCAGGTGGTCGCGACAGCCGAGCTCACGCGCGCCAGAAAGCCTGCCGGAGTCGCATGTTGCGGATGGTAGACCGAGCAGGAATAGTCGAAAAGCTTTCGCAGCCGCACAAGATCGCCGATGAAAGCGAAGCGCTGGAAGCTGCCGAAGCGGATGTGGCCGTGGGAGAGGCGTACGAGCACCGAAGCCCGGGTCGGAGAGGGCTCGTCGTAGCGGTCGAGCTCCTCGCCGGTCTCAACGAGGCTGAAGCTCTTGCTGGTGGTTACGCCGAGCGCCTCGAGCAGCTCGGTCGCCAGCAGCTCCCGAACGCCGCCCTTGAGCGTCAGCCGACCGTCGCCGCCCCGCGACCACGGGGTGGTACCGCTGCCCTTGGTACCGAGGTCCAGAAGGCGCCCGTCCGGGGCCCGGAGCTGCGCGAACAAGAAGCCGCGCCCATCACCAAGTCCGGGGTTATAGCTCATGAACTGGTGGCCGTGGTACCTGAGTGCCAGCGGACGGCTCAGGTTCGCCGGCAGTGGCTCGAAACGGGCGAAATGGCGGGTCCAGGCAGCGCTGTCGAGGCCACCGAGCCCGATCGCGTCCGCGTGCCGATCGTTGCGAAAACGTAGGATAGTGCTTGGGAAGTCCGCCGGCGTGGCCTCATCGGCGAAACCATCGCCCAGGCTCGTGTAGGCGGGGTCGTGCTGATAACGGGTGTCCATTCCGCGAATGTAGACCGCCTTTGGGTCGGGAATCACAAAAGCTGCGCTCCAGGTGGGCGCGGCGACCGAAGGCGGCCACGGTCGGATAGACGCCGGCCATGAGCGCATCACCCCGACCGTCCGTCGTCTTTCTCCTCGGCGTGCCCCGCTCGGGCACCACGCTGTTCCGGGTCATGCTCGCCGGCCACCCGGAGCTCTGGAGCCCGCCCGAGATGGTGCTGGCTCCCTTCACCACGATGGCCGAGCGCCGCGCGGCGCTCGATGTGCGGTTCTGGGAGAAAGGTGGCCTCCGACGCGCGTTGATGGACCTGGAGGGCCTGGACGCCGAGGCCGCGCGCGCCCGGGAGGACAGCTTGGAGGGCCTGACCGTCGATGAGGCCTACGCGTTTATCCGCTCACGCCTCGGGAACCGCCTCCTCGTGGACAAATGCCCCCATCTCGCGGCGAACCCGGAGCCGTTGGCGCGGCTCGCCGCGCTCTTTCCCGACGCGAGATACCTGCTGATTGTGAGGCATCCTGGCAGCGTGATCCGCAGCCTGGAGAACATGCCGATGGCTGAGGTCATGCTGCAGGGCTTCGAGGGCGGCGCGCAGGATGTCTGGTACCGCGGAAACCAGGCGATGCAGGCGTTCCTCGACACGATCCCGCCGTCGCGCTGGGCGCGGGTACGGTATGAGGACCTCGTCAAGTCCCCGCGCGCCGAGATGGAGCGCGTGCTCACGACCCTCGGATTGGCCTGGGACGAACGGGTGATCGACCCCTACGAGGGGGATCGGATGCGGGAGGGACCCAAAGGCGCCCGCGCGATCGGGGACCCCAACATGGCGAGCCGAGGCCGCATTCAGCCCGAGCTCGCGGAGGCGTGGCTCGAGGGTTTCGATGCGGCCCGACTCTCGCCCGAGGCGCGGCAGCTGGCCGAGAGTTTTGGCTACGATCTCGCGTCTTTGCCGGTGCCGCCGATGCGCACCCTCGATGAGCGCCTCGGGAGCCTGTTCGCCGCGGCGCAGGAGCTCTCCGCCGGCATCGACATGCCCGCCGACATCGACGGCGCTGAGGGCCGCCGTTTTGTGCTGCGGATGCTCACGGCGTCGTTGGACATGATGATCGAAGAGGGCGACGCGGATCGGCCGGTGTTCCACCACTCCGAGGGGCCAACCCGTAAGATGTTCGCCGATAATCCGGATGCTGACTACCTCCGGGCGCCTGTGAAGTTGGGGGGCTGTCGCGCCTACCGCGTGTGGGGCCGGGTCCCGCCCGGCACGCTCTATGTCGGGGTGCTGCTCTACGGGCGCGGTGGGCGCATCTCGCGGCGGCTGGTGGATCACCAGCTGGGCATTGACGCAGAAGGTAAGTTCTCTTTGATGATTTCGGTGGAGGAGCAGGCGGGCGTGTGGCTCCGGGCCGAAGGCGACGAGACCGCCGTGATGGTGCGCCAGTACTTTGGAGATCGGAGGAAGGAACGCCCGATTGAGGTGCACATCGCGCTCGCCGGCGAGGTGCCTCTGCCTGCGCCGCTCGGCCCGCGGCCGCTCATCGTAGCCGCCGAACGTGCCGAGCGGATGTTGCGGACCATCGTCAAACGTACGCGGGAGGGCTTCAAGCTCGCGACGACGGCCGCGCTCAATCGTTTCATCACGATCGAGGGTGAAGCCTTCTTTCCGACGCCGGACAACCGTTACCAGCTCGCCTGGTATCGTTTCGGCGGGGACCAGGTGATGTTCCTCCGCGGACGGATCCCGAAGAGCCGCTATTTCAGCATCACCCTCTATAATGCGTGGATGGAGAGCCTGGACTACCGTTATCACCGGGTGTCGCTCCACGCCGGCCAGATGGTGCTCGAGCCCGACGGCAGCTTCGAGGTGGTGCTCGCGCACCGTGATCCTCGGCATGAAAACTGGATCGAGACCGCTGGCCACCACGCCGGCTACGTGCTGGCGCGCGCGCTCCTCCCAGAGGAAGATCTTGGCGAAATCCAGATCCAGGTGATGTACGAGAAGGAGTGGTCGGCGCTCCGCGCAGAGCGTAAGGGCCGCAGCCAACCGGTGAAGCTCCCGTCGGCGCCACGAGCTTGACGCAGATGCCCCCGAATAAATTGCCCGTCCCTACGTCTCGCTGAAGTCAGGGCTCCGCCTTGGCCTGGAGCTGTCGCTGTCCCCGACCCGCTCGACCCTGCCGGTACTGCTGAGCGTCGCGCTGCACCTCGCCGCGCCGGTCGCGGCGGTGGGCGTCGCGCGGCAGTTGGACCGGATCTACGCAGTCCCAGAGGCCGCTGCCCTCGAGTCGGAGCCGGAGCCGGAAGGACCTCGCCGCCCTTCGCCTCTGCTCCCGCCGCCGGCACCCGAGGCGCCCCCTCCGCTGGAGCCTTCTTCGGGCTTTTCGGTGTCCTTGTACGAGCCGCCCGCGGCGCTACGGGCGCCTCCGCCGCCGATCGTACAGACACCTCCGCGGCCCGATGTCGCTCCGCCCGCGGCGCCTCCGGCGGCGCTGCGGGTCGCCGAGCCGCTCCTCGTCGAGCCGCTCCTCGCTGAGCCGCTTCCGCTGGATCTGCCGCCTCCCGAGTGGGTCCTCCCCGACGATCCTGCCGAGGTCTTGCCCCCGGAGGTGCTCGCCGACCTCGATGCGCTCGCGGACCTGGAGGTCACCGACGAAGCCGCCCCGGAGGACGACGATGGCGGCGCCGCCGTCGAGCGCGTTCGAGCGCGAAAAAGCCGTCGCTCCCCCAGGAAACCGCGCGCTCCCCTCGCGCCTTGCGCGCCCCCGATCCCCGAAATCGTCGCCACCGGCCCCGAGTCCTGGACCATCGATCGTGGGCTCGTCGAGTATTACGCTACGCACCTCCGGGAGTTGGAGTCCATCGCCGCCGTGTGGACCCACCGGACCGATGGGGTCCCCGATGGTTTCCGGTTGGGCCTGGACCGCTGCTCCATCTTGCGGCAAGCCGGCTTTCGATCGGGAGACGTGGTCAACAGCGTGAACGGTCGACGCATCTCTACCGTATTGCAGGCGATCACCGCGTACTTTGCGCTCCGCCGCGAGACGGAGTTCCTCCTGTACGTCACCCGGCGGGGCGAGGCGATCCTGTTGACCTACCACCTGCGGGCCGCGGACGAGATGGCTCCCCCACGTTGGGAGGGCCATGAGGAGAAGTCCCGAACGTCCCGTCGGCCGCCGCCTATCGACCTCGATCTCAGTTCCCTCCGCCGGGAGTGAGTCGGGGGGATAGGTGTGCAGGAGCAGGAGCCCCGATGACCGCCCTCGATCCCGACGCCCGCAGCTCGGCCCTCAAGGATCTGCCCGGCTGGAAGTACGATCTGGCCTACGACGCGCTCTTCCGGGAGCTGACCTTCTCAAACTTCGACGCGGCTTTTGCCTTCATGACCCGCGTTGCGCTGACCGCCAGCCGCCTGGACCATCACCCCGAGTGGTCCAACGTCTACAATCGTGTCACCATCCGCCTCCGCACCCACGACTGTCACGGCATCAGCGCGCGCGATCTCGAGCTCGCCGCCGAGATCAACACCATTTTGGCGGCGTCCGCGCCTACCCAGAGCTGAACCCCGCCCGTGCTCGTCCGTCGCCGTCGCGCCCTCTCGGGGCAGCGGCGCTCCGACTCGGCCGCTCAGTCGTCCTTTCTCCGGAGCAGACCGAGCAGGGGCACCCACAACCATGACGCGCCTTCGGGGGCACGGCAGCCGCCCTGGTTGGACACCATTGTTTGCAACTCGGTTTTGTCGGTGCCGACGGTGAACACCGCGTCCACCGTGTGCAGCATCCGGTCCGCGGTCGTATCGAAGCGGGTGACCCAGGCCCCCTGCCACTCCCCGGAATAGGTGACGGCAAAGGCACCCTCGCGACCGATCGCCCCGATCGCTTCCGGCAGGGCGGAGTAGAGCATGTAGTCGGGATCTTCGCCGTCATCCCACACCAGCGGCAGCTCCTCCTCCTTCCATCCGCTGACGTGCGCGCGCCCTTCGCCGACGACGTACACCCGGGTCTCCAGGTACTCGACGTCGCCAAACTGCGCCATTCGACTGGGGAAGATCAGGGAGCTACCGCTGTGGCTGATCCGGAGCGGGGGCAGCGTAGCGGCCACTGCCTCGCCGTCGTCGACATCGATATGGAGCTTCACCGCGAGAAACTGGAAGCCACCCTGCGCCACGTAGGCCTCAATGGAGCTCTCGGTGGCGCCGAGCTCCCAGCCGTTCTCCCCGAGCCAGGCTGCGAGGGCATCCGAAGAAGTTGCCTCCAACACCGTGTAATCGTAGGTGGGTGTCGAGCCCGAGTAGACCACCGTGTAGCCGTTGTCGCTCCTGGTCTCACCGGACCCGCCCGCATTGGACTTCAGCGCGTATGCGTTGCACCCCGAGCCTTCGGACTCGGCGAGGTCCCTGGTGGGGGCGGTGAGCGTCTCCAGCTCTTCGAATTCCGCGTCGTCGCCATCTTCTACTTTGGACACGACCCCGGGTACGGGGATCACCCAACCGAAGCCGGGTGTGTTGACGTCGAGGGCCACCCGGTAGTCCACCTGCACCCCTCCGTCGAGGATCCGGAAGATCGCCTCCTGCCGATTCGACTCGGCAAAGCTACCTTCGTCGTGGTAGAAGCCGGCGCATGCAAGCGCCGGTCCAGGCAAGAGCAGGGCGAGGGTGGCGGCACCCGAGACGCTAAGGACACGAAGCAGGAGGCGCGGGGCGGGTGGGAGGAGAGCGAAGAGAGAGTCGCGTATGGACATCAAGAGACCTCAAGGATGGTCGGACGCGAAGCAAGAACTGTACCACCAACCGACAACGCCGATATCTGGCCGGCGACGTCGGGAGCCCAGGGCAGCGGTGTCGTGATCCGTGGGGGCACGACGCGGGGCGCGTGATAATCGACGATTGTGACCGTCGATTCACCATCGCTGCCCCCGCGGTACCGGGCGATCCGTCAGCTGGGCGCGGGCGGCATGGGCACGGTCTGGCTCGCGGACGACCTGGAGTTGGATCGTCGGGTCGCGGTGAAGTTCATGCTCGCAGGCGTGAACACCCAATCCGGCGTTCGCGCCCGCTTTGAGCGCGAGTCGCGGCTCCTGGCCCGAATGGCCCACCCCAACATCGTCACGATCTTCGAACGTGGCACGTGGAACAATCGCGCCTATTTCGTGATGGAGGCGATGGATCGCGGAGATCTCGGAGCCTGGATCGACACGCACGGCCCCTTGAGCCTCCACGAGCTGTCGGTTGTGGCGAGCCACGCATGCCGCGCGCTGGGCGCCGCACACGCGGCCGGGATCGTCCACCGGGACATCAAACCCGCCAATCTCCTGGTCAATCGGGATGGCGTCGTCAAGCTCTCCGACTTTGGCGTCGCCCGCGACACGGAGTCCCCCAGCGCCACGCGCGCGGGCGGA
>CANKTH010000090.1 GCA_947486185.1 Deltaproteobacteria bacterium
CAAGAACTGAAGGTTGCGGGTCGCCGCCCGGTAGAGCGGCGGCCACGCGAGCCACCGGAGCTGGCCTGCCGCCACCCGCGCCTGCACCACCACCACCGGGATGTTGCGGCGCCGGGCCGCCTGGAGCAGGGCGGGCCATAACTCGGCTTCAACGAGGATCAGGGCGCGTGGCCGCACCCGGTCGAGCCACCGAGCAACCACCCACGGCAGGTCGATCGGCAAACACACAGTCTGATCCGGCGCGGTGGGCCCAAGCTCACCCCGCTGGCCCGCGAGCTCGCGGGCGCTGTCTGAGGTGCAGGTGCGGAGCAGGGGCACTCCCGGCGCCATCCGGCGTAACGCTGGGATCAACGCGGAGACAACGCGACCTTCGCCGATCGACGCAGCGTGGATCCACAAGGCGCCCGGGGGCACGAGCAGCGTGGGAAAACCCAGACGCTCGGCTACGTGGCCCCGCAGCCTGCGGTGGGTGAGGACCAGCAGCACCACGACCGGGCTCAGAAGCGCCGCGATGACTTCGTAGATCAGAAGGATCAAGGCGATTTCAGCGGCTCCGCCACATGGCGGCAGCGGCCGATGTCCACCCGGTCGCCCCGCCACGGCACCCCCTCGGCTTCGAGGCGTGCGCGCTGCAGCAACGCTCCTGTGGTGCTCTCTGCCAGGGCCAGGGCACCCGAGGCGCGCACTACCCGATGCCAGGGAACGTCGGTGTGGCCTGCAAGATCGGCCAGGGCGTAGCCCACCTGCCGCGCCGCGCGGGGCGCTCCGGCCGCTGCGGCGACGTCGCCGTAGCTCATCACCGTGCCCACCGGGATCGACGAGACGACCGCGAGGGCCCGGCTGCGAAAGGGGGAGGGCATCTCGACGCCCTAACCGGCGCGGCTCACTCTGGGCAGACGATCGGAGGAGGTGGGATCTCGGGCCGAAACACGGGATCGACGCCGTAAGACTCTGCGATCCTGCGTGTGGCCTCCTCAAACGTGGCCGCGTCGAGCACGATCTCGAGGAGGCGCGCGTTCGGCAACAGCGAGATGACGTGAAACTCGCCTTGTGGGTGCTGAAAAGCTTCGGCCACCTCGTTCATGCTGTCGACCGGGATGCCGTTGATCGCCGCCACACCGAGGTCTCCCTGCCCGTGATAACCAAGGTTGTAGGGATCGGCTAGGACCGAGGCGACCACGATCACCCGACGCTGCTCCGGCGTCTGCGCGGACCGCAGCGCCTCCTTGATGAGCTTCAGCTCGGTGTTCCGGGCGCCGTACGACTCGTCGTACTCCCGGAATACGAGTCCACCGGCCATATGGTAGGGAGGGGGGCTGACCCGATCCGTCGGGACCAGCCACGCGTCCCCGAAGTAGGGTCGCAGCGGCAGGGTCAACGTGAGCGGCTGCCGGTCCCGAAGGACCTCGATCTCCAGCTTCTGCCCGGCCCGGAGGCGGGTGAGCTCCGCTTCGTAACTCAAAAGCCCATAAAGCGGATCCGCTACGCTTCCGTTGCCGTCGAGCGGCACACCGCCGAGCCCGAGCAGCACGTCGCCGCGGCGCAGCACCCCACACGCCGACCCCCCTTGGGCCACGCTCAGGACGAGCAGGCCACGAGGGCTGTCCAGGCCCAGCCACGCCGCCAGCTCGGCGCTGCGGATCGCCTGCGCCGACAGGCCCAGGTCACCCACCCACGCCACCGGCTCGGGCCGTTCTCGCACCTCAGCCAGCCAATCCTCCACAAAATCGACGGGAGTCACCGTCGCTTCGCCGCTGTTGACGTTCGTCACCAGACCCGCGAAGCGCCGCCCGACAAACATTGGCTCGCTGAAACCGCCGTTGTTCAGGTCGGTCGCCACGCGCAGCCCCGCGTAGCCCAGAACACCGGTGCCACTGTCGAAAGTGGCCGCACGAGACACTTTTCCGTCCGCGACCTCGAGCTGGGCCTCACGCCAACGCGCGAGGGTCACCGGGCCGCCCGACACCGGCTCCCGGAGCGGCTTGACGGGGCGGAGATCCTCGAAAAACGCAGCGTCGTCCATGGACAACACCGCAAGATTCGCTTCTCGGTCAACCACCACCACGCGCGCGACCTTCTCCTCAGGCTCGCCATGCTTCCGGGCGCGTACGAGCGTCGCCTTCTCCACGGACGCTGCTGTGGTCAGAAGCCAGGACTCGCCTGGACGACTCCCCGGCACCACCACCGCCTGGGCGGTACGGCTGCTCGGGCTCGTCTTGGTCCAGGGCTGGCCGCTCTCCCAAGCTTGCCAGGTGACCGTCAGCCGAACGATCGCGTCACCATATCGGTCAGTGTCCGAAGCCGCGTAGGCGAGCCCCGAAAGCAGGAGGGCGATCATAGGCGACGATCCTTAGGAACTGCGTATTGTTCGAGGATCGGAACGTGCGCAGCGTCCGCCGCCGCGCGGTCGAGCACCCCGATCTGTCCACCATAGGCCGACTCGAAAACGTGCCAACGATCCGCGTTCAGGCTGAGCGCCGCCGCCAGCGAGGTGAGGTCAGTCACCTCTTTGCCGTTCACCCGTTCGATGATGGAGCTGGGTGGGATCGACAGGTTGGAGTTGACCTCGTGATCAAGCCGCCGCAGCAACATCACCCGACCGGGTAAAGGAGCGTCGGGGTGGCTGATCTGGCGAAACCAGTAGTCGTAGAGCAACGCGGTGGGGGGTGAGTTACTGACGGCCTCGCGATCAAGAGGTACAAACACCAGTCCCGCGTACACAAGGTATGTCGGTAGGACGTCGTAGGATCGGATGGGGTAGACGCTGACGGCGACGGGCACTGTAAGGTTGAGCCGTTCTCCCGCCCGCAACACCCGTACCGGGACTCTATCGCCGACAAAGTAGCGGTCCAGCACCACCGAGGCCTGAAGGCGCTGGGTGCCCCAGGCCACCGTACCATCGTTAGCGACCACCTCGCCGCCAAGCTCCAACAGCACGTCGCCCGGCTTGAGGATGCCATACGCGGGTGTTGCAGGGTGGACGAAGTAGATCTGGACCCCCGTCTCACCCTCGGCGAGCCCCACCCGGCGACGCGCTGCGGCGTTGTCCAGCCCCGCGCTCAACACATCCAGCTGGGGGAAGCCGTCGTATCTCCCGTCGGCGACGTCCGTAAGGAAGTGCTTCAGGATGAGAGGAGGGAGGAAGTAGCCGGTGTTTTCGAGGCCCCCGTTCGCCTGATAGGCGACGCCGACCACTCTACCGTCGCCCATCACCGGACCACCCGAGTTACCCGGGTTGATCGCCGCATCTGTCTGCACGGAGAGGTGAGAGGCGCCCGAATGGGCCGATGGGTTGTAGTCGATGCGCGACACGACGCCGCGGGTGGACGAGAGCCAGCGGCCGCCCGCCGGGTACCCAAGTGTCACCACCGCGTCTCCCAAGTTTGGGTTCTCGCCGATGGTCAGCGGAGGAATGCCGGCGAGGAGCTTTGAATCGACGGGCTCGACCAGCGCCAGATCGCAGTCGTGGCCGACCGCGATGATGCGCGCATCATGCGGCGTCGCATCACCATGGAGGAGCAGCACGATGTTCCGCGAGTCGGCGACGACGTGGGCGTTGGTGAGGATACGCCCTCCTTCGACGACAAATCCGCTTCCGGTGCCCTGCTTGGGGCGGCCCAGGTTCCACGGGGTGGCCGGGTCCGCCCGCTGAGAGGTGTTGATGAGGCGCACCACCGAGGTCTCAAAACTCCGGTTGGGCAGAGCGCCCTCGGCCGGAGAGGTAGCTTTCGGCGGCGGGGCGGTCTCGCCCGCGGCGGGCAACAACAGGCTGCCAGCCAGGAGGCCAAAGAAGGGCAAGCAGCGCTGGACGGAGGCGAACATTCACGGACCTCAGGTCCGACCTCGGCGACGAGGCGGCGCGCCACTGTGACACAGGCTCTGGACGAAGGCCAGCGGATCTCGATCAATCAGCCTTCGTCGGCAGCTTTGCGTGACAGTCTCGCACCTCGTACACCTGCCACCGGTCGATCAGGCTCCCGTCGGCGTTTCGCTCCGCGACGTCGTTCGCTCCGCTGCGCCAATCGCAGAAGGGGTCAATCGTCGCGGAATTTCCACCACGCCAGGGCCGCACGTAGAGCGCCTGCTCGGCCCAGCGGGCCGGCCAAAGATCGAACTGGTCGGTGCGGTCCACCCCTGGCAGGGCGCGGGCGTCGAGACCCTCATAGTACTGGAGGATCGCGGCTTCTTGATAACGCGTGGTGTACACCGGCTCGATGCCCCAGGCCTCGACGCTCGCCGCAAGGGTCCGCCCCACCCCGAGGCGCGCGGTGGGGTCCCCCCGGACAGCCACGATGGGAACCACCAGATGTACCAGTACCAACGCCGAGAGGATCGCCGCGAACCAGCCACCGACCCACGCAGCCCGGAGCAGCCGTGGGCCCGCGACCGTGGACAAGCCCAGGCAGGCGCCCACCCACGCCGGCGCGGCCCAGTTCGGCTCGGCCCGCGCGAGGCTCGCCGCCAGCGTAAAAAAAACCAGGACGGGCGCCGAGGTCCACCAGGCGAGCCAAACGATTCGGTCCTCCACGCGGGGTGCTTCGCTACGTGACCACCGCGGCCGGGCCTGCCATGCCCAGACCAGCATCGCGCCGAAAAGCACCGGAGAGACCAGCCCGATCTGGGCACCGACGAATGCAAGCACACCACCGAGGCCGGGCGCGGTCTTGGAGGTGGCCCCCGCGCCTCCGAGCCCGTGTCCGAGCTGAAACAACACGGACACCCAGTCATGCTCGGCGTTCCACCACAGGTTGGGCGCCCAAATCAAGAGGCTCAGGCCGAAGGCCGCGAGCAGCCGCCCCCACTCACGGGGCTCCGCTGCGTCCCTCCAGCGCTGATGCGCGTAAAAGGCAAATAGGAGGGGCCACAAGCCCCATCCCGTGTACTTCCCGAGGCCGGCTATGCCACCGCCGATCCCAGCGAGCCACCACCATCGGCCGCCGCGCGCTGCGGCGAACAACGCGAGGGTCCAACCGAAAAGCAAAGGAAGATCGGGAGTTGCCAGGACTCCGCCAAGGGTGTAGAGCGGTAGGCCCCCGAGCAGCAGCAAAAGCAGGCCGGGGCGCGGGCTCAGCGGCAGGACGAGCGCAGTCAGCAAGCCGCCGGCGAGCACACCCGCACCGCGTACGCCGAGCGACGTAGCGCCAAAGATCCGTTCCGAAGCGGCGATCATCCACGCCACCCCGGGGGGATGGTCGTAGTAGCCCGCGGCGAGGTGGCGCGACCAGAGCCAGTAGTAAGCCTCGTCCTCGACCACGTCGGTGCCCGCTGCCACCCCCAACCGGAGCAGCACCAGTCCGAGGAGCGCGGCGATCAGGCCCCCGGCGAGCGGGCGGTGCGTCACGAACGGAGCCGCAACGCGGGCACCGACCACGCTGCCTCCAACGCGATCCTGGGGTTCATCTTGGACCGGCCGGCGCGCCGCTCAGTGAAGAGGATCGGCACCTCTACCACCACAAGGCCCTGCTGAACCGCCCGAAAATTGGCCTCGACCTGGAAGCTGTAGCCGTCGGCCCGCAGGGTCTCCGGCGTGATGCGCGCGAGCGCCGCCGCGCGCCAGCCCTTGAAGCCCCCGGTAGGGTCCCGGATCGGTAGTCCCAAGCAAAAGCGTGCGTATGCCCCTCCAAATCGAGAGAGGGCCCTCCGGCCCGCGCTCCAATTCTGTGTGCCACCCCCGGCGACGTAACGCGAGCCTAGGCTGAGGTCGGCGTGGTCCAGCGCCGCGGCGAGCCGCGGGAGGTCGGCTGGGTCATGGGAGAGATCTGCATCCATCTGAAAGATGGGATCAAATCCCCCCAGGAGGGCCCTGGCGAATCCTGCACGGTAGGCGGGACCCAGTCCACGAGGCCCCTCTCGGCGCAGCACCATCGCGCCGGCCGAGACCGCCCGGTCAGCCGTGCCGTCGGGCGACCCATCGTCCACCACGAGCACGCGCGCCGCGGGCAGGTGTTGCCCGATCGCGACGATCAGCGCGGCGATATTGGCCGCCTCCTGGTAGGTCGGGACCACAACCAGCGGCCGGTCACCCAGGTGGGGGAGGTGCGGGCTCGGAGCGGCAGGGGTCGGCGACACGGCGCGCGCGGGTATCCGGCGGGTCACGCGCGGGCCAGCGGCAAGGGCCGACCGCGCAATTCCCACCGCGATTCAGTGCGGTTCGCACTCCACAGATTTGCGGATACAGAGAGTGTATGACTACCTCATCCTCCATCCGGTCCATCCTCCTCCCGACTGACTTTTCCAACGAATCGCAGTCCGCCTTCGCCCACGCTCTCCGCCTCGCTACGGTGCTTGGCGCGTCTTTGGAGCTCCTTTATGTGGAGTCCGAGAACTACAAAGCCGACTGGAGCTGGGGCCCCAAGGTGCGGCAGACGCTGATCCAATGGGGCGAGCTCCCTGAGGACGCGGACGATGACGCGCTGGCGCGGCTGGGTATCTCGGTGCGTAGCGTGACCGCCGCGGGCAAGGAGCCCACCCAGGCGATCATGGACGAGATGGTCGCTTCTCACGCCGACCTCATCGTCATGGCGACCCACGGCCGCGTGGGTCTCGACCGCTGGCTCCAACCGAGCGTCGTCGCTCCGATGGTGAAGCGGCCAATGGTGCCGGTCCTGCTGCTGCCCCCTGGCGGGTTGGGCTTCGTCGAGCCGAACTCGGGCGCCAACATGCTGGATCATGTGCTGGTGGCCGTGGACAACCTGCCCGACCCAAGCCCCGCCTTGAAGCTCGCCGAGGAGATCGCGGTTGCCGCCAGTCCGGGGGCGCTCACCTTCAGCGCGCTGCACGTGGGCAAGACCGAATTCCCCGATGTGGTCCTGCCGAAGCGGCCGGACTGGAAGGTCGAGCAGATCCACGCGCCCGGCAGCGCGGTGGAGGCGATCCTCAATCTCGCCGCGAGCTGGCCGGCCCGCCTCATCGCGATGACGAGCGAAGGGGAGAACAGCCTGCTCGATACCCTCCGCGGCAGCCACGCCGGGCGAGTGTTCTCGGAAGCGCGCTGCCCGGTCCTGATCGTGCCCGCCGGCTGGGGTATAGAGAACCGCACCGGACGTGAAGCCCTGTAGGCTTACGGCCGGCGACGGCGCCCGATCCCGGGAGCGGTGTCCAGCTTGGGGGTGACGATGTGGCTGTTTCTCCTTCTGATGCTCGCGTCTCCCGGTCGCGCCCAGTCCGGGCCGGTCGAGGCGCCGGCGCCTTCGCCGCTTGCACCAGCACCCACCTCGCCGAGCCCCGGTCCCGTACTTCCGACGCCGACGACCCCCAAGGCTCCCCGGTTCTCCAAGACGGCGATCGGCGCATGCGGCTGCTCGATATACGCCCCGCCCTTCCTCGTGGTGGCCGAGTCGACCCGGAGCGAAGATCGTTCGGAGGTGTGGACCGCCGAGACCCAGGTGGACGGCTGGGTCTACGGGGTGATCGCCGTGAAGTTCGAGACCCCCTTTACCGGAGCGGCCCCCGCCGACCTGGAGGGCCTGCTGGTGGGCTACCTCGACTTCTTGAAGGGCCAGCTTGGGATTGTGGCGGGTGCAGGTGTTGGGCGCGGCCACTCACACTCCGAGAACGCCAAGGCGCTCGGCGTGATCGACTATTGGACCGACAAGGACGGCGACCAGTGGGCGGTGAAGGGCTGGATCGACGAGGGCCGGCTCGCCGTACTGTTCATCGCGGGCAAAGGCGAGTACCCATGGCTCAACGCCCAGCAGCTCTATCTCGACGGCTTTCGCTTCAACTGAGCGCGCGAGTGGTTGCGGCTCAACAGGGCCCTTCAACCTCGAAGTCCCAGCAGTACTTGCTCCCGCCGCTCCCCACGTCCAGGGACACGCTCTTCGTCTTGCCGCTCGGGCTTCGTAGGAGCACGGTGTGACGGCCTACGCTGACGCTGACTGACGTGGGGGTTCCGCCGCCCACCGGGCTCCCGTCGACGCTTACGTCGCTGGCGGGATTGGCACCGATCCTCAGCGGCACCTTCGCGACCTGCGCGTCGGCCGGCGGGGACACGACAGGCGGAGAAACAGCCGGCGCGAGTCCGGCCGGCGGATCGAGCGACTTGGACGCCTTCTTTGTGCTGCCTGCCGGGTGCTTCGTCGCCGCCGGCGCGTCTGGGGCCGGGGTGTCTGCGGCGGGAGCCGGGGTCGTGGTGTCAGCACCCTCGGGTGTCACGGGCGGGGTCACCGCCGCGGTCGGATCGCCCGGTCCGGCCGGGGTCGCAGCGCCAGGCGTTCCAGCCGCTCCCGGCGACGCGGGGAGGGAGCCTGTGGGGTCGGCGGCTCCGGCCCCGATGGTGGCCGGGGTCGTCTCCCCGGCGAGCTGGGCGGCCGATACACCGCCTTCCTCCCTCAACAAAATCGCCCAAACTCCGACGGCCACCACAGCCGTCAGCGCCGCGACGCCGATCACCGGAAGGGCGCCGCCCAGCCCGGGCCGCGACACCAACGGGTCGGAGGGAGGGGAGACCGGCGCGTCTTGACGGATCGCCGCCGGTCGTGGCAGACCGGGCGGAGGCTCGGACGGGGTCATGGTCGCCGCCCCGCGCGGCAAGGTCGCGACGACGGGCGTCAGCGTTCCATGGTGCGAGGTCGGGCCCCCTGCTGCCCGTGCGGCTTCAGTAGAGTCAAAAGCGAAGGTTACTTGAGGCGGACCGACCGGAACCATCGTGCCGGTCCACGTGCTGCGCTCGCCGTTGAGGATCGCCCGAAACGTCGCGCAGTCCGCGATTCGGAGCTCACGGTCCGCCACAAGGGCACCGCGTATCGCCCTCTCGATATGGTCAGGAAGATCAGGCACAAACTTTCGGGGGGGCACATACTCGCCCTTGGAGACCGCCGAGAGGATGGTGAACAGCTCGGCGTCCGCGTCGAAGGCCATCCGGCCGGTCACCAGCTCGTAGAGCAGACAGCCGAGGGAAAAAATGTCGGCCCGACGGTCGACCCTGCTGGCGTCGTGGATCTGCTCCGGCGCCATGTACGACGGCGTACCCATCGACGAACGCGACCGGGTCTTCATCCGGTCATCGACCTCCGCGACCACCTTGGCGATGCCGAAGTCGGTGACCTTGGGCCAGTAGCCGTCGGCCCGAGGTTCGAGGAGCACATTGGCGGGCTTGAGGTCCCGGTGGACCAGCGGGGGCGAGCTGCCGTGGGCGAAGTGAATCGCCTCCAGGACGCCGCGAAAGAGGCGCTCGGCTTCCGCTATGGGCAGCGCGCGCCCGAAACTATGGGAATAAAGGCTTGGACCCTCAACAAACTCCATCAGCAAGCCTGGCGCGCCGCGGATGTCCAGCACATCCGTGACTTGCACGACGTTCGGATGGCGAAGTCGGGCTTGAATCCTACCTTCTTGGACCAGACGCTCCCTGAGCATCGGGTTCCGTAGGGTCAGGACCTTGAGCGCGTGTACGGTACCCAAGGTCCGATGGCGCACCCGATACACCACGGCCATACCGCCTGTACCCAGCTCGGCCTCGACCACGTAGCGCTCGACCTCTTGCCCGATATCCAGCATCGGCACCTTGTAGCGCGGGCTCGTGGCACTGGCGATGGCCATCGGTCCGGCGAGGGCGCCCGGTTCTCCTACGGACACCCTCACTCCCAGTCCGAGGGCTTCGGCAACGTGCCACTGGCAGGCTAAGCGTGCAACGTGCGTACACCCGGCGAACAGATTGATGTGTGGGTCATCGACGCCCCTCTCGGACAGGGCGGTATGGGCTCCGTATACCGGTGCCACAACGCGGCAGCGTCGCGCATCCTCGCCGCGATCAAGGTCCTCGATCTGGACACCCGGAACAACCCTCGGCTTCGCGCCCGGTTCATCCGGGAGGCCGAAATCCTCTTCGCGCTCGATCACCCCAACATCGTCAAGGTCCGCAACGTACGGATGGACGCCGATCCGCCGTACATCGAGATGGAGTTTGTGAACGGGGAGAGCCTGGAAGACCGCATCGCGCGGGCGCCCCTCGCCGGCGAGGAGGCGCAACGGATCCTCGGCCCTATCGCCCAGGCGCTCCAGTACCTCCACGAACGTGGCATACGGCACCGCGACATCAAGCCTTCCAACATCGTCATCCAGCTCAACGAGATCGCACGCCTCGTCGATTTCGGCATCGCAACGGAGATCGACCGAGGCACCGTGAGCGAGGGGAACCAGGCCCTCGGCTCGGCGTGGTACGTGCCCCCGGAGTGGGTCAGACCCAACGAGCTGGATCCCGTACGATGGGACATCTACGCCTTTGGCGTGGTGCTTTTTGAAGCGCTGACCGGACAGTCCGCCTTTCCCGTACCCGTGAGCGGCACGCCGGGCCAGCGCTTCCTCCAGGTACTGATGGCCAAACAGGGCCACGCTCCCCTGGACCCCGGGCCCAACCTCCCGGTCGATCTGCGGGCGTTGGTTCGGGACATGACCGTACCCGATCCGTTGGCCCGCGTGCAGACCGCCGCCGAGGTGGCAGAGCGGCTCCGTGGTGTAGACCTGAATCGTGTTGATGCAAGCTGGCGTTTTACCCCACCTTTACGCCTGGACACCGCCACGTGGACAGGCGAGGACTCCTCCGTGCAGGCCCGGGCGGGCGCGCCGATGCACTCGCGGCCGCCGTCCCGAGTCGCGCTCGCGCCCGAAGGCGGCGGAGGGATGACCGCAGTAGCCGAAGAGCCCACCCCGATCCCGGTCATTCCCCCGCAAGTGGAGCAGGCTCCCGTGCCGAGAGCGCCCGCCGCGTCGGCCCGCCTGAGCTCGCCTACGCTCGTGTCGGAGGAACGGCCTCACACGACCGCCTCGGGATCGGGCGGGCGTTCGCCGTGGCTGGTCGCTGCGGGTGCTCTCGCGTTCGCCGGAGTGGTTACCGCGTTGGTCCTCGCGTTTGCCCTCTCGCGCTGGCTGGCACCCGTGTCGACGCGTGTCGTAGACGTGGCAGTAACCGAAGTTCCGGCCGGTCTTCCGTTGTCGGTGAAGGTTGGGGAGCAGGCCGCGCGCTACCAGGACGGGCTCTACCGGGTGGAAGCGATGCCGGCCGGCCCGACGCGGGTGCGGGTCCAGATCGGCGACGGCTGCGCCGAGCGAGGCGGTGTCCACTGTGGGGCGGTGGAGTTGGAGACGGAGATCGTCGAGGGCGCGGGGTCACAGGTGATCGCGCTCGTCGCGCCAACGCCGGGGAAGAGCAGCCTGACCGTCTCGGCACCGGTCCCCAGCTTCACGGTGAAGCTGGGCGACGCGCCCTCCGTGGCCGGCTCCGACGGCACGGCCGCGGTCGACAGCCTGGTACCGGGCGTCTATATGATCCTCGTCGAAGCCGGCGCGTGCCCCACCGACGTCCAGGGCTGCGAGTCGTCGGCGAGCTGTCCGCCCGGTTGTTCCTCGTGGAAGGGCGAGGTGGTGGTGCCCTGGGTGGGTGGTAGCCATCGGTTGGAGGCGCCGCTTGGGCTGGCGGTGACGGACACCCCGCCCGCGCCTCCGGGCACCGCGAGCGCCGCTGTTACGCCGACCGTGAGCCCGGGCGTCGTCGCGGGCGGCGCCGGAAGCCCCGCGAAAGTCGCTGATCCGGCTCCACTGACGGGCGCCGCTCAGGACGGCGGGAAGAAGGACCGTTCCGAGGTGGGCACCGCACCCGCAGAGGCCCCCTCGGGCAAAGCCGGCGCGCTGGTAGGCACGAGCCAGCTGGCCAGGTGGCTGAGCTCCAACCCGGAGTGGCAGATCGGCGGCGAAAAGGCGGGAGGAGAGGGCTATCTGGCGGGTTGGACCGGCTCGACGCCGCCCGCAGGGGCCGCTGGGCCCGCCGTCGACGTCAGCTGGGCGCTCGCTCGGGCCTACTGCGGCTCCCGCGGGGGCCTGGCCGACATTGAGGCGGAGCCGTCCACCTGGACCTTGAGCGACAGCCAGCCCTGGCATGAGCTCCGCGACCGCGCCGGGACAGCCGCGTGGAGGCGAAACGACGGCTCGGTCAGCAAGAGCCTGAGCCGCAATGAAACCATGCCTGAAGCTGGATTTCGCTGCGTGAAGTGATCAGGGGAGGCTCACTCGCCACCGGCCGCCCACAGGCACCGCCTCCACGGCGGCCCACGCCCGATCCGCTGGCGACGGGCCATCAGGGGCGTGGTCCGCGCTGACCCGGAAGCTCGCCCGCTCCGGGAGCTCTCGCAGATAGAGCCGGAAGGGGCCGCCCCCGATCCGACCGCCGATCCCAAGCAGCACCCCGTCCTCCCAGAGCTCGATGCGGAGGCGTGGCACGTCAGCGCCAACGATCGCCGGGACGACGAGATCGCCCTCGATCGCGACGAGCTCGGCAACTTCCGGCCGAAAGGGGTCGGTGAACACGGGCAAGGGCGATGCCGGCGCCTGAAGACGGACGGGTTGATCGGGCCAGGTGGCGAGGGTGGCCGCGATCCCGTCGGCGAGGATCCGGTGTCCGGTCGCGGTTGGGTGCATCTGGTCGAGAAACAGGCTGTCCCGCCCGAGGCCACTCTCGCGAAACATCGGGCCCAGCTCGATGATCGGCGCGGACCAGCGGGACGCCACGAGCCGCATCGCGTCCCGGTAGGGGTACCAGGCTGCCTCGGCGGTCGGCGAGAGGTCCTCCCGGTTGGCGAGCGCTACAAACGCAACGCCGCCGCCCCGCTGGTACATCCGGCGGCAGAAAGCCTCGAGGTTCGCCGCGTAGCTGTTGATCGGCACACGCCGGGCGCCGTCCGGCGGGGGGGTCGCGCCCAGGGTCCACCCGACCTTCGCGGCGTACGCTGCCCGAGGCGCCACCCGGAGGTGCCAGTCGAGGAGCCTGAACAGCGCGCTCGCTTGCGCACCGGCGCCGAGCCGCGCGGCAAAGGTACCCTCCCAGGCTGAAAAATCGGCCAGGAGCTCCTCATCGACGAAGGAGTCGAAGTTGTTGTCGGACCACAAGCTGCCAACCAACAGGAGCTCGGGAGCCAGCTCGATGCCGCGCATCTGAAACCAGTTCCACGACTGGGAGGATGAGTAGCCAGGCACCGCGGCGTTGAGCACCTCCGCGCCCCACCGCCCCTCCAAAAGCGTCGTAAAAACCTCGCCGTCCTCCACGCCGAAACCGTACACGCTGGAGTCTCCCAGCGCGATCGCCCGCCGCGGCCGGGCAGGGCCCCTCCCGGGACCGCGGAGACCCTCGGAGTTTATCTGTACGGTTACACCGAGCTCCTCGTGAATCCCTGGCACCAATTCCCACAGGAGCCATGGACTGCCCTTGAGCAGGATGCCGTCGCCGCCCTCGGGCGCGCTTCGGGCATCCGGGATCACCACCTGCCGCGCAACCAGCTCCCCCACGCCCAGGGCGAGCACGGTGATTACCAAGCTACGGAGGACCTTGCCCCCGAGGCCGCGGAGCAGCGTCTGGCTGTAGCTCCGCCTCATTGCCGCGCGCTACGCCCCCCCGCCGCGCTCCGCCTCGACGCCGTCACGGTCCCGACACCACCGCGAGCCGCGCGCCGACGACCATCGCCCCCGTCTCGCCGCGCACGGACTCCACGACCGCCGCGATCCGGGCGCCACCGAGATCCTCCGCCCGCCGACCCGGCAGGCTCTGGCTGAGCGCATCTTCGAGCACCCGGGTGATCTGCCCCTCCAACAAGGCGGCCAGCGGATCGACAAAACCTGCGCCCGGGCTCTTTCCTGCTTCATCCACCCGCTCGGTCTTCAGCTTCACCTTCCCTCCTTCCGCGAGGAGCGAGCCCGTCACGGTGTAGTCCCGCCACCACCCGCGCCCCACCAGCCGCCATAGCCGAAGTCCCAAGGTAAAGCCCTGCTCATTGACCATCAGCACCCTCGGGTCGACCGCGACATCGAGCGTCAGGGTGCCCTTGTTGAACGCCGCGCGCCGCGCGAGGCCCAGAAGAGCCGTTTCTGAAAGGACAACCTCCGCATCGTGGGCAGTGGACGTGCGCGAGGGGATCGGTTTGCTGTCGGGCACGTCGGTGAGGAGCTCCACACGGAGCACGTCGGATCGGGTGAGAAGGCGCACGCCGCGGAGAGGCAGGGACGCGCTGTCCAGCGTGGTCACCGTGACCGGAGGTAGCTTCTCGAGCACCCTTCTGGCCACCCACGTCTCGAGCGCGTTCGAGGGGTTCAGACCCAGTCCCGCGATCTCGAGCACGCGTACGTTGACGCTCTTGAGCTCCTTCAGCCGAACGCGCACTTCACGGTTGTCCACCACCTCGAACGCGAGCACCGCGTCGGCCGTCACCTCGAACGGGAAGCTGCCTTTGACAAAATCAACATTCCAAGGCGCCTTTCCGAGCAGGGCCCCCTTGAGCGACACGCAGGGGGAGCAGGCGTCGCTGGGCGCGATGCTGACCTTGTCCACCACAAGATGCGGCGAGATGCTGGCCTTTCGGCCGAGCGGCAGCCCGATCTCGATAGGCGGCGCCTCTTTCTCCACCTCAGCCTTGAGCGCAGCGCCCATGACCAGATTGAGCCCCGCCTTCGAGATCTCCAAGGAGGCGTCGGGGCTCCAGTTGGTGGGAAGCTCGCTCGCGGTCGCAAGGGCAACATCACGTTCGCGGGCGTAGAGCTCGATGACGTTGGGAGCGCAGGACAGCGTAAAGAGCAGGAACATGACTATATATTGATGCCTTGGGGGATCCGGAAGGGGAGGGGAGATCTGGAGATCGGGCGCGTGACGCCGCGGGGCGGAACCCCAACCCGGTAACAGTCCCTGCTCTGACCCCCGCTATCGCCCGTCCGATTCGGGCGCTTGAACTTTCTTCGTCCGCGCGCGGCGGGATCGCCAGAAGAGAAAGAGCGCCGCCCCAATGAGGCCTCCTCCGGGCCCGCCGCCAGCGCGACAGCTACAGCCTGTTGCCGGGTCCCCGAGCTTACCCGGAGAGCCGCCTTCGTCGTCTTCAGGATCAACCGGCACTTCGGTGACCGGCTCAAAGGGCCCGGTGTCGAGCGTCTCCTCCGGGGCCGGTGACTCGGGCGGCGGACTCTCCTCGACCGGCTCGGTTCCCGGCCAGACCCCGGCACACTCCGCCGACAACGAGAAGTTGCTCGCCGCGCCCTCCCAGCCGTCGACCACCACGGTGTACGTGGTGTTGGCCCCCGCGCTGAAGCTGACTGCCTCCTCAGACGCGTCCGGGTTGACCGAGCAGCCGATGGTGTTGCTGCTGTCACACGCGGTCGAGCCCAACACAAAGAGGTCGACATCAGCGGTGTTGCCGCGGACCCGGATGGTGGCGGTCTCGTTGAGATTGGTGGCGAAAGAGAAAGCTATCTCTGGCCCGGAGTAGGTGAATTCCGTGCAGCCGTAGTAGGAGTGACTGCCGCTGGAACCCGCACCATTGTTGGCTGTGGAGTAGGTCTGCCCACAGGCAAGGTTGGCCACCGGCGTACAGGCCGGAACATCTTCGCATGAGAGCCCGGGGAGCCCGTCGTAGACCCCCTGATCGACCCAGTAGGTCGGCGGGCCCGAGCACGGGCCGTCAAAAGGATCGGAGGCTGTGCCCCCCACCCTCACCTCAAAGTGTACGTGCGGACCGGTGGAGTACCCCGACGAGCCCATTTCACCCATCTTGGTGCCACAGCTGACGAACTGCCCCGCCGACACGAGCACCGACCACGCCTTGAGGTGGGCGTAGTAGGTGACCTTTCCGTCAGCGTGCTGGAGGCTGACGTAGTTGCCCCAGCCGCCGCCGCCGTCACACGTGCCCGTGTCGCAACGGTCGTACTCGCCATCGTTTGTGGCGAGCACCGTCCCGTCTGCGGCTGCGACGATGTCGCGGCCCTCATCCATGCCGCTCCAGCTGCCGCCGCCAAAATCCGAGCCATCGTGGCCCGAATACGTGATGCCCCCGCAGTTCCAATCGGTGGTCCCGCCCTGATCCTTGTAGGCAGTAGGGTAGAAGTGGCCGTGGTCGGCGGCGCTCGTGGGGAAGCTGTAGTCCTGCGCCCACGCGGCGAGGGTAGAGACCCATAAGATAAGGTTCAACGCCATCGAAGCTCGCCGGGCCCGTAGGGGCTGTCCCAGGTGATGCGATCCCCTGCGAAACGTGGGGGGCCATCAGGTGGCGGTGTCCAGCCCTTCGGGGGCTGCCCGGGCGTAGGTTCGAGGCCCAGGTTGGTCAGCTGAACGGGAGGAGCCGCCTCGTGGACCTTGAGCAGCCACACGGACGCGTAGCCGGACCGACCTGACACAAAAGCCAGCTCCTTCCCCGAGGCAGACACCGCGAGGCGGTCCGGCCTACCGCCGACCACCCGGTCTTCAACCACCACGCCGCCGACGCCCAGCCGAACCTCTACAACACGCCCCGCACGATCCGGCGTATCGGCAGGGACAAACAGACGATCGCCGCCAAACACCGGGTCGTCCACAACCTCAACGATCCGCGCCTCACCATCGACCCACAGGGTGTTGCCGCGGAGCTCCAGACGATGCTCCCCGAGCGACCATCGTGCCCTCGCCGAAAAAGCCTGGTCAACCTCGGCCGTAGGCATATCCGCGGCAAGGAGCGGGCCGGACTGCAAGAGCGACAAGAGGAGCAGCATCCCGCCCAGCATGGGCGATCCTGGGCGCGCGCGCAAGCCCTCGGCGGATCGACTCACAATGGGCACGCACCCTCCGACTCCGTCCGCTTCAATGCCAGCACTACACGTCCGGGGTCGAGCACCGCCGTGCTGACACCGCTCAGTCCTTCTACCTCAAACCGACCGACCCCATTCTGAACCGCCAATACAAGTTCGCGCTGACGCATCCCCCCTTTGTCGTGAACCGCGATCGGGACGGAGAACCGGCCAAAAGGCACATCCGACGTGACGCAGCCGCTCATCTTGCCGGCGCTGTCAGTCTGGTGGTACAGCGCGACGGTCGGCAGGTAGCCGCCATGAACCCACATATCGAAAAAGTCCTGGAGCGACACGCCGGATGCAGCCTCCAAAGCCCGCTGTAGCTGTTCGGTGCTCAGGGTTTTCCCGCCCCGCTCCGTCGCCAGCTTGTCGAGCCCGGCGTAGAGCGCGGTGTCACCAATCTGCGCCCGGAGGGTCTCCGCCATGATGAAGGTGGCGTAATCGCTACGGGCCCGCGCAGACTGATCGGTGAAGCGCGTCGAGCCCGTGAGCGAGAGCGGCCGATCGAGGTCGGCGGATACCCGCTGCTCCTCGCTGATCGAGGCTGGATCTTCGACGCGCTTTCGCAGCAGGTCGACCCACTTGGCGTACTCCTCGACACCATGCACCGACCGAAGGTAGAAACCGGCGTACATGGACGACAAAGCATCCGAGATCCAGAGATCCCTCCCGGTGGCGGGGCGAACCCATTGGTTCCAATATTGGGAACCGACCTGCCGAGCGAGGTTGAACTGCACGTGGTGGGGTGAGTTCGCCTCCGTCCGACCGGCCTCTACCACACCGGAGGTAGCGACACCCTTGATGTTGAGCATTCCCGGCGGAGCCTCGACGAGTGCGCCGGTGAGCGCGCTCGCCGCGAACTGTCGGACATCTTCGAACACATCCAACTCGGTCGCAGGGAGGCCGGGCAGGAGGCGATCAAACCAGATCGCGATGCGGCGGATCTCGGGAGGAAGCTCGCCCAGGGCGCCCTGGTTGTTCGGGAACAGGTGAACCTGGACGCGAGGGGTGCCCGCCGGATCATCCAAGTGGCTCCACTCGCCGATCGCCAAGACGGGGCGGCGCACCTGTGATGCCCGGGCCTCCACCTTGTAGCGCCCCCCTTCCGGATCATTCTGGATCCTCACCGTGTCTCCGCTCAGCGCGGCGCTTGACGGGCGAAGGAGCGTGAAGGGCAACGTGAGGGTGGTGTGAAGGCTCCACAGGGTGCCTCCGAACGCCGGAAGGAGCTCGGGTAGATAAGGCTGCGGTCCGGTGGTGGCGCCGAGCGAGAGGCCCGACTCGGTCAGATTCGCATATAGCCACCGGGCCTTCCAACGTAACACGAAGGTGAACGTGTCACCGGCCGCGACCGGGCGGGGGAGGATCGCGATGATCTCGCGGTACACCGGCGTGTGTTTGTTCAGGACCTCGGTGTTGTCTTCGTCCGTGTTGTCGCCGGTAGCCGCGGCGGACCGGGTGCTCTCGGTCATGAGCGCAGTCGCGCTGCTGGTGTCGCCCCCCGTCGTCGGGGCGGTGGTGGTCGCGAGCGGCGTCGGTGTCGTAGGGCTGGTGATGCTCGTGCTTGGAAGGCGCCCGCCGCCGGCGCTATCCGAGGACGTGCTCGTGCCCCGGTCGGCCGTCGTGGACTCCGCCGGCACCGCCGCGGCCGTGCTGCGAACTGGGCCCGAGTAACGCTCGGAGTCGAGCCACACCCAGGCGAGTGGAGTGCCGTCCTTGAGGGTGAGCGCCTCGACGGCGAAGGAGTCCTCCACCGCGGCACCGCTCGGGAGCTTGAGAGCGAGGTGCTGAAGGGACCCACCCATCGCGCGCATGGTCACGGTCGAGCTTACCGCCAGCTCGCGATAATAACCACCTTTGATATTGGCAACATCAACGCTGCTCTTGGCCTCGATCGGCTCCCAGCTCCGCGGCGGCCGTGGCGGCTCGGTAGCGCTCCCACGGAAGCTGTCGCTGGAGAAATTCTGGAGGTGCCGACGCTGTTGTTCGTCGTCGCCATGGGAGAACACGAAGGCGCGAAAGCCCGTGTCGTACATCCCCGAGCCGTCCCGCACGCAGCTCAACCACCGGTCGGCTTCGCCGACACCGCCGCCGCGCCCGTGGGTGGTGGCCACTCGGAAGGAGTCGGCGGTGCGAAAGTCGGAGAACGCCCGCAGCTCCTCGCCGGGAACACCGAGCTCCTCGTGGAGAAGCCGATCCTGGCGCAGCGCGACGGTGAGGTCGATGCCCGACTGTTCGTAGAGCAGGCGGCGCTCGGGGATGAGATCGTAGGCCGTCACCTTTCCTATCAGTCGGTTCCGCGACGCCGTGACGACGATGTTGCCGTCGATCTCCGGATCGTCCGACAAAACAGCTCCGCTGCCCACGGGCTCCCGGTCATAAAGGAGCTTCTCAATCACTGGATCGGCCGAGAGCACCATCCCCCGGTCGATCTCCACCTCGTAAGGAACCTCGCGCCGAGCGATCGGACCCGCGAAGCTCAGGTCTTTCCCCATGCGCCGAACCAGGTGGTTGGCGAACCGTTCCGCGTCGCTCCGTTTGGGAAACTCAACCGAGAGCTTACCCTTTCCGAGGAACACAAAACCGACAAAGCGTTGGCTGACCGGCGCCACTCCGGACGAAACAGGCAGCAGCACGCCCTCGTCAAAGCTCCAGGTACAGAGGCCATCTCTCACGCGGAGGCCCTTGGCGTCGTAGCCGGTTTCGCCCAATGTCAGTTTGCTGGTGGAGGACCACCAGGTGCTGAGCGCGTCCTGGTAGCTGACGTTGAGCTCGGTCGCGGTAGCGGCGAGGGCGCCGAAAGCGACGAGGACGGCGACGAGGCGACCGGCGACCCGGAGACCGGCCCGGGGGGATGAAGCGAACGACATTCACACCAGATACCCCAAGCCTGCGGCGGGGGCGAGACCCAACCGTCCGGGCGCCGATCGGCTACCGCGCCCCTTTACTGAACCGGAGCGCCCCCGCGGCGCCCTCCATAACTGTCGGGAGACCGAGCGCGAACTCGGCAGCCATAGCATCGGCAATCTGGGGGTCGAACGCTGATAACACCGACCTCCGGTCAGCACGGAGCGCGAGTTGGGGCAGCTCCGCCAGCGCCGACGCGAGGGCCTCGGCCGCCGCCCGTGCGCCGCCGGGCTCGACCACCCGGTTGACCAGCCCCATCTGGAGCGCTTCTTCGGCGCCCACCGCGCGGCCGGTGAGGATCAGGTCAAGTGCCCGGCCAAGACCGATAATCCTGGGGAGACGCACCGTTCCGCCGTCGATCAGCGGCACCCCCCAGCGTCTGCAGAACACCCCGAGCACCGCGTCGGACTCGGCGATCCGCAGGTCACACCAACAGGCCAGCTCGAGGCCGCCCGCGACAGCGTAGCCACTGATGGCGGCGATTACCGGCTTGGCAAGCTCAAACCTGGAAGGGCCGAGAGGCGCCAGTCCGTCGGAATCGAGGCGATTGGGGGTTCCCGCCGCGATCGCCTTGAGGTCGGCCCCGGCGCAGAAACTCCCGCCCGCTCCCCACAGAACGGCCACGGAGAGCTCATCATCCGCGTCAAAGGCCACAAAAGCCTCAGCGAGCGCGTCCGCCGTGTCCCGGTCGACCGCGTTTCTCGCCTCGGGCCGATCGAGGATCACGGTGAGCACCGCTCCGCTTCTTTCAGTTCGTACGGCCATCAGCCTAACGTAGCGGGATCAACGTACCGCGGCGACGACGCCCCCACCGCCGGACTCCCGACCCGGATAACAGGCCGTATGGACGTGGCGGGGCTCCTCCGGCTGCAGAGCCGCGGCGAGATCAAACGGTGGGGAGCCTGGCTCGACGGAGAGGGGTCGGTCCATCGGCCGGCGCTGCTCCGGCTCGCCGTCGAACAGGGCGCGGGGCTCGAAGAGATCGCCCACCTTGACGGCCGCCGGCTCCTGCGCCTTTGTCTGGACCGGGCGGTTCGCGCGCAGGTGCGCCAGAACCCGATACACCGGGACGAGGGCTTTTTGTGTGTACGCTGCGGCGCCTCGGTGCCCCCCGGGGGTCGCCGCCCGCGCGACCACTGCCCCTATTGCCTCACCGGCCTTCACGTTGACGGCTCGGTGCCGGGGGATCGCGCGGCGACGTGCGGCGGTCGCCTGGTTCCCGTGGCGGTCGAGCCAAAGGAAGGCAGCCTCGACCTTCTCTATCGCTGTGATGCCTGCGGAGCGACGCGGCGGAACCGGGTGTTGGACGACGTCCCGGTGCCGGACGATTTGGCCGCAGTGCGGGCGCTCGTGGCCGGCACGGGCTGAGACGGCGATGCGGCAGCTTCTCGGTGTTCTACCAGGTCACGGGCTCGGCGAGGTACAGGCCGTTTCCGTCCCGAGCTCGCACGCGCGCTCGGCGTAGACGGCAGCCATCGCGTTCCGATCCTCTACGCTGAGCCCCGGCATGCCACGGTCGTTGCGGAGCGCCAACGCCGCCCAGTCACAGGACCCGGCGACCGCTGTCCGCACACGCATACGGGTCGTAGGATCCGCCGTCGGTAGAGACGCGGAATAGGCGCCAGTGGAGGTGCACACTGCCGCGAGCAGCCGGAAGGCGAACTCTTCGTCGCGCCGGCCCGCCGCCGCCAGCCCGAGATCGAGGCACCACGCGGCGTTGACCCCGTCACACACAGCGATCAGGCGCATGAACGCCGACTCCTGGTCGGCGGCGTCCTTGGAGTTGTACCAGCGCCACGTCGCCTCTTGGAAACACGCGTCCGGTACGCCGTTTCCGTCCGCGCAAGCACGGACAAAAAGCGGCATTGCGCGTGCCGTCGCGGTCTCCTGAGGCGGCGAAGTACGGACCCAGACGGCCAACGCGTGGCAGCCCTCCGGTACGCTCCGGTCGCAAGCACGGGCGGCCGCGATGAGCGCAGCCGTGGTGCCGTGAGGCGCGATCTTCTCCATCGGCCCTAGGCATTCTCCCATCCCGCAGGCCCGGTCCGCGAGGGTCTGGGCGTGCGCGGTGTCCACCGGCAAACCGTCCCCCCGACGGTAGAGCCCGGAGAGGTCGAGGCACGCGATCGCCGATCCGAGATCACACGCTTTGCCCAACGCTCTCGCCGAGCGCTTGACGTCAATCTCCAGGCCCGACCGCGGATCCACCGACAGGCTTGCGGTGTCCACACAGCCCGCTGCGATCCCGCCTTCGCAGGCCTTTTCGTGGTAGATCAGGGCTTCCGCCTTCGCCCGAGGGCTCCGCCATGTGGCGTAGGTCTGGCAGGCCTGTGCTACGCCGCCTTCGCATGCGCGTTTGGCGAGCTCTTCATCGTGGGCCATCGTCGGGATGTCTCGGGGAACCCGGCCGTCGTGCCACGCCTCGGCCAGTCCCAGGCAGGCGGTGAGGTTGCCCTCGTCGCACGCGTCCGCCAGGCCGGTGATGTCCGGGCTCCCGCTCCAATTCAGCCGGGCGGCTTCCGGCCCGGGACAGGCGCGGCCCATCAGGCGCAGCGCCCGTTCGGACTCTTTGCCGCACAGGCTCTCGCCCCAGCGTCGGCTCAGCAGGCAGGCGTCATCGTCGCCGTCGGCACACCGCGCCACAAAGAGGCGTTCAGCAAGGTCAAAAGACTCGACGGTCCCGCGCGCGC
>CANKTH010000091.1 GCA_947486185.1 Deltaproteobacteria bacterium
CCGCTACCTCCCGATCCACCTCACGGCCTCCGGGCTGGCGGTGAGCCCGGACCGGGCGACGCCCGAGCGGCCGGCGGGAGCCGACGCCCAGACCAACCCCCAACGCTGCTCTCCCCTGGACTTTTTCCCGCTCGGCGGGCCACCGGTCGTCCCGGTCGCCGACGTGATCGCGCTGGACAGTCCGGTGGATAGCCTGCCGGACACGGTGCTCCGGACGGTAGTGCTGTGGGCGTCCCGCCAGCTCCGCTCGGGAGGTCGGTTGCTGGTCGGCTACAGCGCGCCCGCAGAGGACGTCGCCTTCCTCGACCATGTGCTCGGTTGGCCAACGTTACCGCGGCGTTCCAACTCGTTGATCTCGTTATTTCCCCCGGGCGGGGAGGTCCGTAGCCTCGCGCGACACCCGGACGCCGCGGGCCGGCTCCTGACGTGGGTGCGTCCATAAAAGCGCCTATCAAACCAGATCATGATCCGCTCGCCTGGGATCCGGGTACGGACGACTCCCTAGCGGAGGAGGACAAGCTCTTCGGGGAGCCCTCGCTCGACGCGATGTCGCCGCCGGGCAGCGGGCCGGCGCCCGCAACGACGAGCGGTGTTGGCGCGGATTGGGAGGCGCTCAGCGTCCGGGTAGCCCTGCATGCCCTGGGAAGCCTGGAGCCCGAGCTTGAAGCAGCGCTGATCAGGTTGGTCCAGCGCCGGGGTGGGCGTGACGCGGCCGCGGCCTCGGCGCTCGTCGCCGAAGCGCGCGCCCGAGCGTCTGACCTCGTCATCAGCGAGCTCGAGCTCAGGGTTTTTGGCGTGTGGTTCGGCGCCGAGACGGTCGCCGCGTTGGAGATCCCCGAGATCGAGAGCCACATCGCTGCGCTCGCCGAACGAGCCCCGATCCCCGACCTGGTGGCGTTGCTCAGTCTCTTGTTCAACGCGCTCCCTGGCCCACCGGGGCGCGAGGCGCGGGTGCTGGAGATGGCGCAGCGCCTCGGCGCCGACCCCCTCCTGGTCTCGGCGCTCCGGGGAGATCGTGCGCCTTGGACGCTAACCTTGGAGGGGCAGACCATCACCGTCGGGCGGGCGGAGACCAACGACGTTGTGCTGCCGGACGCTCGGGTCGCGCCGCTACACGCCGAGCTGATCCGATCCGGCGGGGCCTGGCGCGTTCGCTCCTGCTCGCCGCGCGCTACGGTGGTGGGCGACGCCGCGGTGACGTCTGGACCGGTGCCCTCGGGAGTGCCGCTGCGGGTGGGCCCCTACACGCTGCGCCTTGAGCAGCGGACCTTGACCGTAGAGCCCGGCCCGGCCCCCTTCGCGCTCCACGCGCTCGGGCTCTCCCGTCGACGTGGCGAGCGCCAGATCTTGAAAAACGTGGGTCTTACGGTGCTCTCGGGCGAGGTGATCGCGGTGGTCGGCCCGTCGGGCGCGGGCAAGACGACGCTCATCGGCGCGTTGACCGGCAGCAGCCCGCCCGATGAAGGGGAGGTCCGGCTCGACGGCAAGCCGCTCACCCAATGGCTGGTCGGCAATCCGGCGCTCCTCGGTGAGGTGCCCCAGGACGACCTGGTTTTCAGCGAGCTCACTGTTGAGGAGAACCTGAGGTTTGCCGCGAGGTTGCGTCTGCCTGACGCCGCCAGCCCGGCTGAGCGAGAGGCCGAGGTGGCCCGCGTGCTCACCGAGCTCGACCTCGAGGCGATCCGACACCAGCGGGTGGGGGATCCCGACGCGCGCGGCATCTCCGGCGGCCAGAGGAAACGGGTCAACGTCGGCCAGGAGCTCGTGTCGAGGAACCTCGGCCTGTTGTTCCTCGACGAGCCGACCAGCGGCCTCGACCCGCGCTCCGCCACCGAGATCGCCCGGCTGGCCCGCCGCCTCGCCGATCCAGGTCGGATCGTGATCATCGTTACGCATGACATGAGCAGCACGATCCTGAACCAGGTCGATCACCTGCTGGTGATGGTCCCGGGTGGGCAGGTGGCCTGGTTCGGGCCTCCCAGCGACGCACACACCTGGTTTGGCGCCGAGAGCCCCGCCGCCATATTCGAGCGCCTCTCGGATCATCGCCCCAGTACCTGGGCTAACCGCTTCGCTACGTCTTCCGTCGCCCGCCGCCTGGTGGGCTTACGCGGGCACGCGGTCGAGGAGGGGCTGCCTGGGGACCCACCGCCCGCGCCCGCACCTCGGCGTTGGCTCCCGATGTTCCTCATGTTGCTTCACCGATATGCCTTGGTGAAGGTTCGGGATTCTGCGGGGCTCTTTGTGCTGGGGCTGCAACCCCTGCTGCTCGCCGTGGTCATGCAGCTCGTCTTCCGGGAGACCACGGACACGTTGGTGTTCATGTTGACCCTGGCGTCCTTGTGGTTTGGCATGTCGGGCGCGGTGCGGGAGCTCATCCGGGATCGGTCCATCTGGCACCGAGAGCGACGTGTGGGGGTGCCCGTGTCGGCCTGGATCCTGAGCAAGATGGTGGTGCTGAGCGGGTTGGTGACCCTACAGTGTGCGGTCCTGGGGGCGTGGGTCCACCTCGGGGTAGGGCTCGGAGAGCACGGGTTTGTCCTGCCGAAGCTGCTGGGCGCGTTGGTGCTCACCGGGATGGTCGGGATGGCCACCGGGCTTCTGGTGTCGGCGTTGTGGCGGAGCAGCGAGGCCGCGGTCGGCACGATCGTGCTCCTGCTCGTGCCCCAGCTCGCGTTTTCGGGGATCATGATGCCGATCTCCGAGATGGGGGGCATCGCTGCTGCGCTGTCCTGGGGCGTGCCGGTCCGCTACGCCTTCCACCTGGTGCTCCAGACCGGGGAGACCCTGGCCTACCTCAACACCGCTTCGGTCTGGCAGTCCCGGTCGATCTCCGGGGAGCTCTTTTTGCTCGGCCTCCGCGCCCCGGGGGCGGGCAGCATCGGGATGCCCGCCGGTCAGCTCGTGTTGATCCTCGGCGGCCTGACCGCGGCGCAGCTCGCCGCCGCCGCGCTAGGGTTGCGCCGAGAGCGGAAACGCTGAGCACAGGTCCGCGGGTCAGGGTCCGTGAGCAGCCGGAATACTGACTGATGCGTAACTATCATGGGTTGTAACGGTTCTTGACGGGCATCCACGTCGCTGTATACAGGCGGCATCCCTAGGCGATTGGAGCGCACGTGATCGATTTTTCCCAGACTCCGGCAACCGTGGTGGACGCCCTCCGGCGCGTGGCTTCGCTCGAGGACCACGGCTTCACGTTCATGGACGGCGCGGGGAATGAGACCTTTTGCTCTTTCGGCGAGCTGGCACGGATCGCGGAGCAGAAGGCGCGCGCGTTCATGGCGCGGGGGCTCCGGCCGGGTGATCGCGTCGCGCTGGTGCTGAGCCAGCCGCGCGATTTTGTGACCACCTTTTATGGCGCGCTTGCGGGTGGGCTCGTGCCCGTGCCCATGTTTCCGCCGCTCTCATTTGGTCGGTTGGACGCCTATGTTGACAGTGCCGTCCGTATCCTGAGCACAGCGGGCGCGAGGCTGATCGTCGCCGATCGGGCCCTGGCCTCGGTGTTGTGGCAGGTGGTCCCCAAGGTGCCGAGCCTGGATGACCTCGTGGCCCCTGACGCGCTCACCGGCGGAGATCCGAGCGTCGCCCTTCCGGTAATCCAAAGCTCGGACGTCGCCTTTCTGCAGTTCACCTCCGGGTCAACGTCGGCGCCCAAGGGGGTCCGTGTCACCCACGGTTCGCTCGTCGCCAACTGTCAGGCGATCGCGGCCGAGGGCATGGGGCTTCGTTTTGGTGAGGACAAAGCTGTCTCCTGGCTGCCGCTGTACCATGACATGGGGCTCATCGGTTTTGTCATCACGCCGCTGTTCCGAGCGATTGACGTCCTGTTCATCCCGACCCTCTCCTTCGTCAAGCGGCCCAATCTCTGGCTCCAGTCGATGCACCGCTTCCAGGGCACGACCTCTTTCGGTCCGAATTTCGCCTTTGCCCTGGCCACCCGGAAGGCAACTGAGGCCGAGCTCTCGACCTGGGATCTCTCCCGGGTACGTATCCTCGGCTGTGGCGCCGAGCCGATTCACAGCAGTGTCATATCCAGCTTTATCGAGCGCTTTGCGCGGTGTGGCCTCCGACCCGAGGCGGTCATGCCGGCATACGGTATGGCGGAGGCTACGCTCGCCGTCACCTTCGGCTCCTCGACCGAGCCGGTCCGGGTGCTCGACTTCGATGCCGAGGCCTTCCGTGAGACCAGGCGCGTCGAGCCGCGGCACGAGGGGGGCACGGTGCTGACGGCGGTGAGCTGCGGACGGCCGTTTTCGGGCCATACCGTCGTGGCGCTCGGTCCCGACGGCGAGCGGCTCGGAGAGGGAGAGGAGGGAGAAGTCTGGATCGAAGGCCCCTCTCTCGCGGACGGTTACTGGGAGAACCCGGAGGCTACCGCCGCGGCTTTTGTGGATGGCGGGCTGCGTACCGGCGATCTGGGCTTCGTATTTGAAGGCGAGCTGTACATCACTGGCCGCCTGAAGGACCTGATCATCCTCAACGGGCGCAACCACCATCCGCAGACCATCGAGTGGGCGGCGGCTGAGGCGGACGGTGTCCGAAAGGGGAATGTCGTCGCCTTTTCTCGTCCGGGAGTCAGCTCGGAGGAGCTGGTGGTGGTGTGTGAAACCCGGGAATCGCCGCCCCCCGATCTCGCCGGGACCGTGGCGCGGGTGGTCAGCGAGCAGCTCTCCCTGTCCGTGGCGGACGTGGTGCTCCTGAAGGTGGGGCAGCTCCCCAAGACCTCGTCAGGCAAGCTTCAACGTCAGAAGACGCGTGAACAGTACCTCTCGGGTGAGCTGGGTGGTGAAGGCGTACGGACGCTCGGCACAACCGGCGAGACGCTCACGGTCGCGCGGCACCTTGGGCGCTCGCTGCTCGGCCGCGCGCGGCACGGGATGTCGCGGCTCCTGGGCGGCGGCGCGTCAACCTGAGCCGGGCCCCGGGTCAGTAGACGTTGTATTTCTTCCGATAGGCCTCGTGCTCCGCGACGTTTCGTGAAGGGTGGAGCACCTGCGCGCTGTCGTGCAGGTAGTACCAGTACTCGCTCTCGGTCGGGTGGAGCGCCGCGGCCAGGGCGGTGGCGCCGGGGTTGCCGATCGCCGTAGGGGGCAGCCCAGGGCGGAGCCGGCTGTTGTAGGGATCGTTGGGGTCCCGGAGCTTCGTGAGGAAGGCCTTCCGGTCGTTCCAATCCTCCAAGGTGTAGCGGCTGGTAGCATCGACGCCGAGGTGCCAGCCAGCGCCGATCCGCTTCCACAACACACCGGCCACCAACGGGCGGTTTGCCGCGGTAGGCTCCTCGCGTTCGATCATCGAGGCCATGATCACGACGTCGCTGAGGGTCCGGCTCCCGAGCTCCGCTTCGTGTCCGGTATAGAAGCGCGCGGCGAAGGTGTCGAGCTGCCGCTGCACGAAGGCCTTCGCCGCAAAACCGTCAGGTTCAACGCGGTAGGTCTCGGGGTACAGGTAGCCTTCGAGCGGCCCCTTGGGCAAGGGGAAGCTCACCGTGTAGCCTTCGGCGGAAGCGGCGGCCAGGGCATACTCGCCGGCTTTTATCCAGCCCTTTTCGGTGAGGGCGGCGTCGATCTCGCGTATGCGCCAACCCTCGACCACCGTGAACGGCTCGTCTTTGGGAACCGGCGCGCCGCACAGCGACTCCAGCAGCTGGCCAAACGCCATCGCCGGCGACACGGCGTGCCGGCCCGCCTTGATGCAGGTGCCGTCTGCGCCCATACGCAGGTACCAGGTCCACTTCCACTCGGCGGAGATCAGGCCCGCCTCGGCGAGGGCGCTCCCCAGACCCCGGGCGGTCGCGCCGGCCGGGACCTCGAAGAGACGGGTTTCGGTGATGGCGGGATCGGCGGGGGCGTCGAGCGCACACCCGAGCATCATCCAGAACATCGCGCCTCCACCCCCGGGTGTTCAGTCGGCCGATTCCGAGGCGCCGTCCGCCAGGAGGATCTCGATCCGGCGCTCGCGACCCTCTCCGATCGAGCGGGACAACAAGCCTCCGACCTCCTTGATCTCCAGGTGCACGATGCGGCGGTCGTATGCGTTGAGGTCGCGACGGATCATCTCCGTCTCGCCCGTCTCCTTGACCCGCTCGCCGATCTTACGCGCGAGCCGGCGAAGCGCGTCGTCATCGCTCTCTCCGCGCCGCTCCCGTCGCGGGCCACGGTCGTCCCGCCGGTCTCCGCGCGGCCCGCGGTCGTCTCTGGGGCGGTCGTCTCTGGGACGGTCGTCTCTGGGACGGTCGTCTCTGGGGCGGTCGTCTCTGGGACGGTCGTCTCTCGGGCGGTCGTCCCTCGGGCGGTCGTCCCTCGGGCGGTCGTCCCTCGGGCGGTCGTCCCTCGGGCGATCGAAGCGGGGGCGGTCGTCTCTCGGACGGTCGTCCCGCCGATCCCCGCGGTCGTCGCGGCGCTCGGGCCGAGGGCCGTCTCCGTCATCGCGGCGCGGCTCACCACCGACGATGTCCAAACGAAGCTCAATCCCCGGGAACTGCGGACCGACGCTGCGCTCCAGGAGGTGCTGGATCGCGCGTACCGTTGTGCCGCCACGCCCGACCAGATGCCGCCCTTCTTCGCCGGCATCCACCGAGACCACCACGGCCGAACCGCGGCGTTCTACCCGCACCTTGGCCTCGCGCTCCATCGCGTGGAGGAGCCCGGTCATCCAGGCCTCAGCCGCCATGAGCGGGGCGACGTCGGTGGGGTTCTTGGACCAGGCGAAGATCTTGACGGTATCCACGCCGATGCCCTTACCGGTGTTGTTCCGGAAATGGGCAAGATCCAACTTGTGTTCGACGAGGGCCAACGGCACGCCGAGCTGGCTCGCGGCCTCGTCCAGCGCCGCCTTGAGCGAGCGCCCCTCTGCTGTCACGTGATTTTCAGGGACCGTCATGCTTTCCTCAGCGGCTCAGCCGCTGGCCTGGGGTTCGGGTTTAGAGAGCGACCCGTAGGTACGCGTATTGTACCACTGTTGAACGATCGCCAGCACGGTGTTCACCGCGTAGTACACCGACAAGCCGGCGGGCACCGAGAACATGAAGCCTGCGAACAAGAGCGGCATGAACCGCATGATCGCCTGCTGTGTCGGGTCCATTCCTGACATCGGGGTCATACGCTGCTGCACCACCATACCGACGGCCATCAGGGTCGGCAGGAGGCCGTAAGGATCGGGGGCGGACAGATCCTGGAGGTACAGGAACTGGGCCTGGTACAGATCGGGCGTGTGCTGCAGCGCCGAATAGAGCGCAAAAAACACCGGCATCTGCACGAGCATCGGCAAGCAGCCGGAGAGCGGGTTGACCTTGTGCTCCGCGAACAGCTTGACCATCTCCCGGTTGAGCGCCTCCTTGTCGTCGGCGTATTTCTCTTGGAGGGCCTTGAGCTCGGGCTGGACGACCTGCATCGCCTTGGCGCTGGTGTAAGCGCGCGCCGAAAGCGGATAAAATACGATTCGCACCATGAAGGTCAGGGCGACGATCGCCGCGCCCCAATTGCCGATCGCCTGGTAGAAGAGGTGCAGGAAGAAAAGAAGGATTTTTGCGAAGAATCCCCAGAATCCGAGGTTGGCCGCCTCATCGAGGGACTGGCCGACCACCGCGAGCCGCTCAACGTTCTTGGGGCCGACGTAGAGTCGGAACTTGGACTGGACCGGCACATCCGGTGAAAGGTCCTTGTTCAACACGGCGAAGGCGGCGAGTGGGGAGCCCTCGGTGCCAGGCAGCGTAGCGCCCTGTACGACCAGCTCATACGCCGAGGGAACGTCGGGTAGGAGCGCGCTCAGGAAGTACCGGTCGTTCAGCCCCATCCACTGCAAGCCGGCCTGGCTCCGGAGCGGTTCGGCGGCCTGGCCGACGGGATCGAGCACATCGGTAAGATCGCCGTTCTCGACGAGCATCAGCCGCGTACCCAGGCCATAAGGATCCTGGTGGGTGACCAGTCGGTCGGCGATCGCCACCCAGAGTGGGCCTTGAAGAGGCACCACACTCGACCATGTGACGCTGAGGTCGAAGACCTCGGGATCGGCGGTCGGGGTCACGCTGCGGGTGATCGTGAGTCCGTCGGCGGAGTGGCTCCGGAGCGTCACCCCGCCGGCGGTGCTGAGCGTCTCCCAGCCGCGGGCGCGTGCGGGCCCGACGTCGAACGCGCCGCGCCCGACGAGGGCGAACTGCCCCTGCTCCGAGAGGAGCGACTCCGCGCCCGGCGCCGCGGCATAGACCTCCCAGGGGCCCGTGTGGTTGCCCGTGAGCTTGCCCCAGAGCCAGGTCCATACCGGGGTGACGGTGATGGGTCCGGCGACCGAAGGCACCTCGATGCCCGTGATCGCGCCGCCGCAACGGTTGAGCTCGAGATGCACGAGCTCGCTGTTCAGCGGCACGGCCTCGTCGACGCAGGCTGTGGACTGCGCCTGGGCGGGGGCCGGAGCCGTTTCGGCGGTGACGCCCGCCGTTGTGCCCGCAGTTGTGCCCGCCGAAGCGCCCGCCGCAGGGGCCTCCGCGCTGGTGGGCGCACCGGGTGGCGGTTCGGGCGGTGCCGTGCTCCGCACCAGGAACAGCCAGACCATCGACACGAGTAACGAGAGTACGGTTGCGACGAGTACTCGGCGTTCGTTCTGATCTTTCATGCCAGGTCCTCAGGTGCGCCCAATCGTCCGTGCGCGCCGCCGGAGGGCAAAGGCACCGGGTCGTTGCCACCCGGATGGAAGGGGTGGCAACGGCAGATACGCCGGAGCCCCAACCAGGAGCCGCGGAGCGGCCCCCAGACGACGATCGCCTCCGCGGTGTACTTGCTACACGACGGATAGAAGCGGCATACGGGCGGGAGAACCGCGGAGACTCCGCGTTGCCATGCACGGATGACGGCCAGGAGGATCCGGGTCATCGGGCGATCCGGGTGAACACGTCCGCGAGCTCGGCGCGGAGCACGCTCAGGCCGGCCGTAGCCGCGCTCGGAAACGCGACCAGCACCAGGTCCCAGCCAGCCGGCGCCGGGAGCGCTCTCATCGCTTCACGCAGCCACCGCTTGACCCGATTTCGCACGACGGCGCCTCCGACCTTGCGGCTCACGGTGAGACCCGCACGCGACTGTCCGGCCGACGCGCGGACCGCCAGGACCAACAGGTGAGTGGCCCTGAACTTCCGCCCGCCGCCTTGAACCCGCCGAAAGTCGGCCGACCGCTTGAGGCGCAAAAGACGCACCGCCCCAAAGACGGGATCGACAAGCACGCCCGGCACGGGGAGGGGCCCCGTGGGTGGGTCGGAGGGGACATCGGTCTGGCCGCGCTCGCCCGCCTGAGTCTCAGTTGTTCTTCGACGGGACGGTCGGCGCAAGGCGGCTACGCGCCTTGGCGCGGCGGCGCGAGACGATCTTCCGGCCGGCCGGGGTCTGCATACGGGCCCGGAAGCCGTGGGTGCGCGCGCGGCGCTTGTTGTGGGGTTGATACGTCCGTTTCATCCATGCCTCGGTTCCGCGCGATGCGGAAGACGCGGCGACTATCTCGCCGAGACCGAGCTGGCAAGCGATCGACGCGAGCTCAGGGCGCGCGAGGTGACAGCGCGAGGCCTGCGGCGTGGCCCGAAGCCCACGCCCACTGGTAGTTATAGCCGCCGAGCCAGCCGGTTACGTCTACCACCTCGCCTATGAAATAGAGGCCGGGAATGGCGCGAACTTCCATAGTTTTCGAGGAGAGGGCCGCGGTGTCCACCCCGCCGCGGGTGACCTCCGCCCGCGCGTAGCCAACGGTGCGTGCAGGCACGAGCCGCCAGTCGGTCAACGCGTCGACGAAGCGCTGGCGTGTCGCCTTATCAAGGTTTCCTGCATCCAATTGGGGCGGCAGGTGCAGCTCGCACAGCCGCTCGGCGAGCCGCGCCGGGAGCTTACGCGCGAGCTGGTTCTTGAGCTCGGCCCGGGCGCCACGTACGCTGCACAGCCAGGCCAGGAGCGCCTCGGGGGGCTCTTCGGGCAGGAGGTTGATCCGGACGGTGTCCCCTGGTCTCCAATACAACGAGGCCTGTAGCGCGACGGGACCGCTGAGCCCGCTGTGGGTGAACAGCAAGCCTTCGCGAAATCGGGTGCCCGCACAGGTGAGCGCCGCGTCCAGGCTGATGCCCGCGAAACCTCCCAAACGCGCTGCGTCGCGCTCGGCGAACACAAAACCATCGAGGGCGGGCGCGGTCTCCACCAGCGGAACGCCCAAGCTACGGGCGATGTCGAGGCCGATCCCACTGGCGCACAGGCGGGGGTAGGAGAGCCCTCCGGTGGCCACCACCACCGCCGGCGTGTGGAGGTCACCTTGGTCGGTGTGGACCACGAACCCTGGATCGTGCCTGGTTACGCCCAGGATCTTCTGGCGGAGCTTGATCTCCGCGCCTGCGCCGCGAGCGAGCCCGTCCAACATGTCCACGATCACCTGCGCGGAGTTGGATCCGAACAGTTGTCCGTGCCGGCGTTCGTGGTACTCGATGCCGTGGTCATCCAACAGTCGGATGAAATCCTCCGGGCGGTAACGCGCGAGAGCGGAGCGGGCGAAGTCGGGGTTGTTGGAGACATAGTTGCGGGTGCTCACCTCACGGTTGGTGAAGTTGCAGCGGCCCCCGCCAGAGATGATCAGCTTCCCGCCGGTCCTCGCCGCGTGGTCGAGTACGCTCACGCGGCGCCCGCGCGACGCCGCGGTCCAGGCGCACATCAGCCCGGCGCCGCCGGCCCCGAGGACCAGGACAGGCGAGGCAGAAGATGGGGAAGCAAACGCGGACACGCCGCCAATTGACCGGCCGCCGCCGATCTCGCAAGCGAGCCGGGCCTCTTCGCGGAAAACGACGTTAGGGGGGAGAATGCGTCGCGCGCGCCACGACTGGCTCTGGGGAGTGCTGCTTGCCGGCGGGCTCGGAAGCCTCGTTTACGGGTTGACCCAGCTGAGTGACGAGGTCGGTGAGCAGCTCGGACCGCTGGCCGTAGCCCCGACCTCACCCCCGGCGACGGCGGTCTCCGCCCACGGCGTCGGCACCTTTCAGAACGAACGTCCCGCGGAGGTCACCTCCCCTGCCGCGGCGCTCTGCGCGGGCTGCGACGTGGTGCTCATCACGGTGTGTTCCCTCCGACGGGACCACGTTGGCGCCTACGGTGAAATCCCAGGGCTCACGCCCAACCTGGACAAGCTCCTCTCTGGCGCCTCACGATTCGAGCGGGCCTACTCAGCCTCCAACTTCACGCTTGCCTCGTTGACCGCGGTCTTCACCGGGCGCTTCGGCAGCACCACCGGCGTGTTGGGTTGGGATCAGGGGCTCCAGCTCAATGTGCCGGTGTTGGCGGAGATCCTGGGAATCTATGGCTATCGTACCGGGGGGTTCACGATCGACGCACCCTCCGGCTTTCGGCCAGATTATGGTTTGGACCGGGGTTTTGAGCATCTCGAGATCATGGCGCCGCCGCGAGACACGCCGGATGGCCGTCATGTCGGCGGCGAGCCGGGGCCCGGGGGCGCGTCGGCGGCGCCGGTGGCCGCCTGGCTCGATGGTCTCACCGGCGACCAGCCCGTGTTCATCGAACACCACAATCGAAGTGCACACTTTCCGTTCGTGATCCAGCCTGACGATGGTTCCGACCCCACGGGCATCACCCAACTGTTGTGGGACGCCGGCCGTGACCAGAACCAGAGCGGCCCGATGCCGGGCACCGCGGGGGGGACGGCCCAACGCGGCGTGGTGCCCCTGGCGGGCCCCGATCCGCTACAGGTGGCCATCAACGAAGGAAAAGAGCCTGCGGTGCGGATGTGGGCCCAACGCTACGCCGAGTCCGTGCGTCGGATGGACGTCGATATGGGCGTCATTGGGGCGGCGTTGGCACGCCGGGGCAGGCTCGATCGTACGCTCCTGGTGTTTGTGGCGGATCATGGTGAGTCGTTGAACGATCACGGTGAGCTCCTGCACGGGGACGCTTACTGGGACGGCGTGACCCGGGTGCCGCTCCTCATCAAGGTCCCTGGCGTTAAAGGTCGTGTAATCCGTGGCCTGGCCAGCCATGTCGATCTCTTGCCGACCATCCTCGAGCTGGTGGGCGCTCAGCCGCCCGCGGGTATCGACGGCGTCTCGCTCTCGCCGCTCTTGCTCGGGAAGCAGGAACAGGTGCGTGAGGCTACATTTATTGAGGGTGGCGTGACCTGGCGGGCGGGGGAGGTGCTCCGCGGCGCCGTGGTGGCGCCCCCGTGGATGTTGATGCGGCAGGACGCAGGCTGTGGTCCAGGTTCGCCGCCGGGGGCAGAGCGGCCGAGCCGCTGCCTCTTCAACCTCGAAGAAGACCCGGGGATGGCGCAGGATCGGGCACGTAGCGAGGCCAAGGTGGTGACCGAGCTGATGGAGCGCTGGGAGGTCTACCAGCGTGAGCGTACGAGCGCAGCGCGGGCGCTGGAGCTGTCCCCCGCCTATGTCGAAGCCCTGCGGAAGACCGGCTACGATTTTCGCCCGTCCGACGGAGGCGGCTGAGCCCCCCGCGCGTAGGAAGACTCACGCGCCGGGCCGGTTATAGCCGCGAGTGTCCAACTCCGACCCACGCGCCACCTGGTCCAGCCGCGACGCGCCGAGCGCGCTGCCGCCGGAGATCGCGGCCACCGCCGTCCCGGTGCCCGAAGCGGAAGATCGGTACGAAGAGACCGGCGTTGAGCTCGGGCGCGGCGGTATGGGCCGCGTGGTGTTGCGGCTGGACCGCGCGCTCGGTCGTGAGGTGGCGATCAAGGAGATGCTCGGCGGAGCGTCGGTTTCGGGTGGGGCACGAGCGCGGTTTCTCCGCGAAGCGCGGGTGACCGCGGCGCTGGAGCACCCCAACATCGTGCCGATCCACGAGCTCGGGGAGCGGCCCGACGGCACGCTCTATTACACCATGCGCCGCGTCCAAGGCCAGACTCTTGCGGACGCGATCCACGAACGGCCGTGGCGTACCGAACGTATGGCCCTCCTCAAACACGTGATCGACGCGGCCCACGCCGTCGCCTACGCGCACGCGCGCGGGCTGGTGCATCGTGATCTGAAGCCCCACAACATCATGATCGGGACGTACGGAGAGACCTGGGTGCTCGATTGGGGTCTCGTGCGCGTGTTCGGCCATGAGGACATCGGCCAGGAGCCGCTGGTGCCCCATGAGGGGCACCACACCGTCGTGGGTACGATCATGGGCACCGTCGCCTACATGAGCCCCGAGCAGGCGCGCGGGGAGGGGGTGGATGCTCGGAGCGACGTGTGGTCGCTCGGGATGATCCTGTACGAGCTTTTGGCGGGCGTAGCCCTCTTCCATGGGAGCTCTTCGAGGTCGATCCTTGGTGATCTACAGCGCGACGCTATTCCCGACCTCGACGGCCTCACCGACACTCCGCCGGAGCTCAAGGCGATCGTCACCACGGCGCTTTCGGTCGATCCATTCTCCCGTTATCCCGATGCGGGCGGGCTCGTCCGGGACTTGGAGGCCTGGCGCGACGGTCGCCCCATCGCGGCGTGGGCGGGCCATCCGGTACAACGCTTCTGGCGGCGGCTGGTTCGTCGGCCTGTGCTCCCCGTGCTCGGGCTGTTGGTGGTGGTAGCCGTGGGGCTGGTCGTGCAGGACCGCGCCCGCCTCGACACAGAGCTGGCCGAGCTGGTGTCCGCCCGGGCGCTCGCGCACGCCGCCCTCGTCGAGTCCGAGCTGGGACGCAGCGCGGAGGCTTGGGGTGTCGGGCAGGGCCACACCGCGCTGAGCGCAGCGTTGACCGCGCTCGAAAAGCAAGATCAACCGGATGTTCGTGGGGCTGTATTGGCGGCCAGGGCGCTCTGGAGCCCGACCCGGTTGGGGGTGGTGCCGGCCACCTGCCGCGCGCTGCGCTTCTCCGACGACGGGCGGATGTTGTGGTGCGCCGAGGACGAACGCGTCTTGGAGATGGAGGGGGCGTCTTTCGGAATACTACGGTTCTACCAGTCCTTGCCGGGCGCGCGGGCGCTCGAGCTGTCCGCGGATCGGGAGCACCTCGCGATCGCGTCGGACACGAAGGTGATCGTGGTGCGCCTCGGCGACGGCGAGCTCCTGGGGGAGGTCCCGGTCGCGGCGCCCTTAGCCCCGGGCGGGCTCGTCTGGCTCGAGGACGGCCTTCGGCTGGTTGGCCGTTACGGCGAGCTCGCCCGGTGGACCCCTGGGGGTGCGCTGGTCGCTGAGGGCGCGCCGATCTCGGCCGAGCCGCTACGAGCGGTCGCGCGCGACGCGGACCGGCGGGCGTTTCGTACGGAGCTCGGGGCGTCGGGGGCCTTCGCGGGGGGCGTGAAACGTTGGAGCCCGGAGCTGGGCTGGGCGGAGGACCCCCGGTCGCCCCCGCTGCCTGAGATTCGCGCCGATCGGCTCCGAGTCTGGGTCCCGGGCGCGGGCCTCACGGTCGAAGGCGACCCGTCACGGTTCGGCGCCAGCGTCCGCGGCGTGGCGGTGAACCTGCCCCCACGCGGGAAGGTCGAGGCGGTGGCGGCGATGGGGCAGATCCTGGTGCTCGCCGGGGCGAAGCGGCTGGAGCTCTGGCGGGTGACGCCCCCGCCGGTGCCCGCGGCTGGGCCGATCCGGGCGTTGGTGGCGGCAGGCGGCGCCTGGGCGGGTCTCTCTGGAGACACGTGGGTGGGCCCGGAAGGTCCACGTGGGCCGGCGACCGCGCTCGCCGTTGAGGGTGAGCGCGTCTGGGTGGGGCAAGGGGTGCGCCTCGGCGTGAGCGTCGGCGCCGACCCGCTGGCCGAGCTCGCCGTGCTCCCCGCCACGATCTCGGCGATTCACGCGGACGCCGCCGGCATCGAGGTGGGCGACGTCCTCGGTGGGCGCACGGCGGTGAGCCGCGACGGCACGGTCCGGAGCCTCGTGCCCGTAGCCGGCATGGTGACCGGCCTCGGCCGCCTCACGGACGGGACCCGATGGGTCTGCTCGGCCGAAGGCACGATCTCCTGGTACGACGCCCAGGACCCTGATCGGCTGCTCCGGACCCAGCCCGGCCGTGGCTGTGGAGCTGCTGGGGAGAACCTGATTTTTATCGACACGCAGGGAGCACAGCTCGGTGGCGCCCAATCGGCCACCCGCCTCGGCGGCGGCTCCTGGTCGGCGGTGAGCGCCGCGGGGCCCTGGGTGGTCGGGGTGACCGAGGCGGGGACCGGGGGCCCGTGGGGCAGCCTGGAGGTGTACACCCGAGAGGGTGAGTTGAAGGCGATCATCCCGGTGAACGCCCCGGTGACGTCCCTCGCAGCGGCGGGCCAGCACCTGTGGGCGGGAACGGAAGCGGGCCTGGTATACCGCTACGATCTGGCTGATCTGTCGCGGAGCCCCGCGGAGCTCACGGCGAGGCACCGTTTGAACTGAGCGGGCCGTACGGTCAGGAGAACATCAGGTCCCAACCCAGGAGTCGGCTCAGATCTGCGCCCGCGAACAGCCAGATCAGGGCGCCGAGGGCGAGGAAGGGGCCGAAGGGGAGCTGCAGCTTCAGGCTGCCCCGGCGCGCCAACGCAAGCGAGATCCCAATGCCCGAGCCGACGAAGGCACCCACCAGCAGCACCGCGAGGAGCGCCGGCATGGCCCCAAAATAACTCCCAATCAGGGCCAGCAGTTTCACGTCGCCCCAGCCCATGCCGTCCACGCCGCGGAGCCACTTGTAGGCGCCCATCAACGGTAGGAGCACCGCGCCGCCCGCCACCGCCCCGACCACCGCCTGTGAAAGCGTAGGTGCGCCCGGGTATCCGAGCCAACCCAGGAGCGCCGCGCCGCCGACGCCTACGGGCACGCCGTAGATCGAGAACGCGTCGGGGATGATCGCGTGGCGCAGATCGATGAACGTGAGGGCCGTCAGGGAAAAAAGCAGGTAACTATACCATAACATCGCGGCGAGGTGGGGGACGTCCAGCGCGCCGAGGTCGGGCACGACGTGGCGGAACAGGAGCACTGTCAGCACGCCGAACAGCGCCTCGACGGTGGGGTAGAGCGGCGAGATCGGTGCTTTACAGCTACGGCAACGCCCTCCGAGCAGGAGCCAGGAGAGCACGGGAATGTTGTCGCGCGCAGCTACCGGGGCCCCGCAGCCCGGACACGCCGACCGAGGGCTCACCACCGACCGATCTTCGGGCATCCGGCTGATACACACGTTCATGAACGAGCCGAACAGGAGCCCGAAGAGCCCGGCATACGCCTGGACGAACAGCCAGGCGCCGTCGCTCGGGCTCACTTGAAGTCTCGGCGCTCGAACACGACCATCGCGACCCCGAGGACCGCTACACTGTAGCCCACGCAGTAGAGCAGAGCGTAGCCCACCTCGCTCACCGGCACCGCGATGCCATGGACCGCCTCGGCCCGTATGTTGAACAGGGCGAGGTTGGGCAACACCCGGTAGAGCGTGAGGGCGAGCTCCTGAAAGGCCGGATTATCAGACTGTTCGCCGAACATCTTGAGGTCGTCGGCGAAATGGCCGATGAGGTAGATACACAGGGAGTAGGCGGCGGCGGTCGTCGGCGCCGCGAAGGTCGAGAAGAGCGTAGCCCAGGCGGTCACCAGGGTGAGCTCCATCATGAGCATCACGAGCGCGAGGTAGATGTCGGGGGAGGGGAGCCCCTGCTGTGTGCCCACGATCACGGTATAGAGGAACCCCAACACCAACATCTCGACCGCGAGCGTGATCCAGAGGCCGAGGTATTTGCCCAGGAGCAGCATCCAGCGGGAGATTGGCTTCGACGCCAGGGTGTAGATCGTCTTCCGCTCGATCTCCTTGTACACCAGCCCAACACCGAGGAAGATCGCGATGATCCCGCCGATGAGGCTGATCCCGCCGAGCGCGACGCCGCGCACGACCTTGTCGGAGTCCCCAATCGTGATCTCCCGCATCGCCGGCGAGACGAAGAGCAGGATCACCGCAAAGAACAGGATGCTGTGCAGGACCTTGTCGCGCACCGCTTCCCGAAAAGTGTTGGTGGCGATCGCCCAGACGCGGCTCATGCGAGCACCCCGAGCCGGCGGGCGTCGGCCGGAGCGGCGCGCTCCACCTCGGAGAGGAGCAGATCCTCAAGGGAACGAACCTGGGGGACAATGCTCGTCACGGAGCCTCCGGCGGCGCGGACCCGGTCGATGAGCGGGCCGACGTCGTCGGGCGGGACCTGTGCTCTCAGTCGACTGCCCTCCCGAAGCCATGGCCCGGGAAGATCGACGCCAATTTCGAAGATGCAGTCGACGAGCTGGACCGATTGCCCGATGAGCTCCGGCAGGGTGCCCTGCCCGCGCAGCTTGCCGAGCACGAGGATCGCGACCCGGTCACAGATCGCTTCGATGTCGGAGAGGATGTGACTGGAGAAAAATACGGTTTTGCCCTCGCGTCTCTCCTCGAGGATGATGTCGCGCACCAGCACGCGGCCGAGGGGATCGAGGCCGCTCATCGGCTCGTCGAGCACGAGCAGGTCGGGGTCCCCCATGAGGGCCTGGGCGAGTCCGGCGCGTTGTAACATTCCTTTAGAGAAGCTCCCAAGCTGGACGTTGGCGAAGCGGGCCAGGTTCACCCGCTCCAACAGACGCGTGGCGCGGCGACTGCGTTCGGGCACGGGTACTTCGCAGAGCCGACCGTAGAAGTCGAGGAATTCTGCGGCGGTGAGGTGCTCGTAGAAATAGGGCCGCTCGGGGACGAAGCCGACCCGACGGCGGCACAGGGGATCCTCGATGGGCAGGCCGTGGATGAACGCGCGCCCGCTGGTCTGCCGCTGGATGCCCATGAGGATCTTGATCGCGGTGGTCTTTCCCGCGCCGTTGGGGCCGACAAAGCCGAAGGCGGTACCCGCGGGCACCGTGAGCGAGAGCCCTTCGAGCCCGGTGAACGGGAGGCGCAAGAAGCCCGAACGGTAGACCTTGCCCAAGCCTTCGGTGTGGATCACTCCGGTCACGGCGCGCTCCGGAGCCGGGCCGCGAGCGCGCCTTCCCCTTCGGCCTCCAGGTACCTCACCACCGCCTCGCGCGGCATCGCTCCGGCGCTTCTCCACGAACAACGGGTGCAATAGGGACCCGAGCGCGCAAAGTCGCCGCGCGCCTGCGCGATACGCCATGCGCGAAGCGTGGGGCCGGCCCACAACGCCGCCAGCGGAGTGTCTTTGACGTTTCCGAGACGGTTTTCGAGGTGCTCGTCCAGGCAGCAGGTGGTCACGTCGCCGTTCACCTGCACCATGGGTGTCTCAAAAAGGCCGGCACAAACAGGTCGGTCCATTGATTGCCTCTTCGACCTCTTCACTGCATCGTTGCGCCCCCGGTGTCAAGGCGCGACCGGGCTCAGCCGGCGGTGAGCAGGCTACCTACGGTGGTACGCTCGGCTTCCAGCTCGGCCTGGGTCGCCGCGAGCCTGGCGCGCGCGAAGTCGTCGTGCAGAAGGCCCGGTACGATGCTGACGTTTCCGCCGGAGACGGTGACCGGGAAGGAGAACACGAGCCCCTCGGGCACGCCATAGCCGTTGTCGGCCGGGGCCGGGAAGGCCATGGACGTGAAGTCGCCTTGGGCCGTTCCGTGGTGCCACGCGCCCATGTGGTCGATCGCCGCGGCGGCAGCGGAGGCAGCCGAAGATGCGCCGCGCGCCTCGATGATCGCCTTTCCGCGGGTGGCGACCGTCTTGAGGAATTCACCCTGGAACCAGGCTTCGTCGGCAAACTCAGTCGCGGGCCGGCCGTTGATCAGCGCGTGCCGGTAGTCGGGGAACATCGTGTCGGAGTGGTTGCCCCAGATGCCCACGCGCGTGACCGCGCCCGGCGTGACGCCGGCGCGAGAGGCGAGCTGGCCCTTGGCGCGGTTCTCGTCGAGGCGGGTCATGCCGTGGAAACGATTGGCGGGGACGCCGGGAGCGGACTGCTGCGCGATGTAGGCGTTGGTGTTGCAAGGATTACCGACCACGAGCACCCGGACGTCGGAGGCGGCGCGCGCGGCGATCGCCCGGCCCTGGGTGGTGAAGATCGGGCCGTTGGCGGTGAGCAGGTCGGCGCGGTTCATGTCCTTGGTACGGGGGCGGGCGCCGACCAGGAAGGCCGCGTTGACGCCTTCAAAGCCGACAAACGCGTCGTCCGAGATTTCGACGCCGTGAAGCAGCGGAAAGCCGCAGTCGACCAGCTCCATCACCACGCCGGCGAGCGCCTTCATACCGGGTGGGATCTCGAGGAGCCGGAGCTTCACCGGCTGGTCGGGGCCGAAACAGTCGCCCGCGGCAAGGCGGAACAGGAGGGAGTAGCCGATCTGGCCGGCGGCGCCGGTGACACAGACGGTAATCGGTGCGGACATGAGACCTCGCTGAAAGGGCAGCCGGCCTAACGTGTTCCCCGGCCCGGGGCGACGCCCTTCGTGGCGCGGAGCCTCGGGCTACGTGGGTGAGATGGACGCCCCGCGCCTCCGCCGTTTTGGGTTGGCCCTGCTTTTTGCCCAGGTGGTGGCAGCGGTGATCCTGTGGGTCACCGCAGACGGGCTCAGCACACCGCAGGGCGGACGGCTCGGTGGCGACTTCCCAGCCTTCTACGCGGCGGGTGTAGCGGTGCTCCGGGGTGAGATCTCCACCCTCTACGACCCGGCGGCGCAGGCCGCGCTTCAGGCACCCTATGTGGGTCCGGGGGGCCGGGCGATCGTGTTCCCCTACCCGCCGCCGGTGGCCGTAGCCTATGGGCTCTTTGCCTTGTTGCCGTTCAAAACGGCGCTGTTGCTGCATGCGCTCGTGATGGGCGGCGCGACCGCGCTCGCGGGAGCCTGGTGGGTCCGTCGGGTAGGCGGCGCGCCCGCACATGCTTTGCTCGGCGCCCTGGCGCTGCTCGCCTTTCCACCACTCTTTCGGGCGAATTTCGGGGGGCAGAACCCTGGCCTCACCCTCCTCGCGGTGACCGGGGCGCTCGCGGCGCCGGGCCCGGTGCTGCAGGGTCTCTTTCTCGCGTTATCTTGGTTCAAGCCACATTATGGGCTTGTTCTCTCGGTGGTCGTGCTGGTGGGCCTGGCGGAGGGCCGAGGTCGGCGGTTCGCCGGTCTGAGCGCGGGCTTGCTGCTCGGTTACCTCTTCGCGGTGCCGGCGGCCGGCTGGTGGTGGCCTCGGAGCTGGCTGGCGGATGCCCTGGCTTTTTCGCAGATCGATCAGGGCGCAGACCTCGCCCGCTCCATCTCACCGGGAGCGTGGTGCCGTCCGCCGCTGGATCTGGCCCTGGGGGCGTCCCTCCTGGCTCTTACCCTCCGGTGGGTCGGCCGCCGGCCGGAGCGGCTCCCCGCCCTGGCGCCGCTGGCCGTGCTCTTGAGCCCGCCCCACGTCGGATGGTACGACGTGGGGCTCGCGGGCCTGCCGCTCCTGCTGGTTGGCCTCCGAAAGCTATGGGTTTCCCTTGCTTTTACGGCGTGCCTGGTGCTTCCGGTGCTGGCGACTCCGCCATGGACGGCGGGCCTCACGCTGACCCTCCTCGTGCTCGCCGCTTACGTGGGCCTCCTGGGCACGTCGTCGCCTACATCTTTGCGCCCGTAGCGCGCTCATCCAGTAGGGGTCGCAGTCTCACACCCTGCCGCGCCCGGCGCCCATGTGGAGGTGGTCGTTATGGTCGCGGTTGTAGCCCACCGAGGTGTCCGTGCCTGGGAAAAGTTTGCCGTTGAGGCCGGTTCCGGCGTAGTAGTTGTCGAACCCGCGGCCCTCGCCGAGCCGCATCAACGAGCGCATCCGGAAGAGGTCGTCGCCGCTCGTAGGCGTGGTGGCCGAGCTGCTGTTGGCGCTCGGATACTGGAGATCCGCCTGGCTGCCGTGGTAGTGGCTCCCGTGGCGCGTGGTGCTGCCCGTGTTCAAGAGCGGGCTTGAACCAGCTGGATCGGAGAGGTCGCCGATGGACAGGCTGGAGCCGGGGAACAGGGTGGCGTAGTCCGCCATGGTGTTCATGGTGCGCGCGATCGACTCCGGCCGGCCCCACTGGTCACCCTGCGGCCGGCCGTTCGGGAGGTTGACGTCATTCCGATTGTGAGTCCCGAATCCAAATCCCGAGGCAGGAAGCTCCACCATCCCGTCCTTGTTGGCGTCCATCAGGCCGACCGTGCCGTCGGGCTTGAGCACGCGCACCTGCGGCGTGGTGGTCTCCTTACCGGTCTTGGCGTCTTTTGTAGTTTTGGACTCCACAAACGCGCGGCTGTAGAACTGGTCGGAGTCGCCGATCAGGTCGCTCCGAGTGCGGGCGCCGTCGCCTTCGTCACCCTGTAAGCCGTACTGATAATGCCGGTTTCCGGCACGCTGCACGTAGCCGTCCTGTCCCTGCGTTGCGCCCGGCGTGACCAGGCCACGAAGGCCGGCGGGCAGCGGCGTGTTGGGCTCCGCTTTCTTCGCCTCGAGCCACGCGGCGTACTCCTGGCCATGCGCCTCGGTGAGCGCGGCCCAACGCCGCTGGTTGGGGTCGGCCGCTTGCCCGCGTTGTTGGTCGAAGGCGGTGTTGAACTGTTGGAGCGGGGTCTGGCGCTGGCTCTGGGTCCCGGCGGCGCCGTTGGTCTGGGCGGCGCGGACCTGATCCTGGCGCGCGGCGTTCCCCCGGTTGGTGGTGGGGTTCCGCGTCGGAGCCTGTTCGGGCCGTTGGGTGGGGGTGACGTTCTGCTGCTGGCGGCTCGGGGGCATCGGGCTCTCCGTGCCTCCATGCTACTGCAGGGCTGGGTGCCGCAAAGCTCGCGCGGATCTCTCGAAGCCTGCCCGCCTCCGCTACTCGATCAGCAACTTCCAAGCTTTGGTTTCTTCGTCATCGGGCTCGCCGAGCCGCAAGAGCGCGCTCCGCACCCGGGCGCGGGAGAGATCGCGACCCAACAGGTTCATCGTATCAAAAAGCGGGAGGGCCGCTTCGCGACCCGAGAGGGCGACGTAGAAGGGGCGGAGGAGATTTTTCAGCTTGACGCCCAGCCGCTCGGCGAGCTCGCGGAGGGTCTGGTCGACCGCGTCGCGGGTCCAGTCGGGCATCCGGTCAAAACGATGGAGCGCACACCAGAAGGCGCGGCGCACCGCGAGGCCGTCCATGTTCTTGTTGACCAGGAGCGCGGGATCCACCTCAATCA